>NZ_JMQM01000002.1:358763-717526 GCF_000733725.1 Nitratireductor basaltis | reverse complement strand
ACGCCGCTCTGAATTTGAAACCAACTCAGTGGCGAACCCCAGCACTCGCTGCTGGCGCCGCCCGCCTCGTTGGTGAGGCGTATATAGGCCGCGACCCCCAAAACTGTCAACGACTAAAATCCACTTTTTTGAAGTTTTTGCGACGCGGAAATCGCCTGACCCGAGATACTACGCAAAAGCGCCGGTTTCTCTCCTTGGGGAAAGACATAATGGAGCCGAAATCAGCAATTAGCAAGGCGCAACATTCACGGCAGCTGGCTCAGCCTGACTCTGGAAAGTGGTTTGCCCCTCTCCGTCTTGCTGATCCGCCGCCGTGTCGTGCGCTGCCTGTTGGCGGGGACTGGGATCGAACCGGTTGTTCCCCAGTTGCAATGGCGCACCGGTTTGACTTGATGCCTCCAGCTGGGCATGACTTGCTGCATGATCATTGAACTGCCGGCACCGGCCTATAGAGAAGAGTGAACGATCACCTTGGCAGACCGGGACATCAGACACACCAATATGGGAAGTGAGCCGCCGCTGGTATCAGATGGCAGGGGCGGTCCACCTGATCGGCGGGAGATTTCCGCGCGTTGGCTGCTGGGCACCTTCCTGACCGGAGTGACATCGACGGTGCTGATGGGCGTCGCGCTTTCTGCAGCACTTGATGGTCGCGAGCAATTGGCCACACCGCCGGAGATCGCAGCGCTCGATGATGTCTTGCGCAGATCCGGCGAAGCGGCAAAGACGACGAGACTGATCCCCTCGCTGGCGCTGGCAAAGCCGACGGACCGGCGCGTGATGGAAGTTTCGACCATGCTCAAGGATGGTGATCGGGAAGTCATTCGCACCCTCCCCTTCGTGCATGTGCGCATGCCTCTGGCGGCAAGCTACTCCACCAATCGTGACTATCCTGCCTTTGACCCGCTGACCGTGTTTTCCGAAGAGGGCGCAACGGTCACCGCACAGACCGGCCTCATCTATGGCGCGAAAGTGGAAAGCGAGGTCAGCCTGCGCACCTCTCCCTTCCCTCTCGATACAGATGCCTTCGACGAGAACAGCGATCTTTCGGTCGATGAGGTCGAACAGGTGGTGCGCAATACCGGCGCAATCCTGACCGATGGCGACATACAGGTTGCCGCACTTCACTATGTGGACCCGCAGCGCTTTGGCGATACGCTCGCCACGCGAACCCTCGCCAATTACGGCGTGAAGATCGTGCAGGAGAATGTATCGGTCGCCGCGCGCAGTGCACCCGAGGGACCATCCATCGGCTTTGCCGAAGACGTGATCTTCTTCTCATCCAGCCAGCCGATCGTCGATGCACTTGCCAATTCCGGGTATGAGGGCGAGGACGGCACAGCCATGGCGGAAGCCATTGCGCGTCTTCTGAACGCTGATGCCTTGAGAGCCGGCACCATGATCCGTCTTGGTGTGGAAGCGCGCGGCGAAACCAGCCGCGTCGTTCGCGCAAGTGTCTATGACGGCAAGCAGCATGTCGCGACCATCGCGATCGACGATCGCCAGCAATTCGTTCCCGCAGAAGAACCGGAACTGGGCGAGGAGCTTCTGGCTGCACTTGAGAACCGTCCGCCGCCGAATCTGCCGCGCTCCGACCTTCCGCGCACTTATGACGGGATCTACAAGGCGGCATTCTCCTATGGTCTGACCAAGCCGATGACCCAGCGCCTGATCAAGCTGCTGGCTGCCGATGTCGACTTCCAGGCGCGCCTATCCCCTTCGGACCGACTGGAAGTCTTCTTCTCGCAGCCCGATGAAGATGGCAACGCGACAGACACGTCCGAATTGCTATATGTCGCGGCAACCCTTGGAGGGAAATCGCGCACCTATTACCGCTTCCAGTCGGAAGACGGTTCGGTCGACTATTTCGATCCCGAAGGCCGTAGCGCGCGGCCATTCCTGCTGCGTAATCCTGTTCCGAACGGTCGGTTCACCTCAGGCTTCGGCATGCGGCGCCACCCGATCCTGGGCTATGCACGCATGCATACCGGCGTCGACTGGGCCGCACCGCGTGGCACGCCGATCATCGCGCCAGGCGACGGTGTAGTGGAAAAAGCGGGCTGGGCCGGTGGCTATGGCCGCCAGACCATTGTCCGCCATGCAAACGGATATCGCACCTCCTACAACCACCAGAGCGCCATTGCGAAGGGCGTGAAGGTTGGCGCGACAGTGAGGCAGGGACAGGTCATTGGCTATGTCGGCTCAACCGGACAGTCGACCGGCAATCATCTGCACTACGAGATGATCGTGAACGACCGCAAGGTGGACCCGACCCGTGTGCGCCTGCCCGACAGCAAGACGCTGAAGGGCGAAGCGCTTGAGGCGTTCCTGCGCGAACGCGAACGCATCGACGAGCTGCTCAAGGATTCACTCGCCGCCCCTCCCACGATGGCTGCGAAAGCCAATTAGGCTGCTTCGATTGAAGACATGAAAAAAGGCGGGCTTCGCAAGCCCGCCTTTTTCTTGCTCCCGAGATCCGATGACCTGATGTCGGCCATTGCGCGTCCTCGGCGCTTACTCGGAGAATTCCACCGTCACGCCCGGCTTGACCCGCTTCGCCAATTCGTGGGCATCCCAGTTCGTCAGCCGTACACAGCCGTGAGAGGATGTCTTGCCGATCTTTGATGGCTCGGGTGTGCCGTGGATGCCATAGGTGGGCTTGGAAAGTGCGATCCAGATGGTTCCGACCGGTCCGTTGGGACCCGGCGGGATCGTAAGCACCTTGTCATTGTCACCCTGCTTGAAATTGATCTTCGGGTTGTAGGTGTAGTTCGGATCGAATGCGACCCTCGTCACCTCGTGCGTGCCGGAAGGTGAGGGCGTGGCATCCGAGCCGATCGTCGCTGGATAGGCCGAGACCAGCTTGCCGGTGCTGTCATAGGCGCGCACCTGACGCCGACCTTTGTCCGCCACGATACGTGCCACGTCACGCGTGACGGGTTCGCCCGTGTTGACCACGCGAATGACCGTTCCCGGTCGGTTGAAATTGGCCTTTGGATTGAGCGCCCGCAGGAGCTTCTCATCCATGTGGAATCGTTCCGCAAGCGCTTCCGGCACGCTGGTGAAGGCAAGTTTTTCCAGCTTCGCCTTTTCTCCGTAGTCATCGGGCACCGAGGCAACATAGGGACCTGCCGCATCTTCCGGCGTTATCGTGTATTCGATCAGGGCAGGACCACCTGTGGCTTCGAGTTCCGCGGCGACCCACTCCTTGTCATAGGTCCGCAAGGTCTGCCCGGTTATCTCCTTGTAGGCGTCAATGGCCTTGTTGACATTGTCGCCCATGCGCCCGTCGATCACACCAGGCGACGCTCCCGCGCGGTCGAGCAGCACCTGGTAGCCGATCACCTCCTCGCTGACACCGGCAATACGCGGCATCTCGCCCGGCTTGGTCGGCTCGTCGATCGTCGATTGCTCGATTGCCTCGTCGATATCGCTGGCCTCCGGCACGGACGCCAGTTCGCGATCATCCTGTGTCGGCTCCTCCAGCGGACGGCGTTCAACGGGTGCCGCCTCACCGATCCCGCGTTCTTCTTCGCCGGTGCCGCGCTGGCGGCGATAGAAATCGTCATCGCCATAAAGGGGTTCTTCGCGCATCCGGCGCTCTTCACGCAGCCTTTCGCGCCGCAGCCGTTCGATGATTTCCAGATCGCGGTCATCATAGAGATCGCGGCGGCCCAACTCCCACTCGCGCTGCAAGCGGCGCTCTTCCGCACGCGGTCTTGGAACTGCCGGCGGACGGATCTCGACGACCCGACCCGTTTGCGGATCCAGCACCACTTCTCGTCCGTACTGGTCGATGAAGACATCGAAATCATAGCTTTGTGCAAGCAGATAGGACCCATTGCCCGACGACCGCCCTTCGAGCCCCGAATTGGGAAGGGGACCTGCAAACGCCTCAGGTGCGATAAGAAGACCAGAGAGAACCGGGAATAAAGCCGCTTTCAAGATATGCCATCTCCGTTGAAATGCCGGACCTGTCCTGCCGCAAGGCAGGAAGCGATGAGCCGCGAGGCTAGTTAATAAGAGATGAACCGGGCATGAAAATGGCTCGGCTCATGGTTGGATTCAGGGCAGTCACCCTTTTATACCCAGTTCTCTACGTGTCTTGAGCGGAAGCTTCGCGACCACCAGACGATAGCTTTCGCGGATATAATCCTCCAGAGCGGCGTCATCCATGCTTTCACGGCCCGTACGCTGGATCCACTTCATGCCTCGCGAAGCCAGATAGGGTGCGGGTCGGAGACCCGGCTGCTCCTGAAGAATATCGTAGGCAGCCGGAGAACATTTGAAAGTCACGGCAAGGAGCGAACCATCCTGGCTACTGCCAATGGCGAAGACCTTGCCGCCGACCTTCCAGACTTCAGCACCGCCCCACTGCACCACATGGGTCGCCGCGGCAAACCCGCTGCAGAACCGGTTGAACGCCTGCTTCTCCATGTCCCCGCTCCGAAAGGAAGGGCGCGGTGATTGCCGCGCCCTTTCCGTTTTTCCTTTTATGCAGCTGCACTTTCTTCCGCTGACCCCACCTGGGCGGAGCGGAAATTCAAGCGGTCAGATCCGGCCGTGACCTTCACGGTGGAGTTATCGAAAATCTCGCCCAGCAGGATCTTCTCCGCCAACGGATCCTGCAGTTCCTTCTGCATCACACGCTTGAGCGGTCGTGCGCCATAGGCGGGGTCATAGCCCTTGCCGGCCAGCCACTCGATGGCTTCGTCATCGAGCTCCAGACTGATCTTGCGATCGGCAAGCAGCGCCTCGAGACGCTTGAGCTGGATACGTACGATTTCGCCCATGTCGCGACGACGCAGACGATGGAAGAGAATGACCTCGTCCACGCGGTTGAGAAATTCCGGACGGAAGGATGCACGCACCACGCCCATCACTTCATCGCGGACCTTGTCGACGTCCTCATGCTCGCCAAGATTGACGAGATGTTCGGCGCCCAGATTGGATGTCATGATGATGAGCGTGTTCCGGAAATCCACCGTACGCCCCTGCCCATCGGTCAGGCGCCCGTCATCAAGCACCTGGAGCAGGACGTTGAAGACATCCGGATGCGCCTTCTCGATCTCGTCGAACAGGATCACCTGGTAAGGCCTGCGCCGCACCGTTTCTGTCAGAACGCCACCTTCCTCATAGCCCACATATCCGGGAGGTGCACCGATGAGCCGCGCCACGGAGTGCTTCTCCATGAATTCCGACATGTCGATGCGCGCCAATGCCTGTTCGTCGTCGAAGAGGAAGTTTGCAAGCGCCTTGGTCAATTCGGTCTTGCCCACACCCGTGGGGCCAAGGAACATGAAGGAGCCGATCGGGCGGTTGGGATCCTGTAGACCGGCGCGCGCACGGCGAACCGCCTTGGACACCGCCTGCACGGCCTCGCCCTGCCCCACAACCCGGCGTGCCAGTTCGTCTTCCATGCGCAGGAGCTTCTCGCGCTCGCCTTCAAGCATCTTGTCGACCGGAATACCGGTCCAGCGCGAAACGATATGCGCGACATGGTCGGGAGAAACCGTTTCCTCGACCATCGTGCCCTTCCCGTCCTGCGCCTCGGCTTCGGTCAGCTTGCGCTCAAGCTCGGGAATCCGACCATAGGCAAGCTCGCCGGCACGCTGAAACTCCCCCTTGCGCTGAGCAATGGCCAGTTCGTTACGCGCTTCATCAAGCTGACGCTTCAGTTCGGCAGCAAGACCAAGCTTGTCCTTTTCCGCCGCCCAGGCGCTTGTCAGCCGCGCGGATTCCTCTTCCAGACCGGCAAGCTCCTGTTCGAGCTTTTCCAGCCGATCCTTGGAAGCCTGGTCGGTCTCGACCCGCAGTGCTTCGCGCTCGATCTTCAACTGCATGACGCGGCGGTCGATCTCATCGAGCTCTTCCGGCTTGGAATCCACCTGCATGCGCAGACGGGACGCGGCCTCGTCCACAAGGTCAATGGCCTTGTCGGGCAGGAAGCGGTCGGTGATATAGCGGTTGGAGAGCGTTGCAGCCGCCACCAGTGCCGAGTCGGCGACCCGTACCTTGTGGTGCTGCTCGTATTTTTCTTTCAAACCGCGCAGGATGGAAACCGTGTCCTCGACCGTCGGCTCTTCAACGAAAACCGGCTGGAAGCGGCGGGCAAGTGCGGCATCCTTTTCGACATGCTTACGATATTCATCAAGCGTCGTTGCACCCACGCAGTGCAGTTCACCGCGTGCCAGGGCAGGCTTGAGCAGGTTGGAGGCGTCCATCGCGCCATCGGCCTTGCCGGCACCGACCAGCGTGTGCATCTCGTCAATGAAGAGAATGATGTCGCCGTTGGCCGCGGTGACTTCCGAAAGTACGGCCTTCAGGCGTTCCTCGAATTCACCGCGATATTTCGCACCGGCAATCATCGCACCAAGATCAAGCGCCATGAGCTGCTTGTCCTTCAGCGATTCCGGCACGTCCCCATTGACGATGCGCAGCGCTAGGCCTTCCGCGATAGCGGTCTTGCCCACGCCCGGCTCACCGATCAACACCGGGTTGTTCTTGGTGCGGCGTGAGAGAACCTGGATCGTGCGACGGATTTCATCATCGCGACCGATCACCGGATCAAGCTTGCCCGACCGGGCATCGGCTGTGAGATCGCGTGCGTATTTCTTCAATGCATCATAACCCTGCTCGGCACTGGCCGAATCAGCCGTTCGTCCCTTCCGCAGATCGTTGATGGCTTCATTCAGCGCCTTGGGCGTGACACCGGCCTTCGCCAAGATGTCGGCGGTCTTGGCCGACTTCTCGATAGCCATGGCAGTGAGCAAACGCTCAACCGTGACAAAACTGTCGCCGGCCTTCTTGGCCGCTTCCTCTGCGGTCGCAAAAACCTTCGCGAGTGGCTGCGCGAGATAAAGCTGGCTGTTGCCGCCTTCCACCTTCGGCATCGCCTTCAGTGCAGCTTCCACACCAAGCTTCACATCGCGCACGCGTCCGCCCGCCCGCTCGACGAGCGAAGCAGCCAGGCCCTCATCGTCATCGATGAGCACCTTGAGCATATGTTCGGGAGTGAATTGCTGGTGGCCCTGTGAAAGGGCATAGGTTTGCGCGGATTGAATGAAGCCCCGCACGCGCTCCGTATATTTCTCGATATTCATTCCATGTCTCCATTTCCTTGTCGACCCGCTGAGCAGCATCGACAGGACCAATGTGACGGGCCTCCCGAAGGCAGGCCCAATGATAACCGAGATATGGGTGGGCGAGGAGCAGGCGACAAGGTCCACCTTTCCCCAAAACCCTGACATGAAACGAAAAACGGCGGGAAGAACCCGCCGCTTTCAAACACCGATACAGGGCGCAGGCTTCAGCCTTCAACCGCCGCGACAGGCTCTGCTGTCTCGGCACGCTCTGCTGTGCCATCTTCGCCATCGGAGGCGCTGTCGGCCTTCTTCGTGCGCGCCCGGCGTGCACGCTTTGGCTTCTCTTCCGAGGCTTCCGCACTGGCTTCCTCACCGGAAGCCTGCGCATTTTCACCCGCATCACCATCTTCAGCCGGCTTGCGGCGGGTACGACGTGCAGGCTTTGCGGCCTTGCTCTCGCCTTCGCCGGCATCGTCGCCATTGGCAGAACCGTTGGACTGCTGGTTCTTCAAGGCCACCTCGGCAGGAGTGCCGTCGATGACCGGTTGTGGTGCGGAACCGTGATCAACGGTTTGCTCGCGGCGCTGACGCTTTTCCTGCTGCGGTTCGGCGTCATCGCTTGAACGCGCATCCTGACCGTCGTCGTCGCCGTCTTCACGTTGATCGCGCTGGTTTTGCTGAGGCTGAAGCTGTGCCTGAGCCGCCGCGATGATGCGGTTGTAATGCTCGGCATGCTGCAGATAATTCTCGGCCATGACACGATCGCCGGAACTCTGCGCATCCCGCGCGAGCGTGGCGTATTTGTCGGCAACCTGCTGAGCCGTGCCGCGAATTTTCACATCCGGGCCATTGCTCTCATAGCTGCGTGTCAGCGGATTTGGTCCCTTGCGGTTGTTGTTACCGCCGCCGCGTCCGCGCATGCGCCTGTTCTGCTGTTGTGGCCTCATTCCATTCTCTTTGTTTGAGACAACTATGAAATCGTCTTGTGAATAATTGTGTGATGATCAGCGGAAAGAGCGCTACAGCGCGGTCTGTCCTAAGCTTCCCCTGGTGGCGGAAGGCGCGGCTGCCTGGCAGCGCGAGGGCCATTCCATTCCGCTTTCATGTCACTTGCCTGACAAGCCCCGCACGAAGCACAGCGTCGAAGACGCATCCTGGCAGCATTTCCGCGGGAACCGAATCGAATACGGCACTGCCTGCTTCGTCTCATCCGGCAGGCGGAACCTAGCGGCATAACAATGACTTGCCAAGTCTTTTTTCATGGCCGTCCCAGACATTGCAGTGGACGAAAAAGCATGGCTCTGTCGCGCTTTCCCAGATCCCGCGCCATCTGCTCCAAGACATAGCCGCTATTGGTAAAGATGTTCTCAACATCCGACTTCTGGGTATAGCCGATTTCCACGGCTACACGGCCATTGTCGCCCAGATGATCTGCAGCCTGTTCAGCGATGATCCTGTAGGGATCGAGTCCGTCAGCGCCACCATCCAGGGCGCGCAGCGGATCGTGCTCACGCACTTCCACATCCAGTCGCTCTACATCCGTAGTTGGAATATATGGCGGATTGGAGACGATGAGGTCGAACCGACCTTCCACATGCTCGAACCAGTTGGAGTGGCATGTGAAGAAACGGTTGCCGTTACCGTGCATGTCGGCATTCCTCTGCGCAGTTTCAAGTGCCCCCGATGAAATGTCGGTCGCAACCGCTTCGGCCTGCGGTACAGCGTTGATAAGCGCCAAGGCGATAGCGCCGGTGCCGGTGCCAAGATCGAGGATACGACACTTCCCCTGCTCCGCTGCTGCGCGCCGAACTATCGGCAGCGCAAGCTCGACCAACGCCTCCGTGTCGGGTCTTGGCTCGAGCGTGTCCGGGGAAAGATCGAAGGGAAGTCCATAGAACTCCCGTCGGCCTATGATGCGATAAACCGGCTTGCCCTCGACGCGCTCACTCAGCGCAGCCTTGAGCAGATTGCGCTGAGCTTCACCAATTTGTCGGTCGGGGCTTGTCAGCACATCCAGCCGCGACGTGCCCGTGAAATGCTCAACCAGAATCCGCGCCTCAAGCGCAGGATCATCCACGTCAGCCGCTTCGAGATTCTTGCGCGCGGCCACGAGAAGTGAACCAAGCCGATCGGGCAGTTCGCCCTCACCCATCGATTTCGGCAAGCAGCTTTGACTGGTGATCGGAAATAAGTCCATCAATCACCTCGTCCAGATCGCCTTCCATGACGCGATCAAGCTTGTAGAGCGTCAGATTGATACGGTGATCCGTAATCCGCCCCTGCGGAAAATTGTAGGTGCGGATACGCTCGGACCTGTCGCCCGTTCCCACCTGCAGACGGCGCGCTTCCGAGCGCTCGTCCGCAGCCTTGCTGCGCTCGGCGTCGAAGAGACGTGCACGCAGGATCTGCATCGCGCGTGCCCTGTTCTGGTGCTGGGACTTTTCAGCCTGCACCACCACGATTCCAGTCGGAATATGCGTTATGCGCACAGCGGAATCGGTCGTATTGACGTGCTGTCCACCTGCCCCTGACGCGCGCATCGTGTCAACGCGGATATCTTCTGGTCGGACATCGATATCGATATCCTCTGCTTCAGGCAGCACCGCAACCGTTGCAGCCGAGGTATGGATACGTCCCTGCGCTTCGGTCGCCGGGACGCGCTGCACGCGATGGACGCCGGATTCGAACTTCATGCGCGAAAACACGCCGCGCCCCGCCACGGTCGCAATGATCTCCTTGTAGCCGCCAGCCTCGCCTTCGCTTGCTGAAACCACCTCGACCTTCCAGCCCTGCTCCGAGGCGTAGCGCTCATACATGCGGAAAAGATCGCCTGCGAAGAGGGCGGCTTCATCACCACCCGTGCCTGCACGAATTTCCAGAATGACGTTCTTGTCATCCGCGGCATCTTTCGGGAGCAGCAAGACCTGAAGGTCGGCCTGCAGCTTCTCCAGACGCTCCTCGACCTCCTCAAGATCGGCTTGCGCCAGTGCCCGCATCTCTGCATCGGTGGATTTGTCGTCCAGCATGGACTGCAGGTCTTCAAGCTCGCCTTCCGCCTTCCGCAACGCACGAATGGCATCTGCGACGTCCTGCAACTCGGAATATTCCGAAGCGAGCTTCACATACTCATCAGCCGCAGGCCCGGCCGCCATCTGCGATTCGAGCATCTCGAAACGCTTGAGAACCTGATCCATGCGGTCGCGGGGCAGTTCGGGCATTACAAACAGTCACTCAAAGAGGAATTTCGTGCGTGGCAGCAAACTGCCGCAGCGTCTGGCGGATATTGGTCTTTGCCGAGTGATTGGCAAGTGCCTCATCCATGACGGCTTGCAGCTTGTCCAGTGGCAATTCCGTCAGCATGGCCTTGACCGGGCCGATGGATGCCGGTGCCATGGATATCGCGCGGAAGCCGATACCCAGCAATGCCATAGCCGAAACCGGTCGTCCCGCAAGCTCGCCACACAGCGTCACCGGCGTGTCCGCCGCATCCCCCGCACGCACGATCTGACGCAGAATGCGCATGAAGGGCACGCTCAAAGGATCAAAACGGTCGGCAATGCGCGTATTGCCGCGATCTGTCGCCGTCACGAACTGGAAGAGATCATTCGAGCCGACCGAAACGAAGTCCACCGCCTCCATGAGCTCGTCGAGCTGCCAGAGCAGCGACGGCACTTCGATCATGGCGCCGATCTTGAGTTCGGTGGGCAGCAGATGCGCGAAGCGCGACAGATGCCGCACCTCACGATCGATGATGGCGCGCGCCTGCTGTATCTCGCTGACTTCCGTCACCATGGGCAGCATGAGACGCAGCTCGCGTCCGCCAGCGGCTTTCAACAGGGCACGGATCTGCGTGCGCAGGAGACCGGGGCGATCGAGCGTCAATCGAATGGCTCGCCAGCCCAGTGCCGGATTTTCCTCCTGTTGCGGCCCCTTGAAGTAGGGCAGAACCTTGTCGCCGCCGATATCGATCGTGCGGAACGTGACCGGCTTACCGTCGGCTGCTTCCAGCACTTCGCGGTAAAGCCGCTCCTGCGCTTCGGCACGGGGAAAGGTCGAGGCGACCATGAACTGAAGCTCGGTGCGGAAGAGACCGATGCCTTCCGCTCCCGACTGCGCAAGCTGCGGCAAGTCCACGGCAAGCCCCGCATTCATGTAAAGCGACACGTCCTGGCCATCCCGTGTGCAGGATGGCTTGTCGCGGAGTTCACGATAGATCTTCTGGCGCCGCGCCCGGAAACGCACCTTCTCTGCATAGGCTGCTTCGATGTCCGATTGCGGCCGCAGATGCACCTGGCCGTCTTCGCCATCCACAATGGCCGCATCGCCATTTTCGGCCATGGAGACAGCACCCTTCACCTCACCGACCGTCGGCAGGCCAATTGCGCGTGCCACGATGACGATGTGACTGGTCGGTGCGCCGTCCTCGAGCACAAGCCCGCGCAGCTTCTGACGCGGATAATCCAAGAGCTCTGCCGCACCCATATTGCGCGCAACGAGGATCGCATCCTTCGGCAGCGCCTCGGCGAGCGCGTCCGGACCGCGCCCCAGAAGCTGGCGAAGAAGCCTGTTCGCCAGATCGTCGAGATCGCTCATCCGCTCGCGCAGATAGGGGTCGGTCATATGCATCATGCGCGCACGCATGTCCGACTGCACCTTCTCGACAGCTGCTTCCGCCGTCAGACCGTTGCGCACGGCTTCTTCAAGGCGACGCACCCATCCGCGATCATTCGCGAACATGCGGTACGCTTCCAGGACCGCGCGATGCTCGCCCTCGAATGCGACCTCGCGGCGGGACAACATGTCGTCAATGGAAAGCCTAAGCGAGCTGAGTGCAGCCTCCAGCCGCTCAAGCTCCTCCTCGCTGTCTTCGTTGAAGAGATTGGTGACCACGATGCGCGGCTCGTGAAGCACCACATGGCCAAGGCCAACCCCGTCATTGAAGGCGAGACCCGAAAGCGTCACGGCCCGGCGCAGATCAAGCTCTATCCCGGCGCGGTTCAGGCGCGCCAGGTCACCGGTCGCAATCATCTCTGCGATGACCATGGCGACAGTTTCCAGCGCCTCTTCCTCATCCTCGCGATAGTGTCGCTTGGTGCGGTTCTGGACGACCAGGACGCCGAGCGTGCGTCCCGCCCGCAAAACCGGCACGCCAAGGAATGAATGATAGATCTCTTCACCCGTCTCCGGCAGGTAGGCGAAGGCGGGATGCTTCTGCGCATCCGACAGATTGAGCGCGCGCGCACTGGCGGCGATTGTGCCGACAAGACCCTGTCCCAGGCGAAGCTGCGCCAGATGGACAGCAGAAGGATTGAGACCTTCCGTTGCATATAGCTCGAGGACCGAGTCGGAGCGCAGGATGTAGAGCGAGCAGACTTCGGCAACCATGTTCTGCGCGATCTCGCGCACGATCCGGTCGAGCCGTTCCTGCGGCTCGAGTGCCTCTGCCATCATTTCGCGGAGCCGCTTGAGCAGTACGCGCGGTCCGCCGGCCATTTCTCGCATCGGCCCTCAACTTTACAGCCATCCGGGCGCGGCAACAGCCATGCCCGAATGCGGTGTCACTATCCGAATTGTTTCTATTATTGCTTATCTAGACCGTAGACGGAATGCAAAGTCCGAACGGCTAATTCCGCGTAAGCCCCGTCGATTAGTATGGATATCTTAATTTCGGACGTCGTGATGGCCCGAATATTGATGCCTTTTTCAGCAAGTGCCTTGAAAGCAGTCGCCGCGACGCCGGCATGGCTGCGCATTCCGATGCCGATGACCGAAACCTTCACCAGCCCCGCTTCGGACTGAACCGCATCGAAACCGATGGTCTCGCGCGCCTTGTCGAGCACGACGAGCGCCTTGTCGAGGTCGCCGGAAGGCACGGTGAAGGTCATGTCCGTGCGCGACCCGTCTTCGGAGATGTTCTGCACGATCATGTCGACATTGATGTTGGAATCGGCCAGAGGGCCGAAAATACCGGCCGAGACGCCCGGACGGTCATAGACGCGCCGCAGGGAGATCTGTGCTTCATCCTTGGCATAGGCGATGCCGGTGACAACTTGCTGTTCCACGATTTCTTCCTCGTCGCAAATGAGCGTTCCGGGCGGATTGTCGAAATCGCCCATGCCCGGTGCATCCGGATCCTCGAATGAAGAGCGTACGAAAGTGCGCACCTTGTGCACCATGGCAAGTTCCACCGAACGCACCTGAAGCACCTTGGCGCCAAGTGACGCCATTTCGAGCATTTCCTCGAATGAAATTTTGGACAACCGCCGCGCCTTCGGCTCGATGCGCGGATCGGTCGTGTAGACGCCGTCCACATCGGTATAGATGTCGCAGCGATCGGCCTTCAGCGCAGCCGCAACTGCCACGGCGCTCGTATCGGAGCCGCCGCGGCCAAGCGTGGCAATCCGGTTGTCGGGCGCCAGTCCCTGGAACCCGGTGACAACGGCAACCTGGCCTTCGCCGAAGCGGCGGATGAGGTCTGAACCGTCAATATCCGAAATCCGCGCCGCACCATGTGCGCTGTCCGTCTTGATCGGGATCTGCCAACCTTGCCAGGACCGCGCATTGATGCCGATGCTCTGGAGCGCAAGCGCGAGGAGCCCGGCGCTGACCTGCTCACCCGAAGCGACGATGGCGTCATACTCGCGCGCATCATGCAGCGGTGCAACTTCGCGCGCCCAGCCGACAAGCTCGTTTGTCTTGCCGGCCATGGCCGATACAACGACCGCCACCTCGTGGCCTGCATCCACCTCACGTTTGACATGACGCGCCACATTACGGATGCGGTCGATATCGGCGACGGATGTACCGCCGAATTTCATCACGATGCGCGCCATGAGAGATGCTGTACCTTCTTGTCCAGGAAACCCACGTAGCCTTGAGGCTCATGACCAGCATGACAATGCAACCGCTGGCCGCGGTTTCATTATCGAAAAGGCATAATATCTGCAAGCAAGCTTCAGTGCCGCTGCGGTACGGCTCACACAGTTGATCGCCACGCTTGACTTTCACGTCATCGAGAACGACTTGATGCATGACGCCAAGAGGAGATTTCAGGACCAATGGCCGAAGCAACCCCATCGACCGTGGACGAGGCCGAAGTCGAGCGTTTCTCGGCTCTGGCACAGGAATGGTGGAATCCGAACGGCAAGTTCAAGCCGCTGCACAAGTTCAACCCTGTCCGCCTGTCCTTTATCCGCGACCAGGTCGCTGCCCATTTTGGCCGTGACCCGCGCGGCACGAAGCCCCTTTCCGGCTTGCGCATCCTGGATATCGGCTGTGGTGGCGGTCTGCTATGCGAGCCGATGGCGCGCCTGGGTGCAGAGGTGGTCGGCGCCGACGCTTCCGAAACGAATATCGAGGTAGCCCGCCTGCATGCTGCGGAAAGCGGCCTCGACATCGACTATCGCGCCACCATGGCAGAGGCGCTGGCCGAACAGGGTGAGAAGTTCGATGTCATCCTCAATATGGAAGTCGTGGAGCACGTGGCCGATGTCGACCTGTTCATCGACAAATGCTCGGAGATGCTGAAGCCCGGCGGCATCATGTTCGTGGCCACCATCAACCGCACCTTCAAGGCCCTGGGCCTGGCAATCTTCGGTGCTGAATATGTTCTGCGCTGGCTTCCCCGCGGCACCCATCAGTTCAACAAGCTGGTACGGCCGGAGGAACTGGAAAGCGCGCTCTCTCGCACCGGCCTGACGATCAGGGAGCGGACCGGCGTCACCTACAACCCGCTCTCGGACCGCTGGCAGCGTTCGAAGGACATGGATGTCAACTACATGGTGCTCGCGGAAAAGCCCGCAGGCATCTGAGGCGTGAGGGGCGGCCTGTGCCCCTCGTCTTGCTCAGTTCTGGTCGTCGGGGAAGACCGGCAGAGGCATGATCTCCACGCCGTCTTCCGCCAACTCCTTCACCTCTTCCAGATTCGCCTCGCCATAGATCCCGCGCTTTTCGGTCTCACCGAAATGGATCCTGCGCGCCTCTTCGGCGAATTTGTCGCCTACATATTCGGCGTTATCGCGCACCTTCTTCGACAGTTCCTTGAGCTGCTCCAATGCCTGCTTCTGCTGTTCGCCGATTGCCAATGCGATCTTTTCCTTCTTTCGGCCCGTGGAAACCGAAGGCGCCATGAGCGCCTTGTTCACCTCGATGGAACCGCAGGATGGACAGGAGACCAAGCTTGCATCTTTCTGCTTTTCGAAATCCTCGCCATTGCGGAACCATGCCTCGAATGCGTGGCCGCTGTCACAAGCGAGACTGAAGCGGATCATTCCACCGCCTCCCGGCTCTGAACCTCGCGCAACTCGAAATCCCGGGCATTCTTCAGGTTGGGCACCTTCTTGCGCGTGGAAGAAACCAGTGCAGGGTCGATCTCGGCCATGATCACGCCCGGCTCGTCGCCGTCGGCTTCCGCCAGAACGCGCCCCCACGGGTCCACGATGATCGAGTGTCCATAAGTTTCACGCCCGTCCTCATGGCGCCCGCCCTGAGCTGCAGCGATGAGGAATGCACCATTCTCGATGGCACGTGCGCGCGTCAGGACCTGCCAATGCGCCTCGCCGGTCTGTCGCGTGAATGCCGCTGGCACCGTCAGCACCTCTGCCCCGCCAAGAGCCTGTGCCCGGAAGAGATCCGGAAAGCGCAGGTCGTAACACACAGCCATGCCTATCCGCGCGAAACCCATATCCGCAACCACGCTGACTTCGCCTGGTCGATAGGTGGCGGACTCCCGCCAGCTCTCACCATTGTCGAGATCGACATCGAACATGTGGATCTTGTCATAAGTCGCCACCAATTCACCGCCGCGGCCAAAAAGGAAGCCGCGATTGGCAACCTTTCTGCCACCAACAATGATCGCTGTGGAGCCCACATGAACAGCAATGCCAAGTTCGGCAGCCAGTTCGGACGCCTTCTTCACAAGCGGGCATTCATCCTGGGAGGAGATGCGATTGATGAGCTCTTCGCGCTCACGCACGAGAATACCTGTCATCTCCGGGCTCTGAACATAGAACGCACCCGCATCGGCGGCTTCACGCACCAATGCTTCGAAATTTTCGATATTGGCGTGGACGCTCTTGCCCGAGCGCATCTGGAGTGCAGCGACCCTTACCCTGCTCATCAGTCGGCGCTGCCTTTCAGCATGGGATCGAGCTTGTTCGCCTGCTCCAGGGCGAAAAGTTCGTCGCAACCGCCCACATGCGTGTCGCCGATGAAAATCTGCGGGAAGGTGTTGCCGCCATTGGAGCGTTGGATCATCTCCTGACGCAACTCTGGCGAAAAACTCGCATCATGCTCCGTATACTCGACGCCCTTGCTTTCCAGCAGGCGTTTGGCGCGGGCGCAGTAGCCGCATCCCATGCGCGTATAGATCGTCACATCAGTCATCGACCGCTCCTTCATTGTTGCGCCTTATATAAGTTCGCGGTCTTCCATGGCAAAGTCTTCTGGCAATACCCTTGCGAATGTAAGCACGTGAACCGTGCCGGCGCCGCCCCGTTTGAGCGCCCTGGAAGCTGAAAATGCCGTTGCCCCCGTGGTATAGACGTCATCAACCAGAACCACGGATCGCCCGACCAGAGAGGCCTTGGCCTCATCCGGCACCGCGAAGGCTCCTTGCACATTCTTCAACCGCTGCGAAGCCTTCAGTCCGACCTGCTGGCGCGTCATGCGTTTCCGGATGAGAATCTGCGGCGCAAATTGCAGACCGGAGATTGAAGCCAATGCCCGGCCGAGCTCAGCCGACTGGTTGAACCGGCGCTTGAGGTACCGGCTGCGATGCAGCGGGATCGGCACGATAACCGCGTTTTCCCCAAACTGGTCCTCCCCGACACGGTGCATCCAGCGGGCCATCCAGGGCGCGAGGTCGGTCCTGTCACCGAATTTCAGACCCCGCACCAGATGTTGTGCAATGCTTGTATACGAAACGGCAGACCGCGCGCTGTCGAAGGGCGGCGGATTGGCAATCGCTTCCGCGGAAAGATGCCCGTCATGCATCTCATGCTCGAACGGCGTGCCATAGACCGGACACCATGGTTGTTCGATGAACCGCAGGCTCTTCCAGCATGAGGAACAGAGTGTGCCCGGTGCAGCCACGAGGTTGCGGCAGCCCAGACAGACCGGCGGGAAAAAGAGCCGTCCCACAACATCCAGTGCTGCTCTGGTGCCTCTCACGAGTCCCACCCATATGAATTGCTCGCGCCCACCTTTGCACCATCCCCGGATTTGTGCCATGTCCGCGCCACCCGAAGGAGCACATTAATGCAGACACTCTTCGACAGGAAGCTTGGCATCCAGCGCAAACTGCGCGCCCTGAAACAGGGCGATCCCTCTGCACGCTTTCTCATGAAGAGGGTGGCTGAAGATATGGGCGAGCGCCTTGATACGGTGGAGCGCCGCTTCCCCGTTGCGGGAAGCATTTTCTCGATGACCGACGATGCTGCCGCGGCACTGCAAGCCAGCGGAAAGGTGGATGAGGTGTTGCGTGTTGAGGCGTCATCCAAGGCGGGTGAAGGTGTGCGCGTCGCAGAAGATGAAGTTCTGCCCCTTGAAACGGAGAGCCTTGACCTCGCCGTTTCGCTGCTCGCGCTGCATGAGGTGAACGATCTTCCGGGCCTCCTCTTCCAGATCCGGCACGCTTTGCGCCCGGACGGCCTGTTTCTGGGCGCTTTCGTGGGAGCGGGAACATTGCAGGAGCTGCGCAGCGCGCTCCTGCAGGCAGAGACCGAAATTTCCGGCGGAGCAGCACCGCGGGTATATCCCTTCACCGATGTTCGTGATGCCGGCGCACTTCTCCAGCGAGCGGGCTTCACCCTGCCTGTTGCCGATGTGGAAAATCTGGTCGTGCGTTACGACGACATGTTCGCGCTTGTCCGCGACCTGCGCGCCATGGGTGCCACAAGCGTCCTGACCGAACGCAGCCGCCTACCGGCCACCCGCGCGCTGTTCATGCGTGCTGCCGAGATCTATGCGCAGAAATTCGCTGACGAGGACGGCCGCATCCGCGCCAGCTTCAACATCATATGGCTTTCAGGCTGGGCACCGCATGAATCGCAGCAAAAGCCGTTGAAGCCCGGAAGTGCGAAAGTATCCCTGAAGAGCGTCCTGGAGAAATAGCGACAGCGCGGTCAGCGCTTGTTCGCTTCGCTCAATTTGGTGGCAGTGTTGTCATAGCTGTCGCCCACGACACGCCCCAACTCGGTAGCGCTGGCAACGATTGCCAGAACCAGGAGCCCGGCGATCAGAGCATATTCGATCGCAGTGGAACCGGATTCGTGCCTGAGGAAACGCTTGAACATGACTACCTCGATAGCAGATACGCGAACGAGCTTACTTGAACACTGTTAAGAAAGCTTAACAGGGCGGGCGGATTCTCAGCACACGCCGGAACGGGACCCGTTCGCACGAATGATGCAAAGTTCATCCGGATGTGTCTGAAGAACGCTGCGCCTGATCGTGTAGGTGCCCTGGCGCTGCTTTGCCACGGTACCGGTCGACATCAGATCGACACCGGCAAAAGCATAGCTGCGGCTCTTTCGCTCCGCAATGGGCGTCAGGATAAGGGCCAGGGCAACACCTGCAGACCCGAACAGTAGCGCGGCCCGCAGCATTCCGCTGCGCGCAGTGCGCGTCCAGCTTTCATCCTCATCCCGCGACCACTCGGCATAAACACCCATGAACCACCACCGGCACCAGGCCGGCCCCTCGCCAATACGTCCCTTGCACGCTCAAATTGTCACGGGTGGATAAAGGAACGATTAACGCTGAGTTCAAAGAAGATCGGTCAGAAACGGTATCAGTGGCTCGTCGGCAGGCGGCATCGGATAATCGCGAAGCCGGTTGGGCCGCACCCACTTCAATGCCTGCCCTTCACGGCCTTCCGGGATGCCCCAGAACCGGCGACAGACATAGAGCGGCATGAGCAGGTGAAATTTTTCGTATGAAAAGCTGGCGAAGGTCAGCGGCGCAAGGCAGGACGTCTTGGTCTCGATCCCCAGCTCTTCGTGCAGCTCGCGGATGAGAGCCTCTTCGGGAACTTCACCCGGATCCACCTTGCCGCCGGGAAACTCCCACAGTCCTGCAAGCGTCTTGCCTTCCGGACGCTGGGTGATGAGCACGCGTCCGTCAGCATCCACGAGTGCGCAGGCCACCACCAGCACCATTGGCTTTTCAATCTTCGGCGTATCAGTCTCTGC
Source organism: Nitratireductor basaltis (assembly GCF_000733725.1). NCBI lineage: Bacteria > Pseudomonadati > Pseudomonadota > Alphaproteobacteria > Hyphomicrobiales > Phyllobacteriaceae > Nitratireductor > Nitratireductor basaltis. The sequence continues at coordinate 698,250 of NZ_JMQM01000002.1, read as the reverse complement.
CAAGTCAATGCTCCGGCGGTTGGCGGTAGTGGTAGCGATAGGCCTCGGCAAAACCGAGCCGCTCATAAAGCTTCAGCGCAGGCAAGTTGTCGAGTTCCACCTGCAGCCATGCCGTGGACGCGCCACGCAACCGCGCCCATTTCAAGGCGGAAAGGATCGTACGGCGGCCATAGCCCTTGCCCCGCTCACCCGAAGCGGTGGCCACCTCGAACAGACCCGCCAGCGCCCCATCATGAACACAGATGGCTGTCGCCAGTGAACGCGCTCCTTCCTCAAGCACGAAGAATCCGGCTTCGGCCTTGATGGCACTGACCACTTCGGTGAAGCCTGGCCTCAACTCCTGCCCGTAATCGTGAACACGCAGCGCTGCGGAAACGAAGCGATGGAGATCCTTGAGCGGGATCTGGTTCATCGCGCTGGAAACGGTGCCGTCAGTGAGCGGCATCCGCATCACAACCGAGTGCCCACCCTTCTGCCAGCCGCGATCATCGAGATATTCGCTGATCGCAGAGGCAGCAAGCGGGGATATGCGGAAGGTGGGTGTCCGCCCATATGCTTCGAAAAGTCGGCGCGCACGCTCAACCCGGTCGGAAATCTGCTTGGCATCGCCCGGATCGAGCGGATTGACCGAATTGAGCCTGCGTGCAGGATGACTGGCCGTCATCCGGATCGCCCATGTCCCGTCGAAGCGAACCTTGTTGGCCGGCCATGCGCGAAAGCCCGCCGCCTCGAAGCGCCGGATCATCGCCAATTTCTCTGGAGCATTCGGTGACACGGGCGGCGTCAGCTCCGGTAGTCGCCATTGATAGCGACATATTCCTTGGTCAGATCACAGGTCCAGACCGTCGCCTTGCCGCGTCCAAGACCGAGATCGGCGCGAATAACAACCTCGTCCCTCTTCATGTATTCGGAGGTTTCTTCCTCCGAATAGCCAGGATCGCGCTCGCCATTGTGAGCCACGCGAATATCCCCGAACCAGATGGAAAGAAGATCGCGGTCGGCTGGTTCACCAGCCTTGCCGACCGCCATGACGACGCGGCCCCAGTTTGCGTCTTCACCCGCCACCGCCGTCTTCACCAGGGGAGAATTCGCGATCGAGAGCGCCACTCGCTTGGCCGAACGTGAGGATTTCGCACCGGTGACCCTTACCTCGACCTGTTTGCGCGCACCTTCGCCATCGCGCACGATCTGGAGAGCGAGTTCCTTGAGCATCTTGTTGAGTGCTCGCCGGAAAGGCACGAGCACCGGGTCCTTCACATCTTCAACGCGCGGCGCACCTTTGTCAGCCGCCTTGCCGGTGGCGAAAAGCATCAGGCTGTCGCTGGTGGAGGTGTCGCTGTCCACCGTGACCGAGTTGAAGGATCCTGCCGTTCCCTTCGACAGCAGATCTTGCAAGACATGCGACGCAATGGGCGCGTCCGTCGCCACGAAGGAAAGCATGGTCGCCATGTCCGGGGCGATCATGCCTGCACCCTTTGCAATGCCGTTCAGCACGACTTCGCTGTCACCGAAGCGCACGCGCGCGCTCAGCATTTTCGGGAAAGTGTCGGTAGTCATGATCGCACGCGCGGCGTCGCTCCACCCCGCTGGCGCAGCATTTGCTGCCATGCCGTCGAGCAGATGGGTGAAGCGGCCCGCGTCGAGCGGCTCGCCGATCACGCCGGTCGAGGCGAGAAAAATCTCGCCTTCTTCCGCCCCGACAGCCTTCGCAGCAGCCTTGGCCGTGGCCGCAGTCGCCTGACGGCCTTTCGAGCCGGTAAAGGCGTTCGCATTGCCGGAATTGACAACAAGCGCACGAGCCTTGCCACCAGACAGGTTCTGCCGGCAAAGCTCAACGGGAGCCGATGGGCATTTCGAACGCGTGAATACACCGGCAGCCTCGGTGCCAGCATCAAAGACCATCAGGAGAAGATCCTTTCGGCCCCTATACTTGATACCCGCCTCGGCGGTGGCGATACGCACACCGGCGACTTCCGGCATTTTGGGATAGGACTTGGGCGCAAGGGGTGAAATAGCGTCAGACATGAGCTGATCCGAAAGGCTTGTGAAACTGCGGTTTCGTGTGCCTGATTGCAAGCTTTCACGCAAGGTCAAAGCATGGTCGACAGCCGCAACGCACCGATACGGCCTTTTGACCTGCACAAGAAAAAACCGCCGGTCAGTGCCGGCGGTTTCCGTATTGCGCTGCTAAACGAAAGCGCTGCCTATTCGGCCTTTTCGCCTTCAGCCTCAGGCTCAGCCTGACCAAGCTGCTGGCGCAGAAGCGTATCGACCTGCCCCTTCAACGCCTCGTCCTCGATCTCGACATTGGCGTCACCGCGCAGCTTGGCAAGCTGTTCTACATAGAGATCGCGGAAGACAACCGAACGGAACTGGTTCTGAACCTGCTCGAATGCCGGCGGCTGCTGGTTGCGCTTGTCCTCGACCTTGATCACGTGGAAGCCGAACTGCGTCTTGACCGGTTCCTTGGAATAGCTGCCGGCCTCGAGACCGAAAGCGGCTTCTTCGAATTCCGGAACCATGCGACCCTTGGTGAAGTAGCCGAGGTCACCGCCCTCAGCGGCAGCGCCATCCTTCGACTTCTCCTTGGCGATCTCGGCAAAGTCGCCACCATCGTCAAGCTGCTTTATGACTTCCTTTGCCTCTTCCTCGGTCTCTACGAGGATGTGACGTGCGCGAACTTCTTCGACCGGCTTCATCTCGGAGATCTGCTTGTCATAACGCGCGCGCACGGCCTCATCGGTAATCTCGTTCATTACCGACTGCTCGATATAGGCGCTGTGGAGAGCGCGCTGACGCAGGAATTCGATGCGGTTCTTGAACTCCTCGTTCTCGTGCAGGCCCTGCTCTTCTGCGGCATCGGCAAAGACGCGAACATCGATTATCGCGGAAAGTGCGGCTGCACGGCGCTGGTCCTCCGGAAGCTGCGCGAACTGCTGGCCGAGCTCCTGCTGCGCCATTGCGATATCAGCTTCGGTGATCTCTTCGCCATTCAGCGTGGCCACCACCTTGTCGTCCTGCGCGACGGCCGAACCTGCAAAAAGGCTTGCGGCCAGCGCCACAACGGCTGCGCGCGTAACAAGGGTGCGGTGGGTGGAAAGAAACATGAACTACTCCCGGAAAGTGTGACTGGTGGCCTGTTCGTAAGGGCTCTGAACAGTCTGAAACCATGTATATATGGCGGAAGTTTGCGGGCCGCCAAGCCCTCCGCGCGACGTTGACATCGCGGAATGCCCCTCTTATCTCTCCAACAACTTTGCGTCCAGAAGACAATTCCGGGTCAACCCTATGCGTAGGCCTTGCTGTTGGGGCGCGTTTCTGGCGGATCCGGCCGGCAATCCTGCCGGTCTTACGAGATTTGAAAGGACCATATGATGGTCAGTGTCGGCGGCTTTGCCCGCAAGATTTTTGGCTCTTCCAATGATCGCCGCATCAAGAAGCTTCGTCCTCAGGTCGCTGCTATCGGCGATCTGGAAAAGGAAATGGAAGCGCTTTCCGACGAGGCGCTGCGAGGCAAGACTGCCGAATTCCGCGAGCAGCTCGCCAATGGCAAGAAGCTGGATGATCTTATCGTTACGGCATTCGCTGTCGTCCGCGAAGCCGCACGGCGCTCGCTGGGCATGCGCCCCTTCGATGTACAGCTTATCGGCGGCATGGTTCTCCATGAAGGCTCCATCGCCGAGATGAAGACCGGTGAGGGCAAGACCCTTGTCGCCACCTTGCCCGTCTATCTCAACGCGCTGCCTGGCAACGGCGTGCACGTCGTCACCGTGAACGACTACCTCGCCCGTCGCGATGCCGAGTGGATGAGCAAGCTCTATGGCTTTCTTGGCTTGAGCACCGGCATCATCGTCCACGGAATGTCCGATGAGGAACGTCGCGCGGCATATGCCTGCGACATCACCTACGCCACCAACAACGAACTCGGCTTCGACTATCTGCGCGACAACATGAAATATGAGCGCGCCCAGATGGTGCAGCGCGGCCATGCCTTCGCGATCGTCGATGAGGTCGATTCGATCCTGATTGACGAGGCGCGCACGCCACTCATCATTTCAGGTCCTCTTGATGATCGCTCCGAGCTCTACGCAAAGATCGACAGCTTCATCCCGCTTCTCACCGAGGAAGACTACGAGATAGACGAGAAGCAGCGCACCGCCACCTTTACCGAGCAGGGCACGGAAAAGGTCGAGGACATGCTGCGCGAGGCCGACCTCTTCAAGGGCGAGGCTCTCTACGATGTCGAGAATGTCGCCGTCGTGCACCACCTCAACAATGCGCTGAAGGCACACAAGCTTTTCCAGCGCGACAAGGATTACATCGTGCGCAACGACGAACTCGTCATCATTGACGAGTTCACCGGTCGCATGATGCCCGGCCGCCGCTATTCGGAAGGTCTGCACCAGGCGCTCGAGGCTAAGGAAGGCGTGTCCATCCAGCCGGAAAACCAGACGCTGGCCTCCATCACCTTCCAGAACTATTTCCGCATGTATGACAAGCTGGCCGGCATGACCGGTACGGCCTCCACGGAAGCGGAAGAGTTCGGCAATATCTACGGCCTCGACGTTGCCGAGATCCCGACCAATCTTCCCATCCAGCGTATGGATGAGGATGATGAAGTCTACCGCACGGTGACGGAGAAGTACCGCGCCATCGTACGCGACATCAAGGAAGCTCAGGCGAAAGGCCAGCCCGTTCTGGTCGGCACCACCTCTATCGAGAAGTCCGAGCTTCTTGCCGAGCATCTCCTCAAGGAAGGGATCAAGGAGTTCCAGGTCCTCAACGCCCGCCACCATGAGAGCGAGGCGCAGATCGTTGCACAGGCCGGCAAGCCCGGTGCCGTGACCATCGCCACCAACATGGCCGGCCGCGGTACCGACATCCAGCTTGGCGGAAATCCGGACATGCGCATCGAGGAAGAGCTGGGCGACATGCCGGCAGGCCCCGAGCGCGATGCGAAGGAAAAGGCGATCCGCGAAGACGTTCAGCGGCTGAAGGAACAGGCCAAGGCCGCAGGTGGCCTCTACGTTCTGGCAACCGAGCGCCATGAAAGCCGCCGCATCGACAACCAGCTGCGCGGCCGTTCTGGCCGCCAGGGTGATCCGGGCCGCTCGAAGTTCTACCTGTCGCTGCAGGATGACCTGATGCGCATCTTCGGCTCCGACCGCATGGACGGAATGCTGCAGAAGCTCGGCCTCAAGGAAGACGAGGCCATCGTCCACCCCTGGATCAACAAGGCGCTCGAAAAGGCGCAGAAGAAGGTCGAAGCGCGCAACTTCGATATCCGCAAGAACCTCCTGAAATTCGATGACGTTATGAATGACCAGCGCAAGGTGGTCTTTGAGCAGCGTCTGGAACTGATGGACGGCGAAAACCTCACCGAAACCGTCGCGGAAATGCGCCACGACGTGATCGATGATCTCGTGGCGACGCATATTCCGGAAAAGGCCTATGCCGAGCAGTGGGATGTCGAAGGTCTGAAGAAGGCCGTTCGCCAGTCGCTCAATCTCGACCTGCCGGTCGATGAATGGGCTGCCGAGGAAGGCATTGCCGAAGACGATATCCGCGAGCGCATCACCGAGGCTGCCGACAAGGCCGCCGCCGACCGTGCGGAGCGTTTCGGCCCCGACATCATGACCTATGTCGAGAAATCCATTCTCCTGCAGACGCTCGATGGCCTGTGGCGCGAGCATCTGGTCAATCTCGACCATCTGCGCTCGGTCGTCGGCTTCCGAGGCTATGCGCAGCGTGATCCGCTGAACGAATACAAGTCCGAAGCCTTCGAGCTTTTCCAGGCCATGCTCGCAAATCTGCGCACCGCCGTCACCGAGCAGCTCATGCGCGTCGAACTCGTTCGCGAGGCTGCCGACGCACCGCCGCCTCAGACGCCGGAAGGCGAAGGACACCATATCGACGCCACTACCGGCGAGGACGATTTCGGCGGCGACACGATGACGCTTGCGCGCAACGAGACGCAGGTCGTCGCGCCGGAACAGCGCGATCCCAACGATCCCTCGACCTGGGGCAAGGTGGCGCGCAACGAGCCCTGCCCCTGCGGCTCCGGCAAGAAATACAAGCACTGCCACGGCGCCTTTGCCTGAGGCTGAGTTGCCGAACTGATAAAAGGGCGTGCCGGTTTCGGCGCGCCCTTTTTCTTTGCCGTAAGGCTCGGTGCTTTGCCGACATGCATGGCTTTGGGGCCATGCATCCAACTGTTTCTTAAATCCTCTCTGCTACCTGCAGGTGGTATCGATTGGATTTGTGGGGGTTTGGGTGCGCTTTTCGGCAGCGACAACGGCTGAACGTTTCCTTCCGGAGCGGCTTGCTGCGCGCGCCTATCCTTTCGCACAACGTCTTGATGCCATGCTCGCCTCCGCCAATGGCAACGGCCAGGCCGGCCGGATGTCGCTCATAGCCTTCAGCCTGCGCATCATCAACGCGGTCATCGCCTTCGCAAGCCAGGTGCTCTTGGCGCGCTATATGGGCGGCTTCGAATACGGGATATTCGTGCTCGTCTGGGTGACGGTGATCATCCTGGGCAATATCAGCTGCCTTGGCTTTCACACCTCCGTGATACGCTTCATTCCGGAATACCGGGCAAAAAACATGTTCGGAGAGCTTCGGGGCATGGTGAATGCCAGCCGGATCTTCGTCCTGTTCTCCTCATCGGCATTCATGGCCGCTGGCTGGTTCGGGCTCTGGCTCTTCGAGGCACAGATCGAACGCTACTACATCCTGCCCTTCTATCTCGGCCTCGTCTGCCTGCCGATGATCGCGCTGGGCGACCAGCTGCAGGGCATTGCACGTGCCAATGCCTGGCCGCTTCTGGCGCTCGCGCCGACTTATGTGCTGCGCCCGGTGCTGCTGCTCCTGTTCCTCTTTGGGATCCATCTGGCTGGATACGAGCCGGACGCGGAAAACGCGGTTCTGGCAGCGATACTCGCGACGTGGCTCACCACCATCGCGCAAGCCATCGGCATGCGCGTTCAGCGCACCGAGAAGATCACCGAGCCGCAACGCTTCCGTATGAGCGACTGGGTTGCCGTCAGCCTGCCGATCTTTCTCGTCGAAAGCATCTTCTTCCTGCAGACCAATGCCGATGTGCTGATGGTTGGTCGCTACATGCAGCCGACAGATGTGGCAATCTACTATGCCGCGGTGAAGACGCTGGCGCTCGTCCACTTCGTCTATTTCGCTGTGAAAGCAGGCGTGGCACAGCGCTATGCCACTCTGATCCACGCCGGCGATCACGCAGCGCTCGCCCGCTTCGTGCGCCAGAGCGTGAACTGGACCTTCTGGCCATCGCTGGCTATGGGTCTCGTCGTTCTGGCGCTGGGCAAGCCGATTCTGATGCTGTTCGGCTCGGAATTCACGACCGCCTATCCACTTCTGCTGCTGCTCGTCGCAGCGGTTGTCGCGCGCGCATGTGTCGGCCCTGCAGAAAGCCTTCTCACCATGAGCGGGCAGCAGAATGCATGTGCGGGCATCTACGCATTCATGCTCGCACTGAATGTCACGCTCAACATGCTCCTGATCCCGCATTTCGGTCTGTGGGGGGCAGCCATTGCAACCTCGATCGCGATGCTTTGCGAGGCCCTGCTCCTGGCTGTCACCGTATACCGCAAGCTCGGACTTGCCATGCGCGCCTCCTGGCCGCGCGCCAGCACCAAGGAACTGGAAGAATGGTAGCCAAACCCATTATCGAAGAAACCGGCGGCAGCGCCTCTGGCCCGATGATCGGAACCTTTGCTGGCTTCGACATTGTCGGTGAAGGTGCCGAACTGGAACTTACGGCAAGCGAAAGACCAACTCGCCGTCTGGCGGTTTATCCAGCAACTGCCGGTTTCGATCTGGTCGAAGAGCTTGATTTTCTTGCCGCACGCGCCATCGAGTCGAACATCTTCTTCAACCCGCGCTTCCTCGCACCGGCCATGCCGCGCCTCGAAGACCGCGAAGTGCGCCTCGCCGTCATCCGCGACGGAAACGAGATCAAGAGCCGTCTGCGCCTCCTCGTGCCGTTCTCCGTCGAACGTCCCGCCATGGGGGTCGGCCCGTCCATCATGCGAACCTGGTCACACCCGTTCGGCCCACTGGGAACGCCGCTGGTGGATTGCGATGATCCCGCGGGCGTGGTGGAGGACTTCATCTCCATGCTCGCCCGTCCTCATCTGGGCTTGCCAAAGGTCCTGGTTCTGCCGGAAACACGGCTCGACGGTCCTTTCGCCGCGGTACTCCGCAGCGTTGCCGAAGCGCGCAACCTGCCGCTGGTCATGTCCAACAAGGTCGAGCGCCCGTTCCTCGAGAGCCATCTGGATGGTGACGACTATTTGCGCCAGAGCCTGCGCTCCCACCATTTCCGCGAATTCCGCCGTCTGCGTCGCAGGCTTGAGGAAAAGGGGAAGTTGGAATATCGCGTCGCGCGCCAACCGCAGGAGATCCGCGAAGGCATCGAGGCGTTTCTGACACTCGAAGCTTCCGGCTGGAAGGGACGGGAACGCACGGCCATGGCAGTCGACCGCTTCCGGGCTGCCTTTGCGCGTGAAGCCGTGGACCGGCTTGCCGAGCGCGGCCTCTGCCGCATTCACATGCTGACGCTGGACGATCAGCCCATCGCCTGCCTTGTCGTCTTCATCGAATCCGGCATCGCCTATACGTGGAAGACCGCTTACGACGAGAACTATGCAAGCTACTCACCCGGCACACTTCTGATGATCGACGTCACGCGCAATCATCTTGATGACCCGAACATCATCGCGACCGACTCCTGCGCCGTCCCCGATCATCCGGTGATGAGCCGCCTTTGGAGCGAGCGCCGCAGCATCGGCACATTCGTCATCGGTCTTGTTCCGGGTACTGAAAAGGCAGCACATCAGGCGGCGACCAATATCCGTTTCCACCGCGAGGCACGAAACACGCTGCGCATCCTTCGAAACCGCATGCGGCGCATGCTGCGTCGAAGCTGAGCTGAGGTTCAGCCGGTCTGCGCTTCCTCGACCTCCCTGCGCGCCTTTTCCCTGAAGGTGCGGCGGATCACCTTGCCGGTGGTGGTGAGCGGGATTTCGTCCACGAATTCCAGCTCGCGGGGATATTCGTGCGCCGACAACCGTTCGCGCACCCATAGCCGGATCTCATCGGCCAGTTCGGCGGAAGGCGCATGACCCTTGTTGGTAACGATATAGGCTTTCACAATCTCGGTACGCAGCGGATCGGGCTTGCCCACGGCAACGGCGAGAGACACCGCCGGATGCGCCGCGATACAATCCTCGATTTCCGACGGTCCGATGCGGTAGCCTGCAGACGTAATGACATCGTCGTCACGTCCGACGAAGTGAACATAACCATCTTCATCGAACATGCCCTGATCGCCGGTCGTCATCCAGTCACCGATGAACTTGCGACGGGTCGCGTCCTCGTTCTGCCAGTAACCGAGAAACATGACCGGGTCCGGCCGTCTTACGGCAATGTCGCCGGCCTCTCCAACAGGCAACTCATTGCCGTTTGCGTCGATGATCCCCACACGGTGACCCGGCACCGGTCGCCCGATCGCTCCGGCACGTGTCACACCAAGCGCAGCACAGGATGAGAGCACGATATTGCACTCGGTCTGGCCGTAGAATTCGTTGATAGTCAGCCCAAGTTCCCGCCGCGCCCACTCGTAGGTCTCGCGGCCCAGCGCCTCGCCGCCCGAAGCGACACTGCGGAGCGACAGCTTGAAGCGGCTGGAGATGTCCGGAACAGCCTTCAGCATGCGCAAGGCCGTTGGCGGGATAAAGGCGTTGCGTATCTGCATCCGCTCCAGGAGCGTCAACGCAGCCTCCGGATCGAAGCGCCCAAGCCTTGCCGCAACGACCGGCAAGCCGAAATAGAGCCCCGGAAGGACGATGTTCAAAAGCCCACCGGCCCATGCCCAGTCGGCTGGCGTCCAGAGCCGGTCGCCTCCCTGGGGCAAGAACTCATGGTGATACTGGACCCCGGGGATATGGCCCAACAAAACCCGGTGCCCGTGAAGCGCGCCCTTGGGCGGACCTGTGGTGCCTGAGGTGAAGATCATCAGGGCTGGGTCGTCGGGTGTGGTGGCCTCGGCCACGAAATTGGGAGAGGCGTCGGCGAGGTGGGGATAGAAGTCGTTCGACTCGCGGTTCCCTTCACTGACCGTAACAACCTGCCGAAGCTCGGGCAGAGCGTCGCGCAACGGCGCAAGCTTCTTCGCCCCTGTCAATGTTGCAACGACAAGCTTCGCCCCCGAACTCTGCAACCGATGCTCAAGCGCATCAGCACCGAAGAGCAGCGCGAGCGGCACGGCGACTGCACCAAGCTTGTAGATGGCAGCATGGGCGATGACAGTCTCGAAGCCCTGCGCCAGCAAAAGGCCGACCCGGTCCCCGCGCTCTATGCCAAGATTTCTCAGCACATTGGCAAAGCGGTTTGACTGTTCCGCCAGTGCACCGAAAGTAAGCGTCTGCGGCTCCCCGTCGGGCTGGTAGTCGAAAAGCGCGATACGATCCGGAAACTCCTCGGCCCACCGATCGCTGATCGCGGTGCCAATATTGAACCGGTCCGGAATCTTCCACTGGAAATCCCGATAGAGCGCCTCGTAGCTCTCCCGCCGCTCAAGCATGTTCAGCCTCCCAACCGAGCGCCGGCTTCCTCAAGCCGGCAGTCCGAGATTATGCACTCGCAACGGCAGGGTAAAGCAGGTCCAGGGCGCAAGCTCACGCAAAGGCGCTGTGGGATTTATGATGCGAAGGATAAGCTTGGTGCCCCTGGCCGGACTCGAACCAGCACTCCTTGCGGAAACCGATTTTGAGTCGGTCGCGTCTACCAATTCCGCCACAGGGGCCGCGCCATGATGGCGGCTGCTGCGGACTATACGAGCGCGCCTGCCCTCGTCAACCGCGTGATGCATGAGGCAACCGATTTTTATGAGCTCCATATCGATTTGGGACGCCGGCGCGCGCTGCGGCACCGGCACCTCTTGCATCGCCAGCCAGCATCGGGCATGCCGTTGCAACCGGTTTGGCCGGATGGATGGAGAACAGAGCCGCTCATGCTACGCAGACTCTACGACTACACCCTGTCACTTGCTGCAACGCGGCACGCGGAAAAGGCGCTTGCCAGTGTCTCCTTCATCGAAAGCTCCGTCTTTCCGATCCCGCCGGATGTTCTGCTTATTCCGATGGTGCTCTCCGAGCGCGCAAAATGGCTGCGCCACGCGCTGATCTGTACGATCGCTTCGGTTGCGGGCGCTCTTCTCGGCTACCTGATCGGCGCGTTTCTCTATGAAACCATTGGCGAACCCATCCTTGCCTTTTATGGCAAGGAGGACTCCTTCGAGAAGATAGCTGCATGGTACAATGACTGGGGCGGCTGGGGTGTTCTGTTCGCTGCCGTAACACCCTTCCCCTACAAGGTGTTGACCATCTTTTCCGGCGCGACGGGCCTGAGCCTGCCCGTCTTCATCATAGTGTCGATCATCGGGCGTGGCCTGCGCTTCTTCCTGGTCGCCTGGCTGCTCTACAGGTTCGGACCGCCCATCCGCATCTTCATCGAAAAGAATCTCGGCCTTCTTTTCACCGCCTTCATGGTTCTTCTGATCGGCGGTTTCGCGGCCATTCGATACGTGTTCTAGGCACTCCAGGGGATTTTGCATGACGACGCTCACGGCGCCAGCCGGCAAGACACAGACATTGGCCTCGGCCTTTCTTGCTGCCGCGATGGCGGCAACTGTCGGCACTGCGCTTGGTTTCCAGCATATTGGCGGCTACCTGCCCTGCAAATTGTGCCTCGAGCAGCGTCTTCCATACTATATCGGCGTACCTGTCATGCTGCTGGCGCTCGTTGCCGCGCTGATGAAGCTGCCCGGCGTGGTGACGCGCATACTCCTGCTTGCAGGTGGTCTATTGATGATCTGGGGGCTTGGTCTTGCTGTCTATCACGCGGGCGTGGAATGGGCCTTCTGGCCCGGACCTGCAGATTGCGGTGTGGGCTTTGCTCCTGCTGAGGGCAACAACCTTCTGGACCAGCTCAACGCAGTCGTTCCGCCGTCCTGTGATGTTGCAGCCGGGCGCTTTCTCGGCCTGTCATTCGCAGGCTGGAACGTGATCGCAAGCGCCATCCTCGCAACCATAGCGCTGAAAGCCGCCTTCACAGCACCTCGTCAGAACTGACTGGTCAGGCTCAGGGCTCCAGCTCGACATCCCAGTAGAGATAGTCCATCCAGCTTTCGTGCAGATAGTTCGGCGGGAAGGATCGGCCATTGTTATGCAGGTCCTGCACCGTCGGGCGGTACGGCTTCTGCTGCGGCCACATCTTCGCGTGGGATGGCATGGCTCCGCCCTTCTTCAAATTGCAGGGCGAGCAGGCGGCGACCACATTCTCCCACGAGGTGACACCGCCCAGGCGACGCGGGACCACATGGTCGAAGGTCAGGTCCTCCCGCGTCCCACAATACTGACACTGGAAGCGGTCGCGAAGAAACACGTTGAAGCGTGTGAAGGCCGGAAAGCGTGATGGCTTCACATAGGTCTTCAGGCTGACGACGCTTGGAATGCGCATCTGGAAAGATGGCGAAGAGACCTGGTGGTCATACTCCGCAACAATATTCACCCGGTCAAGGAATACGGCCTTGATGGCATCCTGCCACGACCACAGTGACAGAGGGTAATAACTGAGCGGCCTGTAATCCGCATTGAGCACCAGCGCGGGCATTCCGTCTGGCGAGACTGCGACCGTCACGTTCCCGAAGCTCCTTCGCAAGAAAGATCGATCGATGCGGATACTGTAAGCTGTGAGTGACAGGAATGTGAAGCAGTTATTCAACAAGATGATCCGGCAAATGACCCGGATTTACAGCTTTTGCGCCCGCATTCTTACGTAAAGGCAGGAAGCTTCGCCTCCCGTCCCTTCATCTCCCGGTAAAATGCCCAGAAAAGGCGCGCTGCAACCGATCTCCAGGGCCTCCATGATTCGGCCATTGCGGCCAATTCATCCGCCTTGGGACGCTCCTGCAGCTCGAAACAGGTCTGCACGGCCACCTGAAGCGCAACGTCGCCCGCTGGAAAGACATCGGCATGCCCTGCACAGGAAAGCAGATAGACCTGCGCGGACCACGGGCCGAGCCCCGGCAATGCCGTGATGGCCGCTATTGCATCTTCCGCGTCGCACGCACACAGCGCTTCAAGATCCAGCCCTCCCGACACGACAGATTGCGCCAGAGCGAGCAGTGCTTTCTGCTTCGCACGGGAGAGACCGGCCTGCACGAGAGCGGGTTCGCCTGCAGCAAGCACATTGCCAGCTTCCAGCGGCTCGATGAGCAGGCATAGCCGCCTCATGATTGCGCTGGCGCTGGCCAGGGACACCTGTTGTGACACGATGATTGATGCAAGACTTGTAAAACCCGCTGGACGAAGGCGCAGATCAACCTCTCCTGCCTGTTGGCGCACCCGCGCCAGTCTGGGATCAAGCACTTCCAACGCGTCCAGCCCGGTCGCAACATCCGCCAGCGTTTCAATACGAACAGGCACTGAACATTCCTCACTTGAGCTTCCGCGACTTAAACCCTAGCAACGTCTTCATGAGCGCACCAATCCGTTTTCATCCGCGATGACCAGACCCGTTTTCCGCTTCGCTCCCAGTCCCAACGGCGCGCTGCATTTGGGCCATGCCTTTTCCGCGCTTCTCAACGTTGCGATGGCCGAAGAGACTGGCGGGCGGCTTCTCCTGCGCATGGAAGACATAGACACCACGCGCTGCACGCCCGAACTGGAGGCGGCCATCCTGACGGATCTGGATTGGCTTGGCATGAACTACGAGTGCCCGTATCGCCGTCAGTCGGATCACTGGGACGATTACCAGGAGGCATTGGACCGGCTGATCGATGACGAGATAGTCTATCCCGCCTTCCTCACCCGTGGCGAAGTACGCCGTTACATAACCGCTCGCGAGGAGGAAGGGGAGGAGTGGCCACGTGATCCCGACGGCGCACCCTTGTTCCCCCCGCAGGACCGACAGCGTTCAGCCTCGGAACGCAAGTCCCTGATCGCCGACGGTCTGCCCTTCGCCTGGCGTCTGGATATGCAGGCAGCACTCGGTCACCTTCGCGCTCCCCTTCATTGGGAAGAGACAGGCGCCGGACCTTTCGGTGAAACCGGCACGATCCGTGCCGACCCGGCACAATGGGGCGATGTCGTTATCGCACGCAAGGAAACCCCGACCAGCTATCATCTCTCAGTCGTTGTCGATGATGCCTTGCAGGGGGTCACGCATGTGGTACGCGGACGCGACCTCTATCATGCCACTGCCGTTCACCGCCTGCTGCAGGAACTGATGGGGCTGGCGGTGCCCGAATATCATCATCATGACCTGATCCTTGGCGACGACGGGCGCAAATTGTCGAAGAGCGCCGGGGACACAAGCCTGCAAGCGCTTCGCCAGTCCGGTGCGACCCCGACAGACATCGCCCGGATGGTGGGATTGGAAACCGTCCGGAAAGCTTGATGCAGCCTATGGCCGGAACGTGAAGCCGCCTTCGGCAATTGTCGGACCATGACCGAAGCCACGATCCTGACATTTGCCTGCGCCCTGGCCTTCGCAGCGACCCATTATCTCGTTCCGAAGCTGCACTTCCTTTCCGCCGTTCCCCGCAGCCGCTGGCTTTCGCTTTCCGGCGGCGTTGCCGTGGCCTATGTGTTCATGCATCTCCTGCCGGAATTGGCCGAACATGAACGCGCTCTGGCCAAGGAGGGCCATCCTTCCGAAATACTCGTCTACGCACTCGCTATGAGCGGCTTGGCGGTATTCTATGGGCTTGAGCAATATGTTCAGACTGCCAAACGCTCGGAGTCCAGAATTGAAAGCGAGGCATTCTGGATCCATCTGGGAGCATTTGCGCTCTACAATGTCCTGATCGGATATTTTCTGCTGCATCGCGAGGAGGTGGGAATTGCCTCGCTCGCCATGTATTTCGTTGCGATGGCGCTGCATTTCGTCACCAACGATTTCGGCATGCATCAGCAGCATCGCAGCCTCTATGACAATAAGGGTCGATGGGTGCTCGCACTCGCTGTCCTGTCGGGCTGGCTCCTGGGCCAGCTGGTGGAATTGCCGGAAATCTGGTTGATCGCCACCTTCTCGTTTCTTGCAGGCAGCGTGGTTCTGAATGTTCTGAAGGAAGAGCTTCCCGAAGAACGTCAGAGCAGCTTCCTTGCCTTTGCCGGTGGACTGGCGCTCTACGCGACTTTGCTGGCAGCGCTCTAGTCGTATCCGTTCACGTCAGGCGGTTGGCCGCAGCCTTGACCAGGACGAGCAGAAAGAAAAGCGCGAAGCTTCCGACAAGGCCGGTCATCACCGACTCGGACAGGTTGGCCATCCGCACGCCGCGCTCATTCATCCAGTAGATCGCGCCGAAAAAACCAACAGTGATGATGACGGCATTCGGCACCGGTCCGTAGGCCGCATTGCCCAGGATGGCATCGAGTGCCATTGCCAGCATGTAGGACAGCAAAAGCACGGTCACGACCGCGAACATCAGCCAAGACGCGTCCAGTTTCATCAGCATTGTTCATGTCCCCTGCATTGCTGGGCCAGCGGCAGTCGGAATTCAGCACCATTGACATTAGGCGCAAAAACTTTCGGTTTCCTTGCAGTTTGATGCCGACTGATACGGCTTCTCGCCCAAAAGACAGGTCCTGATGCCCAGCCTCACCCGTTTCATCCCCGCGCTATTCGTCCTGTTATGGGCGACCGGCTTCATCGGTGCGCGCTATGCGATGCCCTGGGCAGAGCCTTTCACCTTCCTCTGGATACGCTTCGCGCTGTCGATAGGCCTGCTGCTGGTCATGGTGCCCTTCATGAAGCTGAAGCCGATGCCGCCGGCAACTGCCCTGCACGCGGCATTCGCTGGCATTCTCATGCACGGCATCTATCTGGGCGGTGTGTTCTGGGCGGTTCGGCGGGGACTGCCCGCGGGGCTTGCGGGCCTGATCGTTGGCCTCCAACCGATGCTGACAGCCATAATTGCAGGGCTCTTTATCGGCGAACATATCACGCGCCGCCACTGGGCAGGATTGGCCGTTGGACTTCTCGGTGTTGCCATCGTGCTGTCACCGAAGCTGGGCGACATCGGCAGCGGCGTCACCATCACGACAGTCAGTGCAGGGCTTGCAGCCGTGATCGCGATGAGCGTAGGCACGGTATGGCAGAAGCGCTTCGTCAAAGGCACGGATCTGGTCTCCACAACCCTTTGCCAGTATGTCGGCGGTCTGGTGCTGACCCTTCCCTTTGCCTTCTTGTTTGAAAGCGGACGCTTCGTTCTGACGGGTGAACTCGTCTTCGCGATGGTCTGGCTTGTCCTTGTCCTGTCCCTTGGCGCCATCTTCCTCCTGATGGTGCTCATCGAAAAAGGAGAAGTGGCGCGCGTGGCATCCCTGTTCTACCTCGTGCCGGCAGTGACGGCGGTGATGGCCTATGTCCTTTTTGGCGAAACGCTCACCTTCGCTCAGATCATCGGGATAGGAATCACGAGCTTCGGCGTCGCACTCGCTACGCTTCAGCCCCGGCCCGCGGCGCGAATGGCACGATAGCGCATGATGGCCGCATTGAGCTCACCACCGAGAATAAAGATCACCGAGACGATATAGAGGAAGACCACGGCCACCATGATCGAGGCCAGCCCGGCATAGGTATTGGCATAGCTGGAAAAACGGCTGAGATAGGCCGCGAACAATGTGGACGCGCCAATCCATGCGGCGAGGGTGAAGACGAGACCTGGCAGGATGTCGACGAGCCTGCGCTTGCCGGCCGGCAACCACAGATGCACCGTCACCAGCGCCAGCACCAGAACGCTGACAGCAATCAGATAGCGCCACAGCGTGATCGTGCCCGTATAGGGCGCAAGCCAGTCGATCCGATCGGCCGCGAACTGCGCTGCGATCGGCACTGCGACAAGAAGCAGGCTGATGGCGAAAAACCCCGCCGCAGCTACCAGCACAAAACCAAGGCTCTGAGCCCGCCGATAGATGATGGAACGCCGTTCCGCCACGCGGTAAGCCCTGTTCAGCGACAGACGCAGTGCTTCCACCCCGTTGGAGGCAAAAACGCCTGCAACCACCACACCGAATGTAAGAACGCCGCCGCGTCGAACGCCAAGAACATTCACCACCTCTTTGGCTATCGGCTCGGCAACCTCTTTCGGCCAGGTGTCGAAGACGATGTGGACTGCTGTCTCGGAAAACGCATCCGCACCCAGAAAACTGGCAAGCGCGGTGGCGAAAATCAGAAAGGGGAATATGGCCAGCAATGCACTGAGCGCGAGATGGCTGGCCATGGCCCAGCCGTCATCGGCATCGAAGTGGCCATAGGCATCGCCGATGACACGCCGCATGGCGAGAAATTTTGGCACCCTCGCGCGCTCCAGTTTGTTTCGCTTGAACGAATATGTGAAACCGTCTTCCTTATAGACAACCACCGAACAATGAAAATTGCCGGACGATCATGGAAAAAAGCATCATTGTCACCGGAGCATCTTCCGGCATCGGCGCTTATTGTGCCCGCGCATTGAAGGCTGACGGCTGGCGCGTTTTCGCAACCGCGCGGAAACCGGAAGATCTTGATGCGCTCAAGGCAGACGGTATCGAGGCACTGTATCTCGACTATACCGAGCCAGAATCCATCTCGACCCTGGTTGCCGAAGTGCTGTCACGCACCGATGGCAGGCTTGATGCGCTATACAACAATGGCGCCTATGCCCAGCCCGGCGCCGTGGAAGACCTGCCCGTCGATGCCCTGCGCCTGCAATTCGAGGCAAATTTCTTCGGCTGGCATGACCTGACCCGCAGGATCATCCCCGTCATGCGTGCACAGCGGCATGGGCGCATCGTGCACTGCTCATCCATCCTTGGCCTCGTGCCGGTCATGTATCGCGGGGCCTATGTCGCCTCCAAACACGCGCTGGAAGGATTGATGCTGTGCCAGCGGCAGGAGCTGGAAGGCAGCGGCATTCATGTCTCGCTGATTGAACCGGGTCCGATTGCCTCACGCTTTGCCAATAACGGGCTCCAATGGTTCGAGAAGAACATCGACCGGGAAAATTCCGCCCATCGGGATCAGTATGAAGCGCAGCTCAATCGCCTGAAGCAGGGCGGAACGAGGTCGCGCATGAAATTGGGGCCGGAAGCCGTCCATGCGGTATTGCGCCACGCGCTTCTTTCACAAAAGCCCCGCCCGCACTATCTGGTAACTTGGCCCGCAAGGATCGGAGCCGGGCTCAAGCGCCTGCTGCCTGCCGATCGTCTCTATCGTTTTCTCGCCCGACAGGCCTGACCTGCTGCGGGAAAGCCTGCAGCACAAGGAAATCACCTGATGTCCACGCTCTTCAACATTCTTTCGATCCTCGTCATGGTGGCGGTGGTATTCGTGCTCATTCGAGGCCTCATCAACATGATGCGCGGCGGCTCGGGAAACACCTCGAACAAGCTGATGCAGGCGCGCGTCGCCCTCCAGTTCGTTGCGGTGATCTTCATCGTGCTCGCCCTCTACTACGCGAAGTCCCAGAGCTGACATGGTCAAGCTGAACAAGATCTACACCCGCACCGGCGATGACGGCACGACTGGCCTTGCCACAGGCAAACGACGCCTGAAGTCGGATTTGCGGGTGGAGGCCTATGGCACCATCGACGAGGCGAATGCCGCGATCGGCCTTGCCCGCCTTCACACGCAAGGCAGCGACATTGATGGAATGCTGGAGCGTATCCAGAATGATCTGTTCGACCTTGGCGCCGACCTCTCCACGCCCGAAACGGGTGAAGCGTTGAAATGGGAGCCGCTGCGCATTGTCGATGCCCAGGTGGAGCGCCTGGAACATGATATCGATACGTTGAACGCATCCCTTGAGCCGCTGCGCTCCTTCGTCCTGCCTGCCGGTTCACCAGCCTCGGCCAATCTCCATCTCGCCCGTACCATCGCCAGGCGGGCAGAGCGTCTGATGGTGGCGCTTGCAGTTGATGACAGCGAGGTCGTCAACCCTGCAGCCTTGAAATACATCAACCGCGTTTCCGACTTCCTGTTCGTCGCCGCGCGCAGCCTCAATGACAATGGCAACGCAGACGTGTTATGGAAGCCGGGTGAAAATCGATGAATTGACCCGGCGGGGCACCGGGGGAGGTCCCGCATGTTTATACCGCTTCACGACGCCAACCAGCTTCGCCATATCAAGCGCCAATATGTGACGCTTAGCATCATTGCGTTGAATGTTTTCGCCTGGCTCGCCACCTCGCTTGGCGGCGCGGATTTCGCCCAGGCAACAGTCATCGGCCTCGGCTATATTCCCTCTGTCGCCTATGACATTGCCTATCTGTCGCCCGAGTTGGAGCTCGTGCCCGCCCCCCTCACCTATGTCACCTACGCCTTTTTGCACGCAGACCTTCTGCATCTGGGCGGCAACATGCTGTTCCTCTGGGTCTTTGGCGACAATATCGAGGATGCGCTGGGGCATGCCCGTTTTCTCGTCTTCTACCTTGCCTGCGCAATCGCCGGCGCTGCCTTCCACGGCATAGTCGTGCCGGAATCCCAGTCTCCACTGATCGGCGCATCGGGCGCTGTCGCCGGCATCGTGGCCGCCTATCTGGTGCTGCATCCGCGCGTGAAGCTTTGGGTTCTGGCCTTTTCGCGCATTCCGCTGAGGGTGCCTGCCTGGACGGCGCTGGCTCTCTGGATCCTCTATCAATTCGCCATGTTCGGCCTCGACCGTGAGAATCAGGTCTCCTGGGCAGCCCATATCGGCGGCATATTGGCGGGCGCGGTTCTGGTGGTCATACTGCGCCGGAAGACCGTGCCCCTGCTCGACAAGCGCATCCAGACGCCAGACGCGGCAAAGCTGGAAAACGAGATTGCCCCACAGGAAGTGGAGCCCCATGCACCGCGGCCCTGGGGGCGCTAATCGATTAGGAACGCTTGTGCGCTTCGTCCTGTATTGACGTGCGCGTCAATGCTCTCTAGGTTCCCGCCGACTTACGGCATCTGCGGCTATCCGCGGGAGGGAGATGCCCCGGTTTCCCCTCCTTCGAAATCCGCTAAACGAGTGCGATGGCAGGCCCGCAAACCTGTCTCAGCGACCTGAAATTCGTCAGAAAGGTGAATGCGCATGAAAGTCCTTGTTCCGGTAAAGCGGGTCATAGACGCGAATGTGAAGCCGCGCGTTAAGGCAGACGGCTCCGGCGTCGAACTGGCCAATGTGAAAATGGCCATGAACCCCTTCTGCGAAATCGCTGTCGAAGAAGCGATCCGCATGAAAGAGGCCGGCAAGGTCACCGAGATCGTGGCCGTATCCATCGGACCCAAGCAGGCTCAGGAAACACTGCGCACCGCCCTTGCAATGGGTGCGGACCGCGCCATCCTCGTCCAGACCGACGAGACCGTCGAGCCGCTGGATGTCGCCAAGATCCTCAAGGGCGTTGCCGATGAGGAAAAGCCGGAAATGGTGATCCTCGGCAAGCAAGCAATCGACGATGACTCCAACCAGACGGGTCAGATGCTCGCAGCACTTCTCGGCTGGTCGCAGGGCACCTTCGCCTCGGAAGTGGAGATTGGCGAAGGTTCGGTGAAGGTCACCCGCGAAGTCGATGGCGGTCTGCAGGTCGTGGACCTGAAGCTTCCCGCAATCGTCACCACGGATCTGCGTCTCAATCAGCCGCGCTACGCCTCGCTGCCCAACATCATGAAGGCGAAGAAGAAGCCGCTCGACGAAAAGACCCCGGGCGATTTCGGCGTCGAGGTCAAGGCGCGCCTCAAGGTGCTCAAGACCGAGGAACCGGCCGGCCGCAAGGCAGGCGTGAAGGTGGGCTCCGTCGCCGAACTGGTCGACAAGCTCAAGAACGAAGCCGGCGTGCTTTGATCAGCGGTCAGAAAGGATACTGAAACATGGCAATTCTTCTCATCGCCGAACACGACAACCAGTCGCTTTCCGACCAGACGGCAAAGGCGCTTGCCGCTGCTGCCAAGATCGGCTCAGACATCGACATTCTGGTGGCCGGCAAAGATGCTTCCGCTGCAGCCGACGCTGCCGCCAAGCTTGAAGGCGTTCGCAAGGTTCTTCTCGCCGATAGTGACGCTCTTGCAGAGCGTCTGGCAGAGCCGCTGGCAGCGACCATTCTTGGCCTCGCCGACGGCTATGACGCATTTGTCGCTCCGGCTACCACCACCGGCAAGAATGTCATGCCGCGCGTGGCAGCACTTCTCGACGTGATGCAGATTTCCGACATCATGGAAGTCGTGGACGAAAAGACCTTCAAGCGTCCGATCTATGCCGGCAACGCCGTGCAGACGGTTGAATCGACCGACGCCAAGCGTGTCATCACCGTGCGCACCTCTTCCTTCTCCGCTGCAGGCGAAGGCGGCTCCGCAACGGTTGAGAAGGTCGATGCAGCAGCCGATCCGGCTGTCTCCAGCTTCGTCGAAAATCGCATCGAGGAAAGCGATCGTCCGGAGCTGACCTCTGCGAAGGTCATCATCTCCGGCGGCCGCGCCTTGGGTTCCGCCGAGAAGTTCGAGGAAGTCATCCTGCCGGTGGCCGACAAGCTCGGTGCTGCAGTCGGCGCCAGCCGCGCAGCCGTCGACGCAGGCTACGCGCCCAATGACTGGCAGGTCGGTCAGACCGGCAAGGTGGTCGCGCCTGATCTTTACATTGCCTGCGGCATATCCGGTGCCATCCAGCATCTGGCTGGCATGAAGGACTCCAAGGTGATCGTTGCCATCAACAAGGACGAGGAAGCTCCGATCTTCCAGGTCGCCGATTACGGTCTCGTGGCAGACCTCTTCGAGGCTCTTCCGGAGCTTGAAAAGTCGCTGTAATCTGCGACTTCTGAATTGATGATAATGGCGGGGTAGACGGAACTATCCCGCCATTTTAGTTTGCGCTGCAACAATACCGGCAATGGCCAGGATGGGGTTCACGAAGATGACGGCGAGGATCGAAACTGTTGGCGTGATCGGAGCGGGGCAGATGGGCAGCGGTATTGCCCATGTCTGCGCAGCATCCGGCTTCAAGGTAAAGCTGTATGATCTCTCAGCTGAGCGCATCGAGGCTGGGATCGCCACCATCAGCGGCAACATGGCCCGGCAGGTATCTTCCGGCAAGCTGAAGGACGAGGATCGTCAGGACGCTCTCAAGCGCATCAATCCTGCACACAAGATGGAAGATCTCGCCGATGCGGACCTGGTCATCGAGGCTGCCACCGAAGACGAGACCATCAAGCGCAAGATCTTCGCGCAGCTTTGCCCGGTTCTGAACCCGGAGGCCCTGGTCGCTTCCAACACCTCATCCATCTCCATCACGCGCCTTGCTGCACAGACGGATCGACCGGAGCGCTTCATCGGCATCCATTTCATGAACCCGGTGCCGGTGATGAAGCTGGTAGAGCTGGTGCGCGGCATTGCAACGGAAGACACCACTTTCGAGACTGCCCGCGACTTCGTGGAACGTCTCGACAAAACCATCACCGTTGCCGAGGATTTCCCCGCCTTCATCGTCAACCGCATCCTGCTGCCGATGATCAATGAGGCGATCTACACGCTTTACGAAGGCGTTGGCACGGTCGAGGCCATCGACACGGCCATGAAGCTTGGTGCGAACCACCCTATGGGTCCATTGCAGCTTGCAGATTTCATCGGTCTGGATACCTGCCTGTCAATCATGCAGGTGCTCTATGAAGGTCTGGCGGATTCGAAATACCGCCCCTGCCCGCTGCTGGTGAAATATGTCGAGGCCGGATGGTTGGGCCGCAAGGCCGGTCGTGGATTCTACGATTATCGCGGCGAGCATCCAGTTCCCACGCGATAGGGGTCGCGCAGGCGCCGCATTGGCAGCCTAGTGCAGTGATATCACTCCTGCCGGTGCCGCCTGATTGATCAGGGCATATTGCACCCGGTTGCGACCGGCTTCCTTTGCCTTGTAAAGCCGCTCGTCGGCGAGCCGGAACAGCTCGGAGAAATCGACCTGCCGGGCAAATGTGGCGCAACCCACGCTAACCGTCAGCGGGCAAGGCTGACCTTTTGGCATGAAGCTCAGGTTGCAGATGGCGGAGCGGATGCGCTCTGCAACAATCCGCGCAACTTCCTCATTTGCGTTGGGCAGGAAAACGCCGAATTCCTCGCCCCCCAACCGTCCCACGAGATCGTCACGGCGTACGGTCGAGCGGATGGCCGTGGCAATGCTCTTCAGCGCCACATCGCCTTCATGATGGCCAAACGTGTCGTTGATCTTCTTGAAATGGTCCGCGTCGATGACGAGTAGTGCGCCACGCGGCTGATCTTCATCGCTCTTTTTGTTCAGGTGGTTTTCAACCTGGGCAGAGAATGAGCCACGGTTGAGGCAGCCTGTCAGGAAGTCGGTTGCCGCAGCTTCCTTGAGCTTGTGATTGGCTACCGCCAGTTCCCGCAGCTTGAGGCTGAGATAGAAAAAAAGCGGGCCTGCGAGGATTATCGGATTGATGACCGCTGAGATCACCGCACGCCAAAGCGTCTGCTCGCCAAAACCGGCGAAAAGGCCCAGATTGATTGCCGTCGCGGGAATGATGCAGCTCAGGGGTCCCAAAGTCGTCCAGAGGAACAGCTTTTTTCGTCCCCGCGAGGACATACCACGCAGCGTTGCGATCAACCTCATACTCATTCCCCCAAATGATCGTTCAGACTAGATGCTGAATCTGAACAATCCGTATATGGCGGAATGGGCGCTACTCGGCAGCTTCCGAAACTGACTTTTTCCGCGGCGGAGCCCGGCGCGCAGGTTTCTTTGCCGGCGTCTTTTTCTGATGCTGGGCCGCCAGAGGCGAAACCTCTTCCATGGGAAATGAATCAACCGCCACTACGCGCTCCACCGTCTGGCGCGCCGTAAGAACACGATAAGCCTCTCCGGCCGAAAGCACCCCGGCTTCGCGTGCACGGGCAACGTCGCTGATTTTCGCTTCGCGCATCTTCTTCTCCAGCGGCGCAACTTCCGTGACCAGCCTGAATGCCTCTTCCAGATCCTTCAGCGGATGCTCCGCATGGCCCTCGCCAAGGTAGAGATCGGGCGTCAGCCTCTCTCGCTGCGCACCAGGCTTCATCAGCATGTTGGCGACCTGGATTGTCAAACGGTCGGATGCAACCGGATCGGGAACACCCCCGGGGAAAGCGATGATGCGTACCAGAATGGCTGCCCAGCGCGCGGGAAGATTGTCCAGAACACCCCTGAAGGCTTTGCCAATACGCCCCTCGCCCTGCTCCATGATGAAGTCGACAAGCGGACGATCCTCATCCGGTCGCCCTTCATCCTCGAACCGCTTCAGGACACAGGCAAGCAGATAAAGCTCCGACAGAATGTCGCCCAGACGTGCTGAAAGAAGCTCCTTGCGCTTCAGGGACCCGCCAAGCGTGAGAAGTGACAGGTCCGAGAGGAGCGCGAAAGCTGCCGAATAGCGCGACAGGCGCTTCCAGTGGCGGCTCATGGCTCCCTTTGAGGGTGCAGGCCCGATATGGCCACCGCTCCAGCCGCGAATGAATGCACGTCCGGCGGTTTTCAGCGCATGTCCCACATGCTTCCAGAAGGCCTTGTCGAACTTGTCGAGACCGCCCTTCTTGTCTTTATCAGACAGGGCCAGAAGTTCTTCGAGCATATAGGGGTGGGAACGTATCGCACCCTGACCGAAGATCATCAGATTGCGTGTCAGGATGTTCGCACCCTCGACTGTGATCCCGATGGGCACGGACCGATAGGCCGAACCGAGATAGTTGCGCGGCCCGTCGATGATCGCCTTGCCGCCATGAATGTCCATCGCGTGCTCGATCGAACGGCGCATGCGCTCGGTGGCGTGATATTTCATGATTGCCGAGATGACCGACGGCTTGTGGCCCTGGTCGAGCGCGGCCAGGGTGGCCCGTCGTGCAGCATCGATCAGATACGCATTGGCCGCAATCTCGGCGAGTGGGCCCTGAATGCCCTCGAACATACCGATCGGCATGTTGAACTGGGTACGCACACGGGCATAGGCACCCGTGGCCCGCGCACACACGGCTGCGGACGCCGCCGACTGGGACGGAAGGGAGATGCTGCGTCCGGCTGCAAGCGCAGTCATGAGCATGGTCCAGCCCTGACCGATCTGCTTCTCACCGCCCAGGATGCGGTCGAGCGGCACAAAGACGTCCTTGCCGTAAAGCGGACCGTTCTGGAAAAAGGTGAACTGCGGAATATGCCGCTCTCCGTGGCTGACGCCGGGCGTGTCCGTCGGCAACAGCGCAACCGTAATACCGAGATCCTCTCCCCGACCGAGATGATTCTCCGGATCATGCATCTGGAACGCCAGTCCCATCACGGTCGCGACAGGCCCGAGAGTGATGTAGCGCTTGTGGAAGTTGAGGCGAATGCCTAGCACTTCCTTGCCCTCGAAGGTGCCATATTCGACAACACCCGTATCCGTCATGGCTGCAGCATCGGAACCTGCGGCAGGCGATGTCAGGCCAAAGCAGGGAATTTCCCGGCCGTCGGCAAGGCGCGGCAGCCAATATTGGCGCTGCTCATCCGTGCCGAAATGCATCAGGAGTTCGCCGGGACCAAGCGAGTTCGGCACCATAACCGTGACGCCAGCAACGACGCTGGTGGAAGAGAGCGTGCGCACGACTTCCGAATGGGCAGTGTTGGAGAAGCCAAGCCCGCCAAATTCCTTCGGAATGATCATGCCGAAGAACTTGTTCTTGCGCATGAAATCCCACACTTCCGGCGGCAGGTCGCGGTCGTGCCAGTTCAGCTTCCAGTCATCGACCATGGCGCAAAGTTCGCGCACCGGCCCGTCCATGAAAGCCTGCTCTTCCGGCGACAGCTTCGCCGGCGGCATGGAAAGGAATTCATCCCAATCGGGGTTGCCCGTAAAAAGCGCGCCGTCCCACCAGACCGTGCCCGCATCGATCGCTTCTCGCTCGGTCTGCGAGATTGGCGGCATGATCGAGGAGGCCCACCCATAGATTGTTTTGGTAAGCCGATCACGACGGAAGCTGTGGAATCCCATAGAAGACTGCCTTTCTGCGTCTACCCCGGTGGTAGCCTATTACACAATGGCGCCGGTTGCGACGGGTTCCCCTACTTCCACCACCAGAAAGTGATCAAAGAGACGTAGCCCTCATTCTGGTGGCTGGAGTGCGTGGCGGATAAGCGCCTTTGCGTCTTCGCTCGCCCATTCCGCAGGGCCGTTCATCTGAGCAATGGCACAGCCATCCTCGTCCACGAGAACGGTGACAGGCAGCCCGAGACCGATGCCCTTGCGCTTGAGATCATTGAACACACCCATGGAATTGTCCCGATAGAAATTCAGCGCCTCGATGCCGATTTCGTCCAGAAAGTTCTTGGGCTTGTCGATATCGCCGCGATCAACGCTGATGGCGACAACCTCGAACTGATCCGACCCCATGTCCTTCTGCAACACGTCAAGTGCCGGCATTTCCTCGCGGCAGGGTGCGCACCACGTTGCCCAGAGATTGACCAGAAGCACCTTTCCCGACATGTCGGCAATCGAAGTCTGCTTCCCGGCAGGGCCCTCGAATGTCAGATCGCGAACCGATTGCGGAGTGTCCGAGGGCAGCATCGCCGCGACATCTCCGACCGCATATTCTTTGAGCCCCGCAGCTCGCGGAGCCTTTGCGGCACAGACTGGACCTGTGCCATTGGCTGCTGACTGGTTGCCATTGGCCTCACCCATCACGTATACGGCGATGATCCCGGCCACGACGCCTGCGAGTGCGGCGAGTACGACGAGGCGAATGGCCGGCAAGTTCAGTTTCGTGTTCGACATATTCATTCAACTCCAAACATCCGGCTATCATGATGACGCAAGACAAAAGCAGCAACCGCATGTGGGGAGGGCGTTTTGCCTCAGGGCCGGATGCGGTCATGGAAGCGATCAACGCATCCATCTCATTCGACAAGAAGCTCTACGCACAGGACATCCGTGGCAGCATCGCTCATTCAGCCATGCTTGCCAAAGCGGGCATCATTTCGGCTGAGGACGTCAAACAAATTCACGAAGGCTTGAACACGATTCTCGCCGAGATCGAGGACGGAACCTTCGAGTTCTCCACGCGCCTGGAAGACATCCACATGAATGTCGAAGCGCGCCTTGCCGAACTGATTGGCCCGGCGGCCGGTCGCCTCCATACCGCGCGCTCGCGCAACGACCAGGTGGCCACCGATTTCCGCCTTTGGGTGAAGGAAGAACTGCAGCGCGTGGAAGAGGCTCTCACCGGCCTGCTGAGCGCGTTCCTGAAGCGTGCGGAAGAACACGCCGACACCGTCATGCCCGGCTTCACGCATCTTCAGACCGCCCAGCCCGTCACCTTCGGCCATCATCTGATGGCTTATGTCGAGATGTTCGGCCGCGACCGCAGCCGCGTGCGCGATGCACTTGAGCGCATCGACGAATGCCCGCTCGGCACCGCCGCACTCGCAGGAACGGGTTTCCCCATCGACCGCCACATGACGGCAGAAGCGCTCGGTTTCCGCGAGCCAACCCGAAACTCGATTGACACCGTGTCGGACCGTGATTTCGCGCTGGAATTCATGTCGGTGGCGTCGATCTGCGGCATGCATCTGTCGCGCCTGGCGGAAGAAATCGTCATCTGGTCCACACCGCAATTCGGCTTTATCCGCCTGTCGGACTCCTTCTCCACCGGCTCTTCCATCATGCCGCAAAAGAAGAACCCGGACGCTGCCGAGTTGATCCGCGCGAAGACGGGCCGCATCAACGGCAATCTGATCGGGCTGTTGACGGTCATGAAAGGCCTGCCGCTCGCCTATTCCAAGGACATGCAGGAAGACAAGGAAAGCGTGTTCGACGCAGCTGAAACGCTGGACCTCATGCTTGCGGCAATGACCGGCATGATCGGCGATCTGCAGGTGAATGCCGACGCTATGGCTGCAGCGGCAGGCAGCGGCTACTCCACCGCGACCGACCTGGCCGACTGGCTGGTCCGTGAAGCGGGCCTGCCCTTCCGCGAAGCGCATCACGTCACCGGACGTGCCGTCGCCCTGGCGGAGGAGCGCAAGGCGCAGCTTGGCGATCTTCCGCTTGATGACCTGAAGGAAATCAACCCAGCCATTACCGACGATGTCTATTCGGTGCTGACGGTTGAGAAATCGGTCGCAAGCCGCACCTCCTTTGGTGGCACCGCCCCCGAACGCGTGCGCGAACAGGTCGCCTACTGGAAAGACCGCCTGTCTCGGGACGTTTGAGCAAAGGGCGCGACTTTGCGCCCGCACTCACCGGTGCTATGAACACCACACGCATCTGAAGGGATCACCATCCATGCTGGCTCGCGCCTCTGCCCTGCTTCTCGCTTTTCTTGTGGCCTCCGCTTTCAGCGCATGCGGTCGCAAGGCACCGCTTGACACGCCCTATGAAGCCGCTGTGGAAGCGCGCAAGGAAGCAGAGCGAAATGACGAGCCGGTGCCAGCAGAACCGGCCAAGCCGGTCGAAGACCGCCCCTTCATACTCGACAGCCTGATCTGAAAGCCAAAGTCCAGTGAACCATTTCGAGTATCGTGACGGCATCCTCCATGCCGAAGACGTTTCCGTACCGCAGATTGCTGAGGCTGTCGGCACTCCGTTCTACTGCTACTCCACGGCTACCCTGACGCGACACTACACCGTCTTCAAGGACGCGCTTGCCGGACTGGACTCGCTCGTCTGCTACGCGATGAAGGCAAATTCAAACCAGGCCGTTCTCAAGACGCTGGCCGCCCTCGGTTCAGGCGCCGACGTCGTCTCCGAAGGCGAACTGCGCCGTGCGCTGAAGGCAGGCATACCGGCTGAGAAGATCCTGTTTTCAGGCGTCGGCAAGACCATCCGCGAGATCGACTTCGCATTGGAAGCAGGCATCCTCTGCTTCAATGTCGAATCGCTGCCTGAACTGGAGGTTCTGTCGACCCGTGCGGTTGCGCTGGGAAAAGAGGCGCCGGTTTCGCTGCGCATCAATCCTGACGTCGATGCGAAGACCCACAAGAAGATCTCGACCGGCAAGTCGGAAAACAAGTTCGGCATTCCATGGAAGGATGCTCGTGCGGCCTATGCGCGTGCCGCCGAACTGCCCGGCCTGAAGGTAACCGGCATCGACATGCATATCGGCAGCCAGATCACCGAGCTGCAGCCTTTCGATGATGCCTTTGCGCTGCTGACCGAACTCACCGAAACCTTGCGTCAGGACGGCCACGAGATCGAGCATGTCGATCTGGGTGGCGGTCTGGGCGTGCCCTATCATGAGGACAATCAGCCTCCGCCCCTGCCCGCAGCCTATGCGGAAGTCGTGCATCGCCACATGCGACGTCTCGGACTGAAGGTCATCTTCGAGCCGGGCCGTCTCATTGCGGCCAATGCAGGCATTCTGGTCAGCGAAGTCATCTATGTGAAGCACGGCGACGGGAAGAACTTCGTCATCGTGGACGCTGCGATGAATGACCTCATACGTCCGACGCTCTATGAGGCCTATCACGGCATTCGCCCTGTCCGCGAAGCGGCGGCAGGCGGCAAGCGGCTGAAGGCCGACATTGTCGGCCCCGTCTGCGAAACCGGCGATTTTCTTGCTCAGGATCGCGATCTGCCGGCGCTGAAGGCAGGTGACCTCGTGGCTGTCGGCTCGGCTGGGGCCTACGGAGCCGTGCAATCAGGCACATATAATTCGCGCCTGCTCGTGCCAGAGGTGCTGGTGAAGGGCGACCGTTTCCACGTGATCCGGCCGCGTCTCACCTATGATGATCTGATCGCTCTCGATTCGCTGCCGGACTGGTTTTAGCCGATCAGGCCGGAGCGAGCGGCTGCTTGCCCGGCTCCTTCGCATCGCGCAATGCCGCATGCGAAGCGGCATCACGCCGCTTCTTACCCTTGTCGGAGATCGCCGACAAACCCGCCGCGACAAGATACTGCACAAGCAGCCCGGCCAGTAGCAGCGCACCATCCTGTGCGATGTTCGTCTCCATCCCGACCCGGACGACCTGCAGTCCCATTGCAAGCACCGATCCCGTCGCGAAGACCGCAAGTCCGTTCTGCCCCATCAATGCGACAGGTTGGAACATGGACGAGGACATCAGCCGTGTCACTGTCGGCAGGTTTGTCACGACATAGGCCAAGGCCAGCACATGCAGCAGTCGGGGCAGCGACTCATAGGTCTTGTCGAAGCCCGCAACGTAGTAAGGCAGGAACGACCGCCCCGGCAGCCCCCCCATGCGCAACTTCATCCAGACAAGCGAGAAGGCGAGAAAGCCCGCGGCCAGCCAGAAGAGCCAGCGCCGGTAGGGCACGAATGCCTCACCCTTGATCATCCCCAGCCCGCCTGCAATGCCGAAGGCATAAACGAGCTGCCAGGAAAACGGATTGAAGAACCAGCCGCCGGGATTGGGATAGTTCGGGAGGTTCAACCGGAAATGTCCGGCAGCAAGCCAGATGACGACAGCCATGCCGATCATGGCCAGTCGGCTCCTCAACCCAACCATGATGTAGATCGGCGACAGGATGAGCAGCACGAAATAGAGTGGCAATATGTTGAAATAGCCGATCTGGTGGCCGAGTGTCGGCAGCCCGATCATGGCTTCCAGAGGCTGGTCCAGAAGCCGCGTGAAGTTCACGCGCTTGACCATCTCATGCGCATCGAGGAACAGGAAACCGGCAGCAATGATCCCGATGGCGATGACGGATGTCACGAGATGCGTCACATAGAGCGTTCCCGCCCGCCGCCACACTCGCAGCACCCCGTCACCGATGGCACCGCGCATGAAGCCCCGGGAATAGGCAAGCCCGACCGCAATCCCCGACATCAGCACGAACCCTTCCGCGGCATCGGAAAACCCGAAATTGCGCGAGGTAAAGTGCTCGTAAAAATTACCCGGCACGTGGTTGATGAAGATCGTGATCAGGGCCAGACCACGAAACACGTCGAGGCGCAAATCACGGCCGCCGCTGCCGGCTATGATGGGACCACTCATGCCCCGCTCCTCTCGCGTATGGCCTTCTCGGCGGATATGGCCACACCTAGTGGCGATGGCGCCTTGGTCGACGCAACGTCACTCATGTTGCGCCAGCGGCTCAAAACCTGTTCCTGATCATGTATCACGCCGGCCTGCACCCGCTCGCGCGAGGGCTCGAAAAGGCCGATCCTGTTCATCCAGCCGGCAGGCGCGTGAGACGTGGCGGCAATCAGCAGCGGAGCGAAAACCTGCGGCCCTGCAACGAGCAGCACCCAGATGAGGTAATCGGGCGCAAGGCGATAGGTCGCGCCAATGGTCATCAGACCGATCACGACAATCCACCAGCTTCCCGTCCAGGCTTCCTGAAGGCTCACGCGCCCAGCCTCGCGATCAGCCGAAGGCCAGCCGCCGTCGGCTCCCGACAGAACCTGCAGAACGGCGCGCGTCTGGAACAGCATCATGACGGGCGCGAGCAGGCTTGTGCAGACGATTTCCACCGCCACACTCAATGCCGTGCGCAGACTGCCACCGAATTCGTGGTTTCTGCGCGTGGCCACGCCATCAAGGACAACCATCAGTTTCGGACCGATCAGGAGACCAAAGACGCCGGTCAGGAGCGCAATCGCGACCGCCTGCTCCACATGAGGGAAGACCGGAAGATGACCGGGTTCGGGGAAGTAGTCCGGCACGACGGATAGCGCGGGCGCCACGATGCTTGCTGCGAGAAAGAGCGCCCAAAGCGGTGCCGCCACATAGGCCATGATGCCCTGCAGGAAGACGAAACGGCTCCACCATTTGAGGCCCGGAGCAGCAACAAGGCGTCCGTGCTGCAGGTTTCCCTGGCACCACCTGCGATCGCGCTTGGCGAAATCCATAACATTGTCCGGGCCTTCTTCGAAGGAGCCGGAAAGATCCGGATCCACCCGCACCTTCCAGCCGCTGCGTGCAAGGAGCGCTGCCTCGACGTAATCATGGCTGAGTATGTGCCCGCCAAAGGGGGGCTTGCCGGGCAATTCCGGCAATCCGCAACTCTGCGCAAAGGCACGCGTCCGGGTGATGGCATTATGGCCCCAGAACGGCCCCTCGTCCCCCTGCAGCACGGAAAGACCGCGCGCATAGACGGGAGAATAATAGGAAGCGGAGAATTCGATTGCGCGCCCGAAGAATGAGCGTGAATGCATGATTTTCGGCAGTGTTTGCAGCAGTCCCAGCTGCGGCTCCGCCTCCATGCGCCGCACCATCTCGACCAGCGTGGCCCCTTCCATGAGGCTGTCGGCATCAAGGATCACAAGATACTCGTAAAGCGCGCCGGACCGGGTGATGAAGTCGGCGATATTGCCAGCCTTCTTGCCCGGATTGCTCTCGCGGCGCCGGTAGAAGATCTTCGCCTGCGGCACTTCACCCCGGAGACGCTCCAACCAGAAGCGCTCCTGATTGGCGATCGTGTCGTCGCGCGTGTCGGACAGAACTGCGAAATCGAAGCCTCCGAGTGCACCGAGCTTCTGCAGGCTTTTCGCCATCGCAGCGACATGGCTGAAGGTTTTCACCGGATCTTCGTTGTAGACCGGCACAAGGATTGCCGTGCGCACATGCTCGCGTGGCAGACTGGAGGGGATGTCGGTCCGGGGATTTGCCGAAAGCCCGTTGAAGGCGATCGAAGCGCCCCATGCGAGCCAGGCAGTGCTTAGCGCGAGCAAACCGATGCGCAGCAGGTCGATCCACTGAACGCCGTCGGCAAAATAATAGTCACCCGCCAGAAGACTGGCCGCAACGGATGTCACCAGCGCGAAAAGAAGCGAGATAGTGCGGCGAATTGGGGTCATCTTGTCAATCTGCCCGGTTCTTCACCGGGCTTTATTTGCGTCAGCGCCAGGCAAGCCAGGCAAGACGCGGGTGAGAGAAAATGCTGCGCCGACGCTGGCGCACCAGCACCTGCTCGGGCATGGCCAGGGGCGCAACGGGAAGGTCCAAGGCGTGGTCGCCACGGGTCTTACGATCTGCGGTCATCACCATTTCTCCACTGATACAGCCAGGTTTCAGTCACGGCCTCATCTTCGATGGCCAGATGCGCTTTCATCTCGACGGGCTTGTCGCCTTCCGGCAGAAGATCAATCACGAGGCGCCAGACGCCATTTGCTTCAACGCGCGACACACCGCTATGGGTGA
This sequence comes from Nitratireductor basaltis, assembly GCF_000733725.1. Classification (NCBI taxonomy): domain Bacteria; kingdom Pseudomonadati; phylum Pseudomonadota; class Alphaproteobacteria; order Hyphomicrobiales; family Phyllobacteriaceae; genus Nitratireductor; species Nitratireductor basaltis. The sequence continues at coordinate 665,114 of NZ_JMQM01000002.1, read as the reverse complement.
TCTCGGCGTTGCTGACCGATATCTGCGCTAGAACCTCATCATCCGACGAAAGGTTCCGCAGAACCTCCCCATCGAAGTCGATCACGAATTTTCGCAAACCTTCTTCGTTCTTGACCCCGGACACGCCGCCCTCACCGGTGCGAAGCGCAACGACACGGCCAAGCTTCTTCCCTGGCTCCGGCAGATCGCCCCATGAAAGGCGATAGGCAAATTCCAGTTCCTGTCCGGCCTTCACCTCGCCCTCCGGCACCCAGAAGGCGACGATATTGTCATTCACCTCGAGATCGGTCGGGATCTCGACCAGATTGATCCAGCCCTTGCCCCAGTCACCCTCAGGCTCCACCAGCAGCGAGGGACGACGCTCGTAACCGGCACCGGCATCCTGATAGTTCTGGAAATTGCGGTCGCGCTGGTAGAGGCCGAATGCCTTCGGACTGGTTTCAGAGAAGAACGAGGTCGCAAGCTTGCGCGGATTGTTCAGGTTCCGCCAAAGCTCCTCGCCGCTGGCACGAACGATCTTCAGCCCGTCGCTGTCATGGACCTGCGGACGGAAATCATCGAACGAACTGTCATTGTTCTCCGCGAAGAGGAACATTGAAGTCATGGGCGCAATGCCCAGCCGCTTGATGTCCTCTCGGATGAACAGGCGTGCGGTCACGTCCATCTGCGTGCGTGCACCCGGCGTGATGACGAACCGGTAGGCGCCGGTAACGCTCTGGCTGTCGAGTGCGGCATACACCGTCACGGACTTGCTCTGGCGCTTGGGCTTCTCGATCCAGAACTCGCTGAACCGCGGGAACTCTTCCCCTTCCGAAGTGGCCGTGTTCACCGCAAGTCCACGCGCGGAAAGGCCGTAGAAATTGCCGCGTCCAAGTCCGCGGAAATAGCTGGCGCCGAGAAAGGCGACAAGCTCATCCATCACATCCGGCGAATTGAGCGGGTAGTGCAGGCGGAAACCCGCAACACCCGGCAGCTTCAGCCCCTCGAAGTCGCTCGCCTCGAGTGGCTTGTTGTATTCAAAGTGATGGCTGTCGAAGCCAAGCACCTCTTCCACCCCATCTTCGACGACATGGATCTTCACCGGCTCCTTGAAGAGCCAGCCGGGGTGAAATGCCTGGAGTTCGAAGGGAGCTTCGCCGGCCCAAACTGCCTCATCCGGCCGGAAGCGGATGGCCCGATGCTGGTCGTAGTTCAGCTCGGCAATCGCGTCAGGAAGGGTCGCTTCTGCGGCTTCATATGCCTTGGCTGCCCGCTCCTTCATCATGGCCGTCAGCCGGTCGAAAGAGAACGGGTTGCCGGCTGGTGCCTCCGACGCGCCAACAGGCTCCGGCGCACTCTGCGCCGATGCGCTGGACGCCGCGAAGACAGTATGGCTGGCCAGCACTGCCGCGCAGCCGTTCAAAAGCAGAGAACGTCGATTCATATCCGGATATGTACTCATGAGTATTCGCGCGGAACGCGCTATTGGCCCCTCTGTCATCCCGAATGGAATGTCGAGCTGGTTCAACGCACTAAACGTGATCAGGTTGAGGCGAAAGGCCTCAAATAAAGCGACAGGTTGTTATAGAAAATGATGACACCATTCGCTCGGAAGAACGCCGGCAAATGGTCGCGGACAGCTGTCATCGTGAACGCGGGAGATGACTCCCGGTTCCCGTATTCCGTCGCAAGTGAAGAAATCGCGGCCCGAAAGCCAAAAGCAGCGCGAAGCCGAAGCATGGTCGTTACGCCAACAACAAAGGGTGCGCTCGCATAGTACATCCGCTGATGAAATGCACGCGGATTCGTGCGATCGAACTTGGGAAAATCGTGTTCAACTTATTCGACGGGAGACCTCAACCCGTTGTTGACAGAACCACGCATTACAACCAAAAAAACGATGACAGTTTCCTACACTTTACTCTTGCGCTTCTGGAGAGAAACTAAATGACAACAAGCGATAAGACGTTGAACTTTGCCACTTTAGAAGGGCATCTAATGAGTGTGCTAGCGGAGGTCGAACGTGGCAACTTGAGCCGTCGTCAAGCCTTGCGATTGATTATGCAGCCAACAAAGCAGTGGCTTATGGGCGATGAGCAGGGTGCTTTGGAAATGATGGAAGCTGCTCTTCACACCTGGGAAGACACCGTGCAGCACTATAGAAGCCAATCCGATTAGTGCGACTGCTTCGTTTCCTACTATTATCGAAGCTACTCGCCATACTGCAAATGGTGTCGAACGTTTGCAATAAAAAAACGTTTATGGCGATCCCGACAGGATTCGAACCTGTGACCCTCAGATTAGGAATCTGATGCTCTATCCTGCTGAGCTACGGGACCGCATGGGTGACGTCATAACGCGTCTTTCCTGCTTCGCCAAGACTGCCGTCAGGCGGGTGCCAGTGCCGTCTCCACAAGACGCGCCCAATAGCTGATGCCGAACGGAATGGCTTCGTCGCAGAAGTCGTAACGTGAATTGTGCAGATAGGCGCTGTCGCCATTGCCGATGAAGATGAAGGCGCCGGGGCGGGCTTCGAGCATGTAGGAAAAGTCTTCTCCTCCCATGAGCGGTGCAACGTCGCCGTCAACCCGCTCAGCACCCGCGATGTCACCGGCTATCGCCTGCGCGAACCTGGCTTCATCGGGGACGTTGAAGGTAACGGGGTAGTTGTTGTCATAGTCGACCGAGATCTGCGCGCGATGCGCCGCGGCGATACCGGCAGAGATTTCGCGCATGCGCTGTTCGGCAAGTCCTGCCATCTCCTTGCGCAGCGTGCGAACCGTACCGCGGAGTACCACCTGGTCGGGAATGATATTGTGCGCGTCGCCGCCGTGGATCTGTGTCACTGACACCACCAGCGATTCCAGTGGATCGGCTGAGCGTGATGCGATGCCTTGCAGCGCCACGACCAGATGGCCGGCGGCAACGACTGGATCGATGCTCTTGTGGGGCATGGCAGCATGGCCACCGCGCCCGCGCACGACGATCTCGAATTCCGCCGTCGCCGCCATGATCGGTCCGGGACGTATGGCGAACTGGCCGACAGGAAGGCCAGGCAGGTTGTGCATGCCATAGACCTTCTCGATCCCGAAGCGCTCCATCATCCCGTCCTGAACCATTGCGGCACCACCAGCGCCACCCTCTTCGGCCGGCTGGAAGATCAGAGCAACGCGCCCTGCAAAGTTCCGCGTCTCCGACAGATATTTCGCGGCACCCAGAAGCATGGACATGTGCCCGTCATGTCCGCAGGCATGCATCCGCCCTTCGGTGAGCGAGGAATAGGGCTTGCCGCTCTCCTCACGCATAGGCAGGGCATCCATGTCCGCCCTCAGCCCGATGACGCGACCTGCCCCCTTCGAACCGTTGATGATGCCGACCACGCCGGTGCGTCCGATACCTGTCACCACCTCGTCGCAACCGAACTGGCGCAGCTTGTCCGCAACGAAGGCTGCAGTCTCGTGCACCTCATAGAGGATTTCGGGCCTTTGATGCAGGTGATGGCGCCACGCTGTAACCTCGCCTTGAAGTTCTGCTGCACGGTTTAGAATGGGCATGAAAGTTCCTGATCCCTGGCCAGAGCGTTAAGGCTGGCGAAAACGTCGCGGCGGCACCGCTTTGCCATCATCAGGTCATATGCTCTAGATAACGGCGATACAATGCCGATATGCTGGACCAGCAAGCGGGCGATGAGTAGGTCGCCGGGCTGGCTGCTGGCAGCAGAACATCTGCCACATGTCGGGGCAGGCAAGAGCGGCAAAATTATTCGCTAGGATTCAGGGGCGCTTCATGCGGTTCAGTCGAAACATATTTGCAGCAATCGCTGCCACGCTGCTTTTGGTTACAGCGGCCCCATTGGGCGCCGCCAAGGCGGAACCCTATGTTCTCATGGACATTGCCAGCGGTCGGATTCTTGCCGAAGAGGATGCCACCAAACGCTGGTATCCGGCTTCGCTCACCAAGCTGATGACAGCCTACACGGTTCTGCGGGCGGTGGAAAAAGGCTATATCCGGATGGATTCACCGGTAGTCATCTCTAAGAGTGCGACGCGTGAACCACCAAGCAAGATCGGATTTCCCGCCGGCACGGTCCTCACTTTCGAGGAAGCCCTGAAGATCATCATGGTGAAGTCCGCCAATGACATTTCGACCTCCATTGCCGAAAGCCTTGCCGGCTCGACCTATGGCTTTGCAGCCTTGATGAACGAGGAAGCGAAACGGCTCGGCATGACGGGCTCGAATTTCGTGAATGCCCACGGCCTTTTCGCGACAGGGCAGTACACCACCGCCCGCGACATGGCGATCCTCACCCGGGCGTTGCGCACGGAGTTTGCCCGCTATGACTGGCTCTACCGGATCGATGGCCTGACCGTTGGCGAAAAGCGCTACCCGAATTACAACTACCTCCTGGGCCGCTTCCCCGGAGCAGATGGCATGAAGACCGGCTATGTCTGTGAATCCGGCTTCAACCTCATTGCCACCGCCACACGGAACCAGCGCACTCTGGCAGCGGTCGTGCTTGGCGCACCGGGCCAGGTGGAGCGCGCGGCTCTTGCCGCCACACTTCTGGAAAAGGGCTTTGCGAACGAAACCGAGCAGACCGCCATGCCCGTGGCCATGTACACGCAGCGCCCCGAAGACACCGAGCCGACCAATCTGCGCCCGACCGTGTGCTCTCCGGAAGTGGTGAAGACACGTATCGATCGCGGCGATGACGAGAACGTGCTGATCAACGCATCGCAATTCGTCAGCGCCCGCGCCAGCGAACCCGTGTTTCAGGAGGTAAGGTTCGGTGCTTCGGGACCTGCTTCAACTGCACCGAAATATGCCGATGTGCCCCTGCCGACCCCGCGTCCCAACTACACGCCGCCCGCGCAGCCGGTAGCCGCCGAGGCCGCTCAGGGTGGCTGACACATTGATCCCGGTCACCATCCTCACCGGTTTTCTGGGAGCCGGGAAGACGACCCTCCTCAACCGCGCGCTGTCGCACGCGGAGTTTGAGAACGCCGCTGTCCTCATAAACGAGTTCGGTGAGGTCTCGGTTGATCACCTGATCGTTGCCGCCGTCTCCGACGACGTGACGGAGCTCGCCGACGGCTGCATGTGTTGCGCCGTGCGTGGCAGGATGGTCGATGCGCTGCGCGATCTTGCAGCACGCGATAAAAAGCCGGACCGGGTCATTATTGAGACCAGCGGTCTTGCAGACCCGGCGCCGGTCGCCGAAGCGCTGCTGCGCGACGACGAACTTTCGCGCCATTTCGCGCCCGCGCGCATCGTGACCGTGGTGAACCTGGCGGAGACGGAAGCCCAACTAGCCGACTATCCGGAGGCAGAGCGACAGATCGCACTGGCCGATGTCGTCATTCTGACCCGCGCGGAGCGTCTGGATGAAACCGTCCGCCACGGAGCGGCAGCGCGTATTGCTGCACTCAACCCGGCAGCCGATCTCATCGCTGACCCGTCAGGTAATGAACTAGCAGGCCTTCTGACGGGTTCGGCCAGTAAAACCGTAGGCCTGCCGCGAACCGATGCAGCCCATCATCACGCTCACGGAACTGCGACCTCCACCATCGTGCGTGAACCGCAGCCGGTTCAGCTTGCCGTCATCACCGGCTTCTGTGACTGGCTGATCTCGCGGCCGGACTTCCGGCTCCTTCGTCTGAAGGGAACGGTTGCAACCCCGCAAGGCGCTTATCTACTGCAGGCCGTGGGTCGTACATTGGAAACACCGCAGCTTCTGATCAGACAGGATGCAGCAGAACCCGGGACCATGCTCGTGATCATCGGTGAGGGCCTGGACGCAGCAACCATCGAAGACGCGTTTTCCGGCTTCATCGGGCGACCGGTCCTGGATCGGCCCGATCGGACCGCGCTTCAGGATAACCCGCTGTCTGTTGCCGGTTTCAGCTTCAATCCCTGACGGGCTCACCCCGCTCCAGGAGAAAACGATGGCCGCCGTCGAAAGCGGCACTCTCGATGAGCCTGTGTCCTTCCTGCTGGCAGAAGGCAGGGATATCGATGACGGCAAGCGGGTCTGTCGTCTCGATCCAAAGCCGCGCACCTGTGCGCATGCCCGCCATGCGCTTTCGCGTCTTCAGGACAGGCAACGGGCAATTCAGTCCACGCAGATCGTAAAGGTCGATTTCAGTCGTCATTGACTGCCGAATAGATTGCCGATGGCGCCGCGCGCGCGCTGGGCGGCGGATGGCGTCGCGACGTCATTGCCTGTCGCACCGAAGCGGCGCGGATTGGGCGCTGGCAATGCAGCCGGCTGTTCGGGTGCCTGAGCTGCCTGCGGCTCGGCCGGCTCGTTCTGAGCTGCACCGGTTTGCGCAGATACGGGAATGGTGGAGCCGGTCGATTGCGGCTGCACATCTGCCGCAGCAGTATCGGGACTGGAATATGCAGTCATGGTTTCCGGAGCCGAAACGCCTGTTGGAGCAGGCGCAAGGCTCGGCGGCTCAGCTGATACCCGCTCGCCACGAGCGCGCTTGCGGCTCCAATCCGCCACCAAAGCTGCTTCCTGGACGCCATAGATCGACGGCTTCGTCTCCTGATTGCGCTTGGCCTTCGTCGCCTTTGCAAAATCGAGCTGATAGGCCTTCTGGTAGCTTTGATAGGCAGTCAGGAGCGGCTGAGGGGTAGAGGCCGGCGGACAGGCTGCTACCGGGTCAAACCGTGCGCCGTCGGCTGCGACCTTGTTGAAGACATAGCGCCGCTCGCAAACATCGACTTTCGGCGGCTGCTTTGTCACATGGAAGTAATCATAACCTTCCTTGAGCATGGTCCAGAACGGGTAGTTCGGATCATTCTTGTACCGGGCCATGTTGGCTGCAGTCATGCGGAAGGGATATGCCTGAAGCTGAAAGGCCTGCTGGCCACCGCGGAAGGCGTCGCGGGCGAAAGCATAGATTTCCTCGACCTGCTCGTCGGTCATGGAATAGCAGCCAGCCGATGAGCAGGCGCCATGCACCATGAGATGCGTGCCGGATCGGCCATTGGCGCGATCATAGGCATTCGGAAAGCCGATATTGAAGGCGAGGTGATACTGCGACTTCGGGTTCATCTGGGCCGGGCTGATCGTATAGAACCCTTCGGGGGCCTGGCGGTCGCCCTCGGTGTATTTGGGACCGAGTTTGCCCGACCATTTGCAGATGTCGTAGCTCGCGATCAGGTCGTAGCGGCCATTGGTCTTTTGCTTCCAGACCTCAAGCTCACCTTCTTCCTTGAAGATGCGCATCATGATGGGGGCATCCTTGCGCATGCCCTTGGCCTTCATCTGCGTCAGGATCTTCTGCGGAAGCTCACGCTCAGCCTTGGGGGCGATATCTTCGAGAGAACCGCTGCAGCCGGCGATCACAAGCGCGGACACCATCAAAGCTGCACTGGCAAGGCGACGTATCATGAACTTCTCTTAGACTTCGTACCCACGCGGACGATCCGCAGGTCCCACATCAACGCCCAGTAAACACCCGTTAAGCTTGAGAAATGATTACCGGCCGATCACCCCGTTTGGCTGGCTCCCGGCTAGATTGGGCATTTGAGCGGCGATTTTGTGGCAAATTGATACAAACTGACGCAACCCCGCGCAAGCTGTCTTGCGCGCAGTTCCATTTCAAGAAGCCATGAGAGCAGAAGTGCCTAGAGTGTGCGGCCGATGGCCAGGAACTTGTCGCGGCGGTGCTCCCGATAGTCGGTGCCAGCCGCCTGTAGATCGGCGAAGCCCTTCTCGATCGTCGCTCCGGTGGCTTCGATGACGGCCTCACGTGCCCGATGCGCACCGCCAACCGGCTCTTCGATGATGCCGTCGATCACCTTGAGCGCCAGCAGGTCCTGGGCGGTGATCTTCATGTTCGTGGCAGCATCCTTGGCGCGCGTCGAGTCATGCCAGAGGATGGAAGCCGCACCTTCCGGCGAGATCACCGAATAGATCGAGTGCTCGAGCATGTAGACAAGATTGGCCGTCGCAATGGCGATTGCGCCACCTGAACCACCTTCGCCGATGATGACGGAAATGTTCGGAACGGTCAGGCCGAGGCATTTGGACGTCGAGCGCGCGATGGCTTCCGCTTGGCCGCGTTCCTCCGCACCGATGCCGGGATAGGCACCGGCGGTATCCACCAGGCTGACCACCGGGATCTGGAAGCGCTCGGCAAGATCCATCACGCGCACCGCCTTGCGATAGCCTTCCGGCCGCGCCATGCCGAAATTGTGCTTCAGCCGGCTCTGCATGTCGCTACCCTTCTCCTGACCCAGGATCGCGACAGACTGGCCTTTGAAGCGGGCAAAGCCGGCAATGACGGCCTCATCATCGCCAAAGCTGCGATCACCGGCGAGCGGCGTGAAGTCGGTGAAGAGTTGTCGCACATAGTCCATGCAGTGGGGACGGTCGGCGTGCCGGGCCACCTGAGCCTTCTGCCAGGGCGTCAGCGACTGATAGACATCGTGCAGCGCATCACGGGAGCGCTTTTCCAGCCGGGCGATCTCGTCGGCCACATCCACGGCCTCGCCGGTTTCGTTGAGCTTCTTGAGCTCGAGGATCTTTCCTTCGAGATCTGCGACGGGCTTTTCGAAATCCAGATAGTTATACATGAGCGCCTGCGGACACGGGATCTACGATACGGCTGCATGTTGCCGGTGCGGCAACAACCGCTGAATGTGCGCCTCACATAACCGTCATCTGCCTAATCGGCAAGCGGGTGGTGATTCTGCACCAGTTCTTCCAGCCGCTTTTCCAACACATGTGTATATATTTGAGTGGTTGAAATGTCTGAATGGCCCAGAAGTTGCTGCACGGCGCGCAGATCAGCGCCATTTTGCAACAAGTGACTGGCGAAAGCATGTCTCAATACATGCGGTGAGAGTTTCGCAGATGGAATTCCCGCCCGTGCCCCGAGAGCTTTCAACTCGCGACCAAAGACCTGCCGCGGAAGATAGCCTGTTCGGGATGCGGCGGGGAACAGCCATGCACTTTCCTGGAAGGCCGGCACCAGTGTGCGATAATCCAACCACTCCTTCATGACCTGCCGCGCGCGCGGCGACAGGGGAACGATGCGTTCCTTGCCGCCCTTGCCGCGCACCACGAAGAAGCGCTCATCGCGTTGCGCCACGGTGATCGGCAGGCTGACGAGTTCCGATACGCGCAATCCGGATGCGTAGAGCACTTCCAGAAGCGCTTGCATGCGCAGTGCCAACAGATGCTCTTCGCTGCCGGCCACAGCCTCCCTCACCTCGACCGCTGCTCTTTCGAGGAGGGTGCCGACTTCGGCTTCACCAAGCACCTTCGGGAGCGCACGCTCTTTCTTTGGACTATCCAGTACCCCTGTCGGATCATCCGAGCGCATACCTTCGGCATACAGGAACCGGAAGAACTGGCGCAGTGCGGAAAGCTTGCGCGCCTGGGTGCCCGGCGTGAAGCCGCGAGATGCCATATCGGAAAGGAAGTGACGAATGTCATCGGCACTGGCTTTTTCCAGCGGCCCGTCCATGAATGCGCTGGCATCTTCCAGGTCACGGCGATAGGCGCCGAGGGTGTTGTCGCTGGCACCGCGCTCCGCTGCCATCATTTCCAGAAAGTTTTCGACCCGAACTCCGCTCATCTCAGCGCTGGTCTGTCAGGCGTTCGGCCGGTATGCGAACCTTCATTTCACCCTTTTTCGGCTCAACGAATGTCGCCAGGGCAAACATGGCGCCATAGACGAGACCCACCAGAACGGCGATGACGGTAATAAGCCGGAATAGGGTCGGCATCAGCAATCTGCCCTGAGCATGCGTAAACAGGAATGGACATCAATCTTATGAGCACTCGGCTGGGTCAATGCAAGTTTGACCATGACAATTGCTTGACGCGACAGGCCTTTTCATGTCGAACCGGCGTGAGTTCAACAATGCTGGCGCGGGGATGACAGAGACAGCCATCAAGCACAGCGTGGATACGAAAACCCTGCTGGACCGGCTGGGGCGGCGCAGCATTGTCTTTGTCGGCCTCATGGGTGCCGGCAAGACGGTCATTGGCCGCAAGGTGGCATCCGCACTTTCGCTTCCGTTCATCGACAGTGACCACGAGATTGAAGCGGTGTCGCGGATGAGCATCCCGGACCTTTTTGCCAATTACGGCGAGGCGGAATTTCGTTCGCTGGAACGCCGCGTGCTCGCCCGGCTGCTTCGGGAAGGCCCGCAGGTGCTTTCCACCGGCGGCGGCGCATTCATGAGCGAGCGCACCCGCAAGGCTGTTGCACGAAACGGGGTCTCGGTCTGGCTGAAGGCGGATCTGGACACGCTCATGCAGCGCGTCGCAAAACGCCAGAACCGCCCCCTTCTGCAAACACAAGACCCTCGCGCCGTCATGGAAAAGCTGATGGCAGACCGCTATCCGCTCTATGGCGAAGCCAATGTGGTCGTGCGCACACGCGAAGAATCGAAAGACGTGATCGCCGCGGAAGTCCTGGATGGTCTCGCGGCCCATCTTATCGCGGATCATTGAGGGCAGGATGAACGAACAGGCGGCAGCGGGAAATCAGACCACGGTGAAGGTTGGTCTCGGCGAGCGAAGCTATGACATCGTGATCGGACCTGGCATCCTGCGGGACGCAGGCAACCGGCTTGCACGCGTTCTGCCCGGTGCACGCGCAGCCGTTGTTACTGATGAGACCGTGGCGGGCTTTCACCTGGATACACTGAAAACCGCGCTCGATAACGCTGGCGTCGGGCATGAGGTGATCACTGTTCCGCCCGGCGAAAAGAGCAAGAGCTTCGAGCACCTGCAGGAGGTCGTTGACGGGATACTGGCTGCCCGCCTGGAACGTGCGGATGTGGTCATTGCGCTCGGCGGTGGCGTGGTGGGCGATCTCGCCGGCTTTGCCTCGGGCATCGTGCGCCGTGGCATGAACTTCGTGCAGATCCCGACATCCCTGTTGGCGCAGGTTGATTCCTCCGTCGGCGGGAAAACCGGTATCAACTCCACCCATGGAAAGAACCTTATCGGGGTCTTTCATCAGCCGAAGCTGGTCATCGCCGACTCCGCTCTCCTCGACACGCTGACCCCGCGGGAATTCCGCGCTGGTTACGCCGAGGTGGCAAAATACGGCCTCATCAACCAGCCCGATTTCTTCGGATGGCTGGAGAAGAGCTGGGAAGACATTTTCGCAGGCGGCCCGGCCCGTGTGGAGGCGATTGCCCGCTCCTGCCAGTCCAAAGCGGATATCGTGGAACGCGATGAACGCGAATCCGGTGAGCGCGCATTGCTAAATCTCGGCCACACCTTCGGGCACGCGCTGGAAACGGCCACCGGATATGACAGCAAACGCCTCGTCCATGGGGAAGCCGTGTCCATCGGCATGGTCATGGCGCATCGCTTCTCTGCCCGCATGAACCTGGCAAGCGTGGACGATGCCCAGCGCGTCGAGGCGCATCTTCGTGAAGTCGGCCTCCCGACCCGGGTGAGCGACATAAGGGGCGAGCTCCCTGACGAAGAGACACTGCTTTCCTATATTGCACAGGACAAGAAGGTTTCGCGCGGCGCGCTGACCTTCATCCTGACCAATGGCATAGGCCGGTCCTTCATCGCACGCGATGTGCCGGCTTCTGAAGTATTGTCCTTCCTGAGGGAGAACAGACCGCAATGACCGGCGAAATCCTGATCACCGGCGGCATCATCATCGGGCTCATCGCCCTGTCATTTTTCTTCTCGGGCACGGAGACTGGAATGACAGCGGTCTCGCGTGCGCGATTGCATACGCTTGAGCAAGGGGGCGACAAGCGCGCCGGAATCGTTGCCACGCTGGTGACACGACGCGACCGCCTCGTGGGGGCGCTGCTCATCGGCAACAATCTCGTCAACATCCTTGCTTCGGCATTGACCACCAGCCTCTTCCTGACGCTGTTCGGTGAGGCAGGCGTGGTCTACGCCACGATCATCATGACGGTGTTGCTTGTGATCTTCGCGGAAATCCTCCCGAAGTCCTGGGCGCTGTCAAACCCCGAACGCTTCTCCCTTTTCGTCGCGCCCTTCGCGCGTCTTGTGGTTCTGCTGTTCGGAACGCTCTCCTCGGCGGCCAATGCCCTGGTTCGCTTCATGCTCGGACTGTTCGGCGTAAGCCTCTCGCGCGACACCTTCATGCTCTCCGCCCATGAAGAGCTTCGCGGCACGGTGGAAGTGCTTCACCGCGAAGGCGGCGTCTACAAGCAGGACCGTGATCGCCTTGGTGGCTTGCTCGACCTGCATGAGCTCGAAGTTTCCGACGTCATGATCCACCGGACCAATATGCGTTCGGTCAATGCAGATGATCCTTCTGAGACAGTGGTGCGCGAGATCCTGAGCAGCCCCTATACGCGCATCCCGGTCTGGCGCAATTCCAACGAAAACATCGTCGGCGTCGTCCATGCCAAGGACCTGCTGCGGGCACTCAACGACGTGGAAAACGACTCAAGCCGCATCGACATCATGAAGGTGGCTTCCAAGCCATGGTTCGTGCCTGATACCACCACGCTTCAGGACCAGCTCAATGCCTTTCTGCGCCGCAAGGCCCATATCGCCATCGTCGTTGATGAATATGGTGAAGTGGAGGGGCTCGTCACGCTGGAAGACATCATCGAGGAGATCGTCGGTGACATCTCCGACGAACACGATGTCGACATGCAGGGCGTGAAGCAGGAAGCAGACGGCTCTGTCGTGGTCGATGGGTCGGTGCCGATCCGCGACCTCAACCGCGCGCTCGACTGGAACCTGCCCGACGAGGAAGCCACGACCATCGCCGGCCTCGTCATTCACGAGACGCAGACGATCCCCGAGGAGAAGCAGGCCTTCACCTTCTTCGGCAAGCGATTCATCGTGATGAAGCGTGACAAGAACCGCATCACCAAACTGCGGATCCGTCCTGCAGTGGACGAGACGACACTCGCATCCACCGACAGCTAGCAGGTTCTACCAGCGGGTAGCCTCACCGGGCGCTGCCGGCTCGATGGCGAGCGCGTGAACGCCATCGGCCAGTTCCTGCGAGAGGGCTTCATTCACCGCACGGTGACGGTCGATGCGTCCCATGCCCGCGAATTTTGGGGAAACGAGACGCACGCGAAAATGCGTCTCGCCCTCCCCGTCGAAGGTTTCGCCCGCTCGGTCGCGATTGTGATGACCGGCATGGAGATGGCTCTCATTAAGCACCTGCATGCGTTCGGGTGCGAAGGCCTCATTCAGCTTCTTTTCGATGCGTTCCTGTATGGACATTGACGTCTCCTGGACCCATATGGGGCTCTCACCCCTGAAATCTTCTCATTTGTCTGGCTAGGTCCCTTAGCTGCGAAAAGTCAATTCTTGTTTCGCATTGCTCAAGGTCCATAATCCCTGACTGATTTGCGTGAACCAGGTAAGCGATGAAAGTGAACTCGAAATATTTCGAGAAAATCAGGATCCGGCCCGAGAAAAAGGCCGAAGCCAACGCCAGTGCGCCTCGCTGCCAGTGGGACGGCTGTGATGCGCCTGGCACGCATCGCGCGCCTGTGGGCCGCGAGCGCGAAGGCGAGTATTTCCGCTTCTGCTTCGATCATGTTCGCGAATACAACAAGGGCTATAACTATTTCTCCGGCCTGCGCGACACCGATATCCAGCGCTTCCAGAAGGAAGCGCTGACCGGGCACCGCCCGACCTGGAAGGTTGGACTGACGGGCCCCGGAGGCTCCAAGCCGTCCGGAGACTTTGCCCCGTTCCGTTCGGGCCGCGCCGGCTACTACAAGCGCATTGGCGACCCGTTCAACCTTTTCGGGGAAGCGGCAGCCGAGGCGCGTGCAGCGACACCGGCCAAAAGAGTGCGCCCGCTTGAGGCCAAGGCGCTGGAAACGCTTGGTCTTGGCGCAGAAGCGACTGGCGAAGATATCAAGGCGCGCTATAAAACTCTGGTAAAGCGTCACCATCCCGATGCGAATGGCGGCGACCGCGGTTCCGAGGCCCGTTTGCGGGATGTTCTTCAGGCGTACCGGCTTCTCAAGCAAGCGGGTTTCTGCTGACCGCGATCTCTGCTAGACGTTCCGGGTTTTCACGAAAAAGGCTGCGCAGCTTGGAAATAACGCACAAGCGAGCGCTGGAGGCATGATGAACCAGATGGACCGCGATATCGCTAACCTGCCCGACACGACCGTTTCCGTTCAGGAGACTTTCGGTTTTGAGTCGGACATGGTGGTACCGGCTTACACGACCGCCGATTCCTACGTACCTGATATCGATCCGGACTATCTGTTCGACCGCCAGACGACCATGGCGATCCTGGCCGGTTTTGCCTACAATCGCCGCGTAATGGTGTCGGGTTATCACGGCACGGGCAAATCCACCCATATCGAGCAGGTAGCCGCACGCCTGAACTGGCCGCTGGTGCGCATCAATCTCGACAGCCATGTCAGCCGTATCGATCTCGTCGGCAAGGACGCCATCGTGGTCAAGGAAGGCAAACAGGTCACCGAGTTCAAGGACGGCATGCTGCCCTGGGCATACCAGCACAATGTCGCGCTGGTCTTCGACGAATATGACGCCGGTCGCCCGGACGTGATGTTCGTGATCCAGCGTGTTCTGGAATCCTCCGGCCGTCTGACGCTCCTCGACCAGAGCCGCGTTCTGCGCCCGCACCCCGCTTTCCGCCTTTTTGCAACGGCAAACACGGTGGGTCTTGGCGACACCACCGGCCTCTATCACGGTACGCAGCAGATCAACCAGGCGCAGATGGACCGCTGGTCCATTGTGACGACGCTGAACTATCTGCCCCATGACGAGGAAGTCTCCATCGTCCAGGCGAAGGCCAAGCACTACCAGAACGAGGAAGGCCGCGAGACCATCTCCCGCATGGTGCGCGTTGCCGACATGACCCGTTCGGCCTTCATGAATGGCGATCTTTCCACCGTCATGAGCCCGCGCACGGTCATCATGTGGGCGGAAAATGCTGAAATCTTCCGCGATGTCGGCTTTGCCTTCCGCCTCACATTCCTGAACAAGTGCGACGAGCTCGAGCGCACCATCGTAGCCGAATTTTACCAGCGCGCCTTTGGTGAGGAACTGCCCGAATCTGCAGCCAATGTGGTCCTGAGCTAGGAGCGGCGTTTCCTTGAGCACCTCCAACCGCAAGCCAGGCCAGCCTCATGACGCGCCCCTTGATCCATTCAAGCGCGCGGTCACGAGCTGCATGCGTGCGGTGGCAAGCGATCACGAGCTGGAGGTCATCTTCTCCAAGGACAAGCCGGGCCTTAGCGGAAACCGCGCACGGCTGCCGGATCTGGGGAAGAAGGCGACATCCGAAGCTCTGGAAATCACGCGAGGCCTTGGCGATTCCATGGCCCTGCGCCGTGCGCGCCACGACCAGCAGCTTCACAGCCGTCTGGCCCCACATGGTCAGCAGGCCCGTGCAATCTTCGATGCTGTCGAACAGGCGCGCGTGGAGGCCATAGGTGCACGCGCAATGCCGGGCATGGGTGACAACATCACCGCCATGCTGGAAGACAAATATGCACGCGCCAATCTTGCGGATGTGAACGATCGTGCCGAGGCGCCGCTGGAAGAGGCAGTTGCGCTGATGGTGCGCGAGAAGCTGACTGGCCGCCCTGCCCCCAAAAGTGCGGAAAAGCTCGTCGCGCTCTGGCGCGACTGGATCGACGAGAAGGCCGGTGCCGACTTCGATGCGCTCGAGGCCAATATAGAAAACCAGGACGCATTCGCACGCGCCGTGCGCGATATCCTTGGCTCCATGGAAATGGGCGAGGAGCTTGAGGAAGAACAGCCTCTCGACGAGGACGAGAACGCTGAAGACCAGCCGCAAGGCGAGGATTCTTCCGACGAGGGTGACACGGACGAAGCAGAAGGCGAAAGCGCTCAGGCCGAGGAAAGTGACGCCGCTGGTGAGGATCAGGAAACCGGCGAAAGCGAACCTTCCGAATCCACCGCCGAAGATGCGGGCGAGGACGAGGATGTCGATACAGAGACGCCCGGTGAGGCGCGCAGGCCTGACAATCCGTTCGACCAGGCCGCCAGCGAGATGGATTACAAGGTCTTCACGACCAGGTTTGACGAGACCATCGGCGCCGAAGAGCTTTGCGACGAGGAAGAGCTTGATCGCCTGCGGGGCTATCTCGACAAGCAGCTGGCCAACTTGCAGGGCGTGGTTGGACGCCTCGCAAACCGCCTGCAGCGCCGCCTGATGGCGCAGCAGAACCGCTCCTGGGACTTCGATCTGGAAGAGGGCGTGCTCGATTCCGCGCGGCTGGTGCGCATGATCATCGACCCGATGCAGCCCCTTTCCTTCAAGCAGGAGCAGGATACCAATTTCCGCGACACGGTGGTCACGCTGGTGCTGGACAATTCCGGCTCCATGCGCGGTCGGCCTATCTCGGTTGCCGCCACCTGTGCCGACATTCTTGCACGCACGCTTGAGCGCTGCGGCGTGAGGGTGGAGATTCTCGGCTTCACCACCCGCGCCTGGAAGGGCGGGCAGGCCCGCGAGCAGTGGCTGAAGGACGGAAAGCCCGCCACACCGGGCCGCCTCAACGATCTGCGCCACATCATCTACAAGTCAGCCGACGCCCCATGGCGCCGCGCGCGCCGGAACCTTGGCCTCATGATGCGCGAGGGGCTTCTGAAGGAAAACATCGACGGCGAAGCACTTCTGTGGGCGCATCAGCGCCTGATGGCGCGCCCGGAGCAGCGCAAGATCCTGATGATGATCTCGGATGGCGCGCCGGTGGATGATTCCACCCTTTCGGTCAATCCGGGCAACTATCTGGAGCGCCATCTGCGTGGCGTGATCGACCTGATCGAAACGCGCTCACCGGTCGAGCTTCTGGCCATCGGCATCGGCCACGACGTCACGCGTTACTATCGCCGCGCCCTAACCATCGTCGATGCGGAAGAGCTGGCCGGCGCGATGACCGAGCAGCTTGCCTCGCTCTTCGAGGAGGAAGGACGCGGGGCGCGCAGCGGAAAATTGCGTCGTGCGGGCTAGCGCGCGTCGGCTGCTGGCTGCGGTCGGTGTCAGCACCTTCGCACTTGCGGCGACAGTTCAGACCCATGCCGCGTCCATTGAAGTGCAGTCGCGACAGATTGAACAATTTCGGATAGGGCATCAGCAGACGAGGTTCGGCACCCTCGAATTCGTTGGCGGCCTGGAAATGGTTTCCACCGCCCGCGATTTCGGCGCCATCTCCTCCATGCGCTTTGTCAGCGGCACCACCTTTCTGGCCGTGACCGACACCGGCTTCTGGCTAAGAGGTGACTTGCGCCATGACGCGCAGTCGCGCCCCAGCGGCATCAGCAATGCGCGCATGGACCCGATCCGCGACGAGAACGGGAATGCCAGCGGTGAAAAATGGACCACTGACGCCGAGGCACTGGCCGTAGACAAGGGTCGCGCAACGGTCGGTTTCGAGCGGGTTCACCGCATTGTGGAATACGATCTGTCGGAGGAAATGTCCGGCGGACCGCTCTCGGAGGTGGAGTACCTCATCCCTCGCGCTGAACTGCGGTCGAACCGAAGCTTCGAAACGATCGCCTACGCGCCGGAAGGAAGCGCCCTCTCGGGTGCCCGCATAGTCATCAGCGAGCGCAGCATAGACGAAAACGGTAACATCTTCGCCGCCATTCTCGAAGGACCCCGCAAGGGCATTTTCAAGGTGAAGCGGTCGGACGACTTTGACGTAACCGACGGCGCGTTCCTGCCTTCCGGTGATCTGATCCTGCTTGAACGTCGCTTCTCCATGGCAACCGGTGTGGCCATGCGTCTGCGCCGCATCGCCGGCGACACATTGGCCAAAGGTGCATTGGTAGATGGGCCGGTGCTGTTGGAAGCGGATATGAGCTACCAGATCGACAATATGGAAGCGATGGATGTCTGGCAGCGCCAGGACGGCGCCACCATGATCTCGATCATGTCAGACGACAATCATTCGATCCTGCAACGCAATCTCTATCTCGAATTTACGCTGCAGGATCAGACTGATTAACCGGCAGCTTCCGCGGGCTGTGTGATTGCAAGTATGCCGCGATAGGGAACCAGCATCGCAAGCCCCACCAGGATCTTCACGCCAAAGTCGCCCAGCGCCAGCGAGAACCAAAGCGGCACCATGGCGCCAAACCCAAGCAGCGGCACTTCGAAGGCCAGAGAACCATCGCTGAGGCCAAGACCGGTGTCGAGGAAGGCGAATACACCTGCGAAGGCGATCGAGAAGAACAGTACCGTATCGAGCACCGAACCGATCAGCGTGGAAATCAGCGGCGCGCGCCACCAGGCATCGCCCCGCAGCCGATTGAAGACAGCGGTATCGAGTAGCTGGGCTGAGAGAAACGCGGTCCCCGACGCAAGCGCGATGCGCGGCGTGGCAAGCCAGATCGACAGAAGCACGGCAAGCGCGAAACCGACCAGGACCACCCGACGCGCAGCCACAGGGCCGAAGCGGCGATTGGTCAGATCATTGATCAGGAACGCAGCCGGATAGGTGAATGCACCCCAGGTGAGGATCTCACCAAGGCCAAGATGGCTGAACGGGTATTGTACGAGAATGTTGGAGGCAACGACCGTGACAGCCATTGCGGCCACGAAGGGCCAGACAGCATATATGCGTGTCATTTTTTTATCCTGGGTGATGGAACCAGTGGACGGGCCCGAGGGCCCATCCGAAAGGATCGGGTTGCTTATGCAGCTTCCTGTTCGGAAAGCTTCTTTGCCACCTGCTTCTTGATCAGGCGGGCACGCTGCGACAATTCGTTGGACTTCGCCTTGAGAAGGAAAGCGTCCAGGCCGCCACGATGCTCGACCGTGCGCAGTGCTGCCGCGGAAACGCGCAGGCGGAAGTTCTGGCCGAGAGCCTCGGACATCAGCGTCACATCGCACAGATTGGGCAGGAAACGCCGACGGGTCTTGTTGTTGGCGTGGCTCACATTGTTGCCGCTCATCACGGCCTTACCGGTCAGTTCGCAAGCGCGGGACATATTTTCTACCTTATCTTTCGGGCCATGATACTCCCACCGCACCTGTGAGTGCGGCTAGCGAAAGCATCAAGCAGCCTCGTGGAAATTGCGCTTCCCATAGAGGCATTCCGCCATTGCGTCAAGTAAACAGCGCCGGAAGCACGGGATAGAGCAGGCAACTTGCAGCATCATCCCCATAAATGCCGGATTTGACCTTCTCATACGACATGAAGGGACGCCCATCCAAGGGGAACTGAAATGAAGACCCGTCATCTTTTCGCGCTGATACTGGCCGGCACCTGCCTGGCTCCGACAGTGGCTGCAACGCAGGAGCGTTCGGTGCGGGTGCGATACGATGCCTATTATCTGGGCCTGCCCATCGGCAAGGCGGAGTTCGATACCCGCCTCAACAAGGCCGGCTATGCCATATCGGGCAGCTTTGCCAGCGCCGGGCTCGTGCGCATTTTCGACCAGACCAATGGCCGGATAAGCATCAATGGCCGTTTCGCCGGCAGTGAAATACGGCCAAACAGCTATGATCTGAAATACTCAAGCGGCAAGAAGCAAAAGCGCACGACCATTGCCTTCGACGGTAGCAAGGTGAGCAAAACGACAAATGTCCCGGAACTGAAGAAGCGCAAGGACAAGGTCCCGCTCAAGCAGGACCACCTGACTGGCGTGGCCGACCCGATTTCCGCAAGTCTGATCAACACGGACGATGCCGCCTCTGTCTGTCGCCAGACCCTGAAAGTTTATGACGGCGAGATGAGGGTCGACCTCAAGCTTTCTCCTGCCCCGCGGAGTGAAAGCTTCAAGCAGTCTGCAGTGACCTGCAGAGGCAGGTTCGTACCACTTTCGGGCCACCGTCCGAACCATTCCTCGATAAAGTTCCTGCGCGACAAGGCTGTCATCCGCATCGGCTTCAACCCGGTCGAGGGCACCAGCCTTTACTCACCTTCAGAGGCAATCGTGGGAACAAAGATCGGCAATGTGCATGTGAAGGCGCGACGCATCCAGTGATGCACCGTACCAATGGGATGATCTGTGCCATTGCGCGCTAACCGCGGGAAGGGCAGAAGCTCCTGGACTTTGGCAGCAGGGCAATCAGGATGATCAAGGCAACGCTGGTCGGCTTTTCGGCAGTTGTTATGTGGGCGCTTCTGGCGCTGTTCACTGCGGCATCGGGCAATGTCCCGCCATTCCTTCTATCGGCGCTGTCATTCAGCGTTGCTGCCTTAATCGGCATTGCGGCCCGTCCGTTCACGCAAAACGAGAATGCTCAGCCCGTTCCGGTGACCGCCTGGATCGTGGGCATTGCGGGCTTGTTCGGCTACCATTTCTTCTACTTTACCGCATTGCGTAACGCGCCGGCCGTGGAAGCCAGCCTCATCGCTTATCTCTGGCCCCTGCTCATCGTGCTTGGCTCCGCCCTGATGCCGGGAGAAAGACTTGGCTGGCATCATATCGCCGGCGCCATGATGGGCCTTGCCGGAACGTTCCTGATCATCACCAAGGGCGGCGGCTTCAGCTACGATTCCAGCTACAGCCTCGGCTATGCCGCAGCCGGAGCCTGTGCGCTGTTCTGGTCCGGATATTCCCTGTTGTCGCGGCGCTTTCAGGCAGTACCCACGAGCGTGGTCACCTGGTACTGCGCGGCAACGGCTGCGCTTTCGGCACTTTGCCATCTGGCGCTGGAAACGACCGTCTGGCCCGCAACGCTGCAGGAATGGCTGGCTGTGGCCGGCCTCGGTCTGCTGCCGGTTGGCGCGGCCTTCTACGCCTGGGATTTCGGCGTGAAGCACGGGAACATCCAGGTGCTGGGTGCAGCCAGCTATGCTGCCCCTCTGCTCTCCACCGTGGTACTAATCCTGGCCGGTCAGGCGGAAGCGACGGCCAATATCCTTGCCGCCTGCCTCCTGATTACCGGAGGCGCAGCACTGGCGGCCAAGAACATGATCCTGCGCCAGCGATCCGCCGCACCGGCGGAGTAGTTTCAGGCAACATCCTTGCGCTTGCGGATTTCGGCAAACACCTCCGCATCGCTCGCCCGTTCCATACCCAGATTGCGCCGGATGACCGGATCATGCCAGCGCATGAATGGGTTGGTCGCAAGCTCTTCCGCAATCGTGGTCGGAAGGGTGGGCCTGCCTTCCTCACGCAACCTCTTGATCTTCTCGGCACGCTCCTTGAGAGCCGAGTTCGTCGGGTCGACTGTCAGCGCAAAGCGGGCATTGGCCTGCGTGTATTCATGCCCGCAATAGATTTGCGTCTCCAGCGGCAACGCCGCCAGCTTCTTCAGCGATTCCAACATGACCGGCGGCTTGCATTCGAAGAGCCGACCGCAGCCAAGGGCGAACAACGTGTCTGCTGTGAAGGCGATATTCGCCCCGGCGAAATGATAGGAAACATGTCCGGCCGTATGCCCCGGCGTCTCGATGACGCGCGCCCTGGCCGCCCCGATCTCGACAACATCGCCCTCGCGAACAGCTTCGTCGATCCCCGGGATCCGATCAGCTTCGGCGGCAGGGCCTATGATCTTCAGTCCGAAGCGCTCCTTCAGCGCCAGATTGGCTTCCACGTGATCGGGATGGTGATGCGTGGTGAGAATGAAGCTTGGACGCCAGCCGGTGCGGCCAATCATTTCAAGAATGGCCGTTTCCTCGGGCGCATCGATCAGCGCCACCGTACCCGTTTCGCTGTCGCGCAACAGAACCCCGAAATTGTCGCTCCGGCACATGAACTGTTCGATCTGAAGCGTCATCATTCCCCTCCATCTGGTCGCCGCGCACGATAGGACGGGCGTGGCCACTTGTCATCTCGGACAGGTAATTCTTGCGCCCGAACGAGGGTGAACATACCGTCGCTGCCATGAATTCGGATATCGTTGATCTCAAGGCATTTTATTCCTCCGTCCTGGGTAGGCTTACAGAGCGGTCCATCGCCATGGCGCTGACAAGCCTGTGGTCGCGCCTGCCCGATGAAAGGCTGGTGGGGCTTGGGTATGCCCTGCCGTGGTTGGAACGCTTCGGGCAGGATGCCGAGCGCTGCTTTGCCTTCATGCCAGCCCGGCAGGGAGCGGTTCGCTGGCCAACACAAACGCCTTCTGCAACCGCACTGGTCTTTGAGGAAGAGTTGCCTTTGAGCGATTCCTCAATAGATCGCATGCTGCTTGTGCACACGCTGGAGCACATGGAAAATCCGGGACAGGCCTTGAGCGAGATCTGGCGGGTGCTTGCGCCGGGCGGGAAGCTGATCCTTGTCGTTCCGAACCGACGCGGCATGTGGGCGCGCTTCGAACATACGCCCTTCGGCACGGGCAGGCCCTATTCCCGCACGCAGCTCACCAATATTCTGCGCGAAGCCAACTTCACGCCAACGAAATGGGCAGACGCGCTGCATTTCCCTCCTTCGCAGAAACGCTGGATCATGCGCCTGCACCGCTGGATGGAGCAGGCGGGACGGCGCTTCTGGCCCTTGTTCGCAGGTGTGCTCGTGGTGGAAGCTGAAAAGCGCCTCTACCAGGGCATAAGGGTCGCCAATCGCCAGAAGCGCAAGGTTCTGGTGCCGGTGCTCTCACCGCAGGGTGCGACCATGGCGGGCGCGAAGCGCGAGCCGATCAGGGAGTAATCCATGTGGCATGACACACGCATCACCGGGATGTTGGGCATAAAAAAGCCGCTGCTGCTTGCACCCATGGCAGGATCAGGAGGCAGCGCGCTTGCCATTGCGGTGATGAAAGCAGGTGGCCTCGGCGCCCTTCCCTGCGCCATGCTCTCGCCCGACCAGATAAGGCAGGAGGTTTCGACCATCCGAAATGCGGTGGATGGACCGCTGAACCTGAATTTCTTCTGTCATGTCGAGCCTGAAGCGGACCCGGCGCGGGAGAAGAGCTGGCTGGAGAAATTGTCCCCCTACTATCACGAACTGGGCATCGCCCCGCCGAGCGCGATCTCCGGTGCCGGTCGCAATCCCTTTAATGAAGAGGCCTGCGCCCTGGTGGAAGAACTCAGGCCGGAGGTGGTAAGCTTTCATTTCGGCCTTCCGGTCCCGGACCTGCTTGAACGTGTTTTTGTCACGGGAGCCAAGGTCATTGCTTCCGCGACCACGGTGGCTGAAGCACGAGAGCTGGAAGCGCATGGCTGTGATGCCATTATCGCTCAAGGCGTGGAGGCTGGCGGTCATCGTGGCATTTTTCTGGAAAGCGATATCGCTTCCCAGCCGACCACTATGGCGCTTGTCCCTCAGATCGTTGACGCCGTTTCCGTGCCGATCATCGCTGCTGGAGGCATCGGTGATGCCCGTGCAGTGGCGGCGACCTTCGCCCTGGGCGCATCTGCGGTTCAACTGGGCACTGCCTTCCTCCGCTCGCCCGAAGCGCTGACCACCAAGATCCACCGCCGCGCTCTGGCCGAAGCGAAAGAAGATGAAACGGTACTGACCAACATCTTCACCGGCCGCCCGGCACGTGGCATCGCCAACAGGGCAATTGCCGAACTCGGTCCGCTTGCACCCGATGCTCCCGCATTTCCCCGTGCAACAGGTGCGCTCACGCCGCTGCGAAAGGCTGCGGAAGACCGGGATTCGGGCGATTTCTCGCCGCTATGGGCCGGTCAGGCGGTGGCCTTCGCAAGGGAAGCGCCGGCCGAGGAAATTGCAGGGAATCTGATGAAAGAAGCCGCGCAGCTGGCACGGCCCTCACTGTTGGGGCGCATCAGAAGCGCAAGCTCAGCCCGCCTGAAATCGTGAATGCTTCAAGTTCGGCACCAGCGCCATCGGCATCGCTGTCGGTGACCAGTCCGTCATCGATATTGCTGAGCACGACATCTCCGACATCGTGAAAATAGCGGTCGTATGACGCGGCCAGGAAGATGCTTGTCATCGGAGCCACCGCGTATTCGGCGCGTCCTGAGAGACTGACGAATGGCAGGGCGTTGAACTCGTCATCGAAGCGGGTGTTGGTCTGCCAGTGCCAGTCGTGGTCCTGTGCGTTGATCGTGACGCCGCCGCGGGCCTGCGCCGTCAGGGTAAGATCACTGATGCGGGTTTGCGCACGCGCGCCGATAAAGACACCGGGAAGCTTCTGCCGATAGGAGATGGCGCGCTGGCCTTCTGGCTCGGTGCCGGTTTCGTTCCGGTATCCGCCATTCTCGCTATAGACATAAGAGCCGCCATAGGACGCCCATTTCACATCCGTATATTTGAATCCGGCATGGAGGTTGATGCTTGAGGTGACCAGCGAGAAATTGCGGCCGAGCGCAATATCACCGGAGAAATAGTGCTCCAGATCTGTATTCGGATGCTCCGAGCGGTCCGACCAATCTTCGAAGGCAAAGCTGGGGGCGGTGTCCAACCAGTCATAGTCGACCATGTGGCTGTCGCCACTGAACCCGACGACTAGATTTGAGAGGATACCCCAATTGTTGCCAAGGTGGATCTCAGCCGCAGCAGTCACGACCGGAATGTCTGACTCCCAGAAGAGCTGACTGATCCGGTTGCCCGAATCGTCATAGACGAACTCTTCCGCACTCAGTGACGCATAACCCACGCCGCCAAGCAGGCGGATTCGCTCTGGTACGATCAGGTCCGGATTACCAACGGCCTCCAGGTCTGCTGCCTGCAGAGGCATGGTCGAAAGAACGGATGCAAAAACCGCCAAACACAACTTCTTCATGAAACCACCCCATAGAAACCCTGACCGTTCTTACAGAACCGCTCGTTAAAAAAAGCAACAGGAATTACAGCCGGTGATTGAAATTTCAGCGTTTCAGAAGAAACACGGCCTGCTGACCGAAGAAGTTCCAGAACCACCAGGGCATGGACAGACCGATCTTCTGGCCGGTCGCATCAAGTGCCGTGGCGCTTTCGACGGTTGCGCCGAGTTCGTCCGAAAGTTCCACGAAATCACGG
This sequence comes from Nitratireductor basaltis, assembly GCF_000733725.1. NCBI lineage: Bacteria > Pseudomonadati > Pseudomonadota > Alphaproteobacteria > Hyphomicrobiales > Phyllobacteriaceae > Nitratireductor > Nitratireductor basaltis. Next base: position 640,300 of record NZ_JMQM01000002.1, on the reverse strand, counting down.
ATCGTACAGAAGTGGATGTTCGGCGTGTCATACCATGAATAGGGAAGATCCTTGGTAACCGGCATCCGCCCCTTCATGAGCAGTGACAGGCGCACGCGCCAATGCCCGAAATTCGGGAAGGAAACGATGGCGCGGTTGCCAATCCGCAAGAGCTCGTCCAGCACCTTCTTGGGATTGTGGGTGGCCTGCAGCGTCTGCGACAACACCACATAGTCGAAGCCCTTGTCGGGATAGAACCCCAGGTCACGGTCTGCATCACCCTGAATGACAGAAAGGCCACGAGCCACGCATTCATTGACACCGCGCTGGGAAAGCTCGACCCCGCGCCCGTCCACGCCTTTCTGTACTTCAAGCAGTTCGAGAAGCGATCCGTCGCCCGACCCGACATCAAGAACCTTCGACCTCGGTTCGATCAGATCCGCAATGACCTGCAAATCCACGCGCTGTGCATTGTTCACACTCATCAGATCAGCCCCGCATTGCGCGCCGCGGCCTTGAGAAAGCCGTCTATGGCAGCATGAAATTCCGGTTCGTCCAGAAGAAAGGCGTCATGGCCGCGATCGGTCTCGATTTCCACGAACGAGACGGAAGCGCCGGCAGCGTTGAGCGCATGAACCACCATGCGGCTCTCCTCGGTCGGAAACAGCCAGTCGCTGGTGAACGATACCACGCAAAAGCGGGTCTTCGTGCCCTTGAAGGCTCTCGACAGAAGCCCCCCATGCTCGCTCGCGAGATCGAAATAATCCATTGCCCGCGTCAGGTAGAGATAGGAATTGGCGTCGAAGCGATCGACGAAGGTGATGCCTTGGTGCCGCAGATAGCTTTCGATCTGGAAATCGGCGTCAAATCCGAAGGTCGGCTGGTCGCGATCCTGCAGATTGCGACCGAACTTGCGGTGCAGCGCCGGTTCGGAGAGATAAGTGATATGCGCGGCCATGCGCGCGACAGCGAGCCCCTTCCCCGGATGGCGCCCATCCTTCAGATAGGCACCGCCGCGCCAGTCCGGGTCGGCCATAACGGCCTGGCGCCCGACTTCGTGAAAGGCGATGTTCTGTGCCGTATGCCGCGCGCCGGTCGCGATGGGCACCGCCGTATTCACCCGTTCAGGATAGCTCGCCGCCCATTCCAGAACCTGCATTCCGCCCATGGAGCCGCCAACGACGGAAAACAACCGTTCTATGCCCAGATACTCGACCAGCATCGCCTGCGCACGCACCATGTCCTTGATGGTGATGACCGGCAGGCCGAGACCATAGGCCTGGCCCGTCTCTTCATTGGCGGAAGCCGGTCCGGTAGAACCAAGACAGCTTCCGATAACGTTGGAGCATATGACGAAGAAGCGATCCGTATCGATTACCTTGCCCGGTCCCACCAGCGCTTCCCACCAGCCAGGCTTGCCTGTGACTGGATGCTGGTTGGCAACGTGCTGGTCACCGGTCAGCGCATGACAGATCAGTATGGCATTGCTCTTGTCCGCATTCAGTTCGCCATAGGTCTGATAGGCGACCTGGAAGGGCGACAGCGTTACACCGGCAGCAAGCTGCAACGGCTTGTCCGACCCGAAACGCACCACCTTGCTTGAGGGGTTGTTCGCCTCGTCCCGCGCTTTAGCGACCCGCGACTTTGCCATTACACGCTCCTTCGACCATCCGTGCGCCACAGGCGCAGGCACAAAAAAACCGGCCCATGCCAATATCGCAAAGCCGGTCAGGAACGCTGCACGGCCTTTTAGCGACTTGTTTAACGTGGCTGCAAGCCGACCGGCCAAATCACCACGAGATGGGCCTGCTTTTAAGCTCCAAGCCCCTTTGCGTCAACGCTGGTGATGGGGTAAGTGAGGCGGCTTCAATCCGTGGGAACTTCCTATGAGCTCTTCCGACCGCCCCCAGCCGAAACCCGGCGTAATGGAAATTTCTGCCTATGTGCCCGGCCGCGAAACGGCCGAAGGCGTTGCAAAGGTACACAAGCTGTCGTCCAACGAGACCCCGCTTGGCCCTTCGCCCAAGGCCATAGAAGCCATGCAGGCGGTTACGAACCATCTGGAACTCTATCCCGACGGCGCAGCCAACGCGCTTCGTGATGCGATTGCGGAAATCCACGGGCTGAACCCTGCCAATATTCTCTGCTCGAACGGTTCCGACGAATTGCTCGGTCTGCTCGCTCATGTCTATCTGGGCGCAGGCGATGAGGCGATCTTCACCGAGCACGGCTTCCTCGTCTATCGCATCCAGACGCTGGCCAACGGCGCGACCCCGATTGTTGTCAAGGAAAAGGATGCGCGCGCCGATGTCGATGCCATCCTGGCCGCTGTCACCGAGCGCACGAAGATTGTCTTCCTCGCCAACCCCAACAATCCGACCGGCACCTATCTGCCGGTGGACGAGGTCCGTCGCCTGCAGACCGGCCTGCCGCCCCATGTTCTGCTGGTGATAGACGCAGCCTATGCCGAATATGTGCGCCGCAACGACTATGAGGCCGGTGTGGAGCTTGTCTCCTCCTGCCAGAACGTCGTCATGACGCGCACCTTCTCGAAGATCTACGGGCTCGCTGCCCTGCGCATTGGCTGGATGTATGGTCCTGCACATGTGGTGGACGCGATCAATCGCGTGCGTGGCCCATTCAACGTAAACGCAATGGCAATCGCGGCAGGTGCTGCGGCCATCCGCGACCGCGAATATCTGGCAAAGGCGGTGGCGTTCAACGACGAATGGCTGAACTGGCTGACGAAGGAATTCGAACAGATCGGACTTGAAGTCACCCCGAGCGTCGGCAACTTCCTGCTGATCCATTTCCCCGAAACCGACGGTAAGGGTGCTGCCGCGGCTGACGCATTTCTCGCCTCGCGGGGTTTCGTCCTGCGTCGCGTCACCGCCTATGGTTTCCCCAATGCCTTGCGCATGAGCGTGGGAACGGAAGAAGCCAATCGCGGCGTGGTCGCTGCCCTGAGGGAATTCATGAATGGCTGAGGCCATGACAGCACCGCTCTTCGAGAAAGTTGCACTGATCGGCATCGGCCTGATCGGGTCATCGCTCGCACGGGTCATTCGCCGCGAAAATCTGGCGAACGAGATTATCGTCTCGACCCGCAGCGCCGAGACGCTGAAACGCGCCGAAGCACTGGATCTGGGCGACGCCTATTTCCAGGATGCCGCCCAGGCGGTCGAAGGTGCCGATCTTGTGGTCGTCAGCGTCCCCGTCGGCGCGTCCGGGACCGTCGCCAAGGCCATTGCGGGATCGCTGAAGCCCGGGGCGATCGTGACAGATGTTGGCTCCACCAAAGGCTCCGTCATCTCCCAGATGCAGCCCGAACTGCCGGACCACGTTCACTTCATTCCCGGCCACCCGATTGCCGGTACCGAACATTCCGGCCCTGATGCGGGCTTCGCTGAACTGTTCGAAGGCCGCTGGTGCATTCTGACGCCACCGACCGGCGCCAGTCAGGAAGCGGTATCAAGCCTGACCCGTTTCTGGGAGCGCTGCGGCTCGACCGTGGAAGTGATGGACCCTGAGCATCACGACATGGTGCTCGCCATCGTTTCGCACCTGCCCCACATCATCGCCTACAACATCGTCGGCACTGCGGACGACCTGGAGGCGGTGACGAAATCCGAAGTCATCAAATATTCCGCCTCCGGTTTCCGCGACTTCACGCGTCTGGCGGCATCCGACCCCACCATGTGGCGCGATGTGTGCCTGCACAATCGCGACGCCATCCTGGAGATGCTGGCGCGGTTCTCGGAAGACCTGTCAGCACTGCAACGCGCCATCCGCTGGGGAGATGGGGACAAGCTCTTCGAGCTCTTCACCCGCACGCGCGCCGTCCGCCGCTCGATCATCGAGGCAGGTCAGGATATCGACGTACCGGATTTCGGCCGCCACGTCGTTGCACATCCGAAGAAGGACTAGGCGGCGAGTGCCTCGCCGACGCGGTCGCGGATCTCGGCCAGCGTGAAGGGCTTGTTGACGACGCCCTTGGCGGTGCCGTCGAGCTCCGCCGCGCGTTCGCGCTGATCGGCAAAGCCGGTCATCAGCAAAAGACGCAGGTCTGGGAAATCGCTCGCCGCTTCGCGCGCCATCTGGATGCCGTCCATTGCCGGCATGCGGATGTCGGAAAGCACGAGATCGAAGCTGCCTTCTGCAGCCTTGATCTTGTCGAGCCCGTCCATACCATCCTCGGCGGTCTCGACCGTATGGCCGGCAGCCGCAAGAGCACGGGCGGTGAAGGTTCTGACGGAAACGTCGTCTTCGACAATGAGAAGTCTAGCCATGGCGTCAATCTCGCCGCAAATCGTTACGGTTCACTGAACGCATTCGCACAGCAAAGGTTCAGTCTTCGCCCTTGATCACACCGACGAAGGGCAATTCACGGAATGCATGTGCGACATCCATCCCGTAACCGACGACGAAGTAGTCGGGACACTCGAACCCGACGAAGTCCGCGTCCAGCGTCGCCTTCCGCCGCGACCTCTTGTCGAGAAGAACGGCGATGTGCACCTTGTTTGCCCCACGCGAAAGCATGAGTTCGCGCGTGTATTTCAAGGTATTTCCTGATTCGAGGATATCGTCGATGAGCAGAATGTCGCGCCCGCGCACATCATTGTCGATATCGCGCAGGACCTTGATCTCACCGGCGGTTTTACCTGCACCATAGGAAGAGATCATGATGAACTCGACTTCAGGTGAGATGCCGACATCATTCATTGCGCGGATGAGATCGGCCGCGAAGATGAAGGAGCCTTTCAGCACCGAAATGACCAGGAGATCCTTGTAGTCTCGCTTCGCGATTTCCTTCGCCAGTTCCAGATTGCGGCGTGCGATGGTCGACGCCGAAAAAAGAACCTCGATTTCCTTGCCACGCACCTGATGCATCAGCGGGCGAACTCCTGAAAAGTGACTGAGACGGACTGTACCCCCTCTTTAGGGGCGGCCAACCGGCCGGAGAAGGCAATGCGTCCACCTGCGGCCAACTGGCTTTCATTTGTCCCCAGATAATGGTGCGTCTTGCGCCCATCGCCGGAAGCCAACGTGATCACAAGCCCGGGAACTGCGGCTACATCGTGGCCACTATTCTCTACCATCCCCTCAACCAGCACCACTTCCCGCTGCCCCTCGCCCGCGGGGAGAATGCGGCTGGAAATGCTCTCCAGGCGCAAGTCGCTGCGCTGCTGCTGCAACGCTCCGGCCACCAGCGACGGCAGTTGATGACCTCCCGCCATCCAGAAAGCGCAAAATGCAACGAGAGCGCCAGCCACCCAAAAGACAAGGCCAAAACCGGCTCTGCTTCCGGTGGAAAGGCTTTGAGCGCCGACCAGGCTTGAGAACCCGCTCGTTGCCGCCGTGCCGGAGACACTCGACTTTGTGCTCAGCCCTGCTACAGGGCCAAATGGGTGAACCACTGTTTCGAACTCGGCATCCACGATGTCGCCATGCGTCGAACATGCCGCAGCGGCTCCCGCTCCTGCGGAGCCGGATGCCATCATCCCTGATGAACTGAAACGCGCCATTGCACCCATTTTTGTGATGAGGGTCCTTTTTCTGTCAGCCTCAAGCATATAGACCCCAATGGTTAACATTTGCCCGAAGCAGGCAAATCTTAACGACGCATTAACCATGTTTATCTGAAGGTCGGATGAAGCCAGCCCGAAGGCCTTCTCCACTTCACACTCAAGCCCGCAGGTCGTGCCGCGTGATCCGCTTAGAAAATGTCGGTCTTAGATACGGAATGGGTCCGGAAGTGTTGCGCGACATCTCGCTCAACATCCCCGAGCGGTCGTTTCAGTTCCTGAGCGGGCCGTCAGGCACCGGCAAGACAACCTTGTTGCGCCTGCTTTTCCTGTCGCTGAAACCGACGCGCGGGCTGATCACGATCTTCGGCAAGGATCGCGCACGCATCACCCGCGAGGAACTGCCGCTTATTCGCAGACGCATCGGCGTTGTGTTCCAGGACTTCCGTCTGCTCGATCACCTCACGACCTACGAGAATGTCGCGCTTCCCCTGCGCGTACGTGGCCGGGAAGAGGCAAGCTACCGCAATGACGTGGTGGATCTCCTGAAATGGGTAGGCCTTGGCGATCGCATGCATGTGTTGCCGCCCGTGCTTTCCGGTGGAGAGAAGCAGCGCGCCGCTATCGCCCGCGCGCTGATCGAGCAGCCACGCATTCTTCTGGCCGACGAACCGACCGGCAATGTGGACCCGCAGCTTGCCCGCAGGCTCTTGCGCCTGCTGATCGAACTCAACCGCATGGGCACGGCGGTCGTGATCGCCACTCACGATATCGGACTGATGGATCAGGTCGACGCCCGCAGGTTGGTTCTGGCCGGAGGAAGGCTCGACATCTATGAGTAGGCCTGCCGTTTTCCGCTTAGCTTGGAGGCGCTCGTGAACCAGCACACCGCGCGCCCGAAAGCCCGCGCCAAGTCCGCACCATCTGCCAAATGGCAGCTAAACCTGTCGGCCATGGCAAGGACCGTCATCTCGGTTTTACCCTTTGCGAAGCCGGCCCGTCGCCAGACACCAATCGTCCCGCCGGACAATATCGCCGGACGCGCCATGGTGCTCGTCATTGCCATCATGACCTTTCTGTCATGCCTGACCCTTGGGGCGGTTACCCTTGTGCGCGATACGGCGTCCACCTGGCAGACACAGATAGCGCGCGAGGCGACAATCCAGATCAAGCCCGACGAGGGGCTGGACATCGACGCCGCCCTCCAGACTGCTCGTGGCATCGCCGGCGAATTTACAGGCGTACTTCAAGCCACAATCGTGGACAATGAGGCCACCGCACGTCTTCTGGAGCCATGGCTTGGCACAGGTCTCGACATCGAGGAGCTTCCCGTCCCGCGCCTCGTTATTGTCACGATAGACCCACGGGAAAAGCCGGATTTCGAAGCCATGCGAGCGCGTCTGGCCGAAGAGGTTCCATCGGCCAATCTCGATGACCATCGCACTTGGGTAGACCGTCTCGTTGCCATGGCGCGCACAACCGTGACCATCGGTCTATCGGTGCTTGCGCTGATGCTCGTGGCCACGGCACTGACCGTGATCTTCGCCACTCGCGGTGCAATGTCCGGCAATGGACATGTGATCGAGGTGCTTCACTTTGTCGGTGCCGAAGCGCCCTATATCGCCCGCCAGTTCCGGCGCCACTTCCTGCTGGCCGGCATGAGGGGCGCAGCTGCCGGCGGCATCGCCGCGATCATTGTTTTCGTGCTCTTCTCCTGGTGGTCCGCACGCAATGTCGCGACACCGGAAGCCGATCAGGCCTCCGCCCTGTTCGGGGATTTCGCGATCGGCCTGTCGGGATATATGGGTGTCGGCCTCATCGTTTGCGTCATCGCCATCCTGACCGCTGCCACCTCGCACTTCACCGTGATCAGCTTTCTCAAGCGCATCGAGACGTGAAGAAAGCAGAACTCACGCATTGAATCAGCACGTTATGCATTGTGCATACCCGAAGCCGCGCCGTCCTCTACTTGCCTAAATTGTCTGATAGCGCTTTGAATATGACGAGTATGGCACACACCGATTCGGAACATGTCCAGGTAAATTCTCAGACGCGGCTGGCGCGCGCCTACCGTGTGCTCGTCCTCGGCGGCCTGTTCCTTTCCGCTGCCTTCCTTGGTGGCTTCGCGGTTTTTGCTGCTCACATCGCCTCGCTCGAAACACCTGCCGAATTCGATTCCGCGGACGGCATCGTTGTCCTGACCGGCGGACAATCACGTCTTGATACAGGCGTTGATCTGTTGAAGGCAGGCAAGGGCAAGCGCCTGCTCATCAGCGGCGTGAACCCGAAGGCGCGGGTTGAGGATCTACGCGTTGCAACGGGCGGCGAGGAACAGCTCTTCAATTGCTGCGTGGACATTGATCGCGCGGCACTCAACACGATCGGCAATGCGGAAGAAAGCGCCAAATGGGCGGCTGCAAACACCTATGGCAGCATCATCGTGGTGACCAACAATTATCACATGCCCCGCAGCCTTCTGGAAATGCGCCGCATCCTTCCCAAGGCGGATCTGCAGCCCTATCCCGTCGTGAACACGCCCCTGCGCAGCAGTGTCTGGCTGTCGAAGCCCGATGCCCTACGCGTGCTGGCAACCGAATATTCCAAATATGTCGCAGCTCTCGCCCGCGGCATGTTCCCGGCTCCAAACGCAGTCGAGCCCTATGAAATGGTCCGAGTAAACACTCCCGCGCAATAGCTGCATTCGTCCCGAGGGCTTTCCGCATCCGGCAAGTTGGGCTAACCACTCGCGTCAATGGGTCACTTTGCCCAACCGAATGGATAGCCGACATGCTGAAGCTTCGCTCCCTGGCATTCAACATCGCGTTTTATGTCAATCTCATCATCCTGATGATCATATTCACGCCGATCTATTTCGTCGTGCCGCGCCGGATGGCGTGGTTTGCGCCGAAGACCTGGGCAAGTACGAGCATGTGGCTCCACCGCGTCATCGCCGGCACCAAGGTGGACATTCAGGGACTTGAAAACCTGCCCGAAGGCCCCTGCATCCTGGCTCCCAAGCACCAGTCCTTCTGGGATACCTTCGCCTTTCTCCCCGTCATTCCCGATGCGCTGTACATCCTGAAGCGCGAGTTGATGTGGATTCCGCTGTTTGGCTGGTATGTCGCCAAGATGCGCATGATACCGATCAACCGTGGAAGCAGATCGAAGGCGCTGCGCGAAGCTGTCACCAAAGCGCGGGAACGCATGCGGGAGCGCCGCCAGCTCATCATCTATCCCGAAGGCACCCGCCGCCCACCCGGCGCCGAACCGGCCTACAAATACGGAATCGTGGAACTCTATTGCCAGCTCGATGTGCCCGTTGTGCCCATCGCCCATGTGGCCGGGCTCTATTGGCCCCGCAGGCGCTTCCTGCGCCATCCGGGCACAATCAGGGCCCGCTTTCTGCCGCCGATCCCGCCAGGTCTGTCCCGCGCTGAATTTCAGGACCGGCTGGTGCGTGAAACCGAAACGGCCTGTGACGAGCTCCTTCTGGAAGCAGCCCATAGCGAGAACCCTCCGCCCATGCCGCCCACAGCTGCCGCGCGCCTGGCCGAACTGCGCGGACTGGAACAGATTTAGATAGGTTCAGCGCAGACGCTGCGCCACGCTCTCAAGCCAGTGGTCCCGGATATCCAGCGCCTCGAGATGCTCGACTGTGTTGAGCACATATTCGATATTCGGTCCGGACTGGCCGTGTGAAGCTGCCACCGTCGCGGCTGCATGGATGACATCCATGCGACCTGCATATTGCGGGTGGCTCCGGTCGACAACATAGGTCAGCGCCTCGACATGTCGGCCGTCCTGAAGCCGAACCTGCAACTGCCGCTCGCGATAGACATGCGTGACCAGTTCCCGCGAGCGAAGATAGGAGACGACCTCCTCACGCAGGTCACCGGGCACTCGAAACGCCAGACCCAGGCAGGAACCGCCTCGGTCAAGGCCGAGCACCAGACCCGGCCGCTCTGGGGTGCCACGGTGAACATGGGAGTGGACGCACAACGCGCGACGATAGCCGAAGAGACGGCCCTTCACGGTCTCCACATGCGCAAAACCGGGCCGCCACATCAAAGAGCCGTAGCCAAAGACCCAAAAATCGTCCATTTCCACCTGCCAGTTGCATGATGTCGCCGCACCGGCGATGTGGAGCGAGTAGCGGGATGAGGACCATGACGTCAAGGAATGCGGGCGGATCTCGGATCTTTCGCCGGTTTATCTGGTTCGCAGGAGCAATTCTGCTTGCCATCGCGGCCTATACCGGCGCCTGGTTCTATCTTGCCGGGAAACTGGAAGCGAAGGCGAACCAGACCGTCTCCGAGCTCAACCGAAATGGCACGCGCGCGCATTGCGAAGAGCCCGAAGCCCGTGGCTATCCGTTCCGTATCGGCCTGTATTGCGGCAGCATATTCTATGAGGATGTCCGCCAGGGGTTTTCGATAAGGGCTGGAGCTTTCCGTTCGGCCGCGCAAGTCTACCAGCCGCAACATCTGGTGGGTGAGGTCGATGGTCCAGCAGAACTCGAATTGCCCGTCAGCTCGCCCCTGACGATCGATTGGGAAGTCCTGCGTGCCAGCGCTCGTATCGCCGACCCCTTGCCGCAGCGGTTCTCAAGCGAAGCGCGCAGGCTGACTGTCGCGCTTGAAGAGACGCCTTCCGAAGTCCTGGCAACAGCGGAACTCGGGGAGTTTCATGCCAGGCTGCATGACGGTGACCTGCAGATGGCAGGCCTGCTGCGCCAGCTCGCGGCCACGCAAGCCCTTGGCGTGTCTCTACCCTCCATGGACGCACAATTCGCCGCCACCTTGAAGCAGGGCGAGACGGTTCTGACCGGAAAGCCTGAAAACCTTCGAGGCAAGGAATGGCAGCTCGATGAGCTCGTTTTGAGCCAGAATGGCAGTACGGCCAGCATCGCGGCATCAGGACCGATCAGCATCGGTGCGGATGGTCGCATGAACGGCATGCTGACGATCACCGTCACCGACGCCGACAGGATTCTTGAGATGGTGAGCGCCAATGCACCCGAACTCGCCGAAAAGATCGATGGCGTCAGGCCATTGATTATGGGCCTCGCTCAAAAGCCGATGGAACTGCGCATCAACAATGGACGCATGATGCTGGGATTCATTCCACTGGGGGAAATCCCTCCGCTTTGAACTACTGAAGCTCCAGAAGACGCTCCAGATACTGCTTTTCCAGTTCAGGGCTTAGCGCATCGCCAAGACGCTTGCGGATGGCGTCGAGGATTTCGCGCGCACGCTGCCTGTCGATCTCGTCCGGCACTTCAACGGAATCCCCGAAATCCGGTCCGGTGCTTGCGCGCGGCCGCCCCAGCGGATCCTGTCCATTCTGGCCTTGTGCGCGGCCTTGCTGGCCCTGCCCTTGCTGGCCCTGCATGGCCTGCTGCATCTGGTTCATCATGTCCTGCGCGCCCCGGCGCATGGCTTCAAGTGCACGCCCCTGCTCACCGACAGCGCGCTCACCTTCACCTTCGCCAAGTGCGCCTTCGGCCTCGCCCATGGCCTCACCCGCCTCGCCGAAGCCCTCGCCAGGCTGGATGCCCATGCCTTCGAGATCGTCCATCAGCCCCTGCAATTCCTGCTGCAGCTGACCCTGACCCTGCTGCAACTCCCGCAAGGCCTCGGCCAGCTCCTCAGGCGACATGCCCTGCCCGTTCTCGCCCTGCTCCTGTCCTTCGCCTCCGGGCTGCCCCGGCTGGTTCATCTGCCCCTGCCGGTTGCCTTGCTGCTGCTGGTCGAGGCGGAAGGTCTCGTTCATGAGCTCCTGCTGGCGCCGCATGAGGTCACCAAGCTGGTCCATCTGCTGGCGCATCTGTGACTGCTGCTGACCGTTCTGCCCCTGCTGGGGGCGACCGGCCTGCAGATTGTTCATCATGTCCTGCAGCTGCGAAAGAAGGTCCTGCGCCTGGTCGCGTGCACCGTTTTTCGCCAGATCTTCCATCTGGTCCAGCATGCGCTCCAGGTCATTCTGCGTCATCATCTGACTGTTCTGGTTCTGGGAGAACTGGTTGTTCTGCTGCTGATTGCGCTCGGCGAATTCACGCAGGAATTCGCGCATGGCTTCGCGCAGTTCGCTCATCAACTGTTCGATTTCTTCATTGCTTGCGCCATCTTCGAGCGCTTGCCGCAGCGCTTCCTGCGCCTGTCTGAGGCGTTTCTCCGCCGCGGTGAGATCACCGTCTTCAATGATGAGCGCGATTTCCCAAAGGTCGTCGACCACCTGCCGCAAGGCATCATCATTGCGCGCGATCCCCAGCTTGGAGCGCGCAGCCGAGATAAGAAGGAAATGCCGCGGTTCGTCGAACGTCTCTTCCGGCCATAAAAGCACGGCATCCATGAGCCGTGCGACCCGATCACGCTCGCGCGCATCGAGCGCCAGCATCTGGCGCTGTTCGATCAGCGCGCGTGAAACGGGGTTGGAAAAGGGACGCTGCGGCAGCGCAAATGACTTGGCTTCGCTGCGCCCCGCCTGGTCCGCGGCATCGCGTGCTTCAAGCACGAGGCGAACCCGCTTGCCCGCCCAGGGATGCTCCGTCAGGTCAATGGATGACTTGGCCGCTCCGTCCTTGGCATTGCGCCGTGGCAAACCCAGCGAAATCTCCGGAGCCTCATACAAAGCCTGCGCCTTCGGGTCGAACGCTTCAAGCTCCATGATTCCTTGTGCACTGACAGCGCCATAGTCATCGGTGATCGCGTAGATGAGTTCCAGCGCGCCAATGGCCGCGCGACGCGGTTCCTGGGTGAAGGAAATCGATGGAGGCGCATCCGGGACAATCTCGAAATGCCACGACAAATCGCCCACGCCACCCCCGCTCAGTTCCACCTCGCCATTTTCGGTGAGTAGCAGCGAATATTGTCGCGCGCTGATACCTTCATCCGTTGCATCCGGGGCAACGAGTTGATCGTCACCCTCATCAGCCCGCATGAGCAGTTGGGTTCCCTCCCCACCGCCGCTGATACGCACCTGCAACTGGCTGTTCTGGGGAACCGAGAAGCGGTTTTCCTGCAGGTTCGCCTCGGCCGTCAGGAACACGGGCGCCTTGCCCGTGTAGCCAGGGGGCGTGACCCAGGCATCGACGCGAGCCGATGCAGCCTCAGCGCCGGTCTCTCCTCCGAATATGTCGGATATGCTGCCGCTCAGCGGGCTGAGGGAAAATGCGAGTGCTGTCACGAAAAGCAAGGCAACCACGGCCCGCAGGCCCCACGGATCACGATCAGGAACGCGGGTCCGCGGCAGATCGCTTTTCATCTGCGAAAGTTGCCGCGCCATTCGTGCCTGATGTTCTTTCCACAAGGCTTGCGCGAACGCATCCTCTCCGCCCGCTGCAAGCTGATCTCGCTGCGTGGCGGCCGGCGCATGTTGCAGCTTGTTCGAGAGCTCGATGCGACGATCGATTTCCGGCTCGCTGGGTCTTTTCAGACGCCGGAAGGGCCAGAACGAGACGACGAGGCAAAGGCCCAGGATCAGAAGGATCATCACCCTCGTCCAGCCCGGCACGACACGAAACACGCCGAACCAGGAAAGGCTCAGAAACAAGCCTGCGACGAGCACTAGAGGGAGCATGAGCGGCCAGAGGCGCTCGAAAACCATCGTGAGGCGCGTGAGAAACCGCATCCGGGCAAGGCGCATCATGAGCGGTCCGTGCTCTGGTGAAGCCTTGTTGTCGCTCATATCGGCCATGGCTGCGATCCGTTTCAGCGCGCGTTTATGCGTCAGGTTTCAGGATAGCAGCAATCGCGGCGAAGGCGAGGCATGAAGGGAGATTTCCCGGCATCACCCGCCCTTTCCGTCACCATCGCCAGGCATCAACGCCGGTCTACTGCTCCGACATCGAGAAGCGGGGATGCGTCGATCATCTCGGCATTCAACATGGCTCCGACCTTTTCAAGCGCCGCCACGATCATGGCTTGTTCCCAATCCGGCAGCCGCTCGAACTGGTCGGAGAATGTGCGCTGCAGGGGATCCGGAGCGGAATCGATCATCTGCTTGCCGGCATCGGTTGGGGCCACCCAGACCACGCGCCTGTCACGCTCGCCCCGCGTACGCGTTACAAGCCCCGCTGTTTCAAGCTTGTCGACCAGCGAGGTCGCCGTCGCCTGTCCAATTCCCGCCTTGCCTGCGATGTCCTTCGGCGTTGCGCGCCCGGCTGCGGTCACGATCTCCAACACGATCAGCTGTGGCGTCGTCAGCCCCGTGGCCTTCGCAAGCCTGCGCGCGTTTAGCTCCGTCGCCCGCAATATGCGCCGGAGCGCTATCAATGTCGTTTGTGTCCGGTCTTCCATTGCCCACCTGATCGTGCTGCCCACGGTCTTTTGATAGCAGAAATTCTTTATTTTGATTAGCGAAAGATATTTCGCCTTTAATTCCCGCCGTTTAGCGGCTTTTTCGGCCTTGTCGGAACTTTTTTATCCTGCAGCGGTTGAAATATGGTTCGCTGATCGTAATATTAAGCGCAACGAAGAGGAGAGTCATGAGCCCCAGTGAGATCAAACTTGTCCGGAAAAATTCCGGGACATTTTCATTCCGCACGCCGGTCACCGAGGACGGCACTGCCGTGTGGAATCTCATCCGCTCCTGCCATCCGCTCGACGAGAATTCCCTCTACTGCAACCTCCTGCAGTGCGATCACTTCGCGGATACCTGTGTCGTTGCCGAACGGGACGATGGCGAGATTCTTGGCTGGATCTCGGGCTATCTGATGCCGGATGATCCGAGCACGCTTTTCGTGTGGCAGGTTGCCGTCGACGAGCGCGCCCAGGGGAATGGTGTCGCCAAGCGCATGCTGAACGCGCTGCTTGAACGCGACTGCTGCGACCAGGTCGACACGATCAAGACCACCATCACCCGCGACAATGATGCCAGTTGGGCGCTGTTCCGCTCCTTTGCGCGCTCACAGGGCGCCAAGCTGAGCGACGAGCCCTACTTCCGCAAGGAAGAACATTTCGACGGCGAGCACGCCACCGAGCACATGGTGACGATCTCGCTGATGAATGCGGCACGCAGCGCCGCCTGAAGGCAGGCGCGCCCGCAGCGAAACAACCCGAAAGGAAGAACCATGACGACCGTTACGACGGACGATAAAGCTGTATTTGAACGCCGGGAATCGGCTGCGCGCTCCTATTGCCGCAGCTTTCCGGTTGTTTTCGAGAAAGCCAGCGGCGCAACGCTGAAAGGTGCCGACGGCAAGGAATATATCGACTTCCTCGCCGGCTGCTCGTCGCTCAATTACGGGCATAACGACCCGGACATGAAGACGGCTTTGGTCGACTACATCACCAATGACGGCGTCACCCACGGCCTCGACATGCATACGAGCGCAAAGGCAGCGTTTCTCGAGGCATTCGAACGCATCGTGCTGAAGCCGCGCAACATGGACTATCGAATGATGTTCATGGGCCCGACCGGCGCGAACGCGGTTGAGGCAGCGCTCAAGCTTGCGCGCAAGGTGACAGGTCGTACCAACGTGATCTCGTTCACCAACGGCTTCCATGGCGTGACGCTCGGTGCGCTGGCCGCAACGGGCAACGGCTATCACCGTGGCGGTGCTGGCGTTCCGCTGACCGGTGTCACGCGCATGCCCTTCGAAGGCTCGATGGGCAAGGATGTCGATACGGCCGACTTCCTGAACCGCATGCTTTCCGAGCCATCCAGCGGTATCGAGCCGCCGGCAGCGATCATCCTTGAGACGGTTCAGGGCGAAGGTGGCCTCAATGCCGCATCGCGCAACTGGGTGCGTCGCGTAGCCGAAATCGCCCGTGCGCATGGCGCGATGTTCATCGTGGATGACATCCAGGCCGGCTGCGGACGTACCGGTTCCTTCTTCTCCTTCGAGGAGATGGGAGTGGAGCCGGACATGATCACGATGGCGAAATCGCTGTCGGGCTTTGGCCTGCCCCTCGCCACACTGCTCATCAAGCCGGAGCATGACATTTTCGGCCCCGCGGAGCACAACGGCACTTTTCGAGGCAACAACCATGCCTTCGTGACCGCACGTGTCGCTCTGGAGAAGTACTGGGCCGACAGCGATTTCCAGACGGAAATCCGCAAGCGCGCCGACCTGATGACCAAACGCCTTGGCGAAATCGCGTCCATGCTTCCCGACGCGCGCCTGAAGGGCCGTGGCATGATGCAAGGCATTGACGTGGGCTCTGGCGAGCTTGCCAGCGAGATCTGCGCACGCTGCTTTGCAGCAGGCCTCATCATCGAAACCTCGGGTGCGCACGACGAGGTGGTGAAAATTCTGTGCCCGATCAACATTGAAATTGGAACCTTTACCCGTGGTCTCGACATTCTCGAAGAGGCCGTTGGTGAAATTGCACGTTCCACCAAGATTGCAGCGGAGTGATTTCAGATGATCATACGTGACCTGAACGAAGCGAAAGGTACCGAACGCCATATCCACTCCGATGGGTGGGACAGTGTTCGTCTGCTCCTGAAGTCCGATAATATGGGCTTCAGCTTCCACATCACCACGATCCATGCCAACGCCGAACTCGAGATGCACTACAAGAACCATCTTGAGAGCGTGTATTGCGTGGACGGTACAGGCTCGATTGAGGATCTCGCGACTGGGGAGATCCATCAGATCCGCCCGGGCGTGATGTACGCGCTGGACCAGCACGACAAGCATATCCTGCGTGCGAACGACAAGCCGATGATCATGGCTTGTGTGTTCAACCCGCCGGTGACGGGAAAGGAAGTTCACCAGGAAGACGGCTCCTACGCACTCGAGGCCGAAGAGGCGTGAGATAAAACTTCTCGCGCCTTCCAATCCAAAGGAAGAAGGAGAAGCGAAAATGTCTGCCATCACAAATCCGGTCGACCGAACCAGCGACCCCTATCCAAGCCGGCTGCAGGAAGAAAAGTGGCTGCCGCGCGAGGATAAGGTGGTCTGGTCCCAATGGCGCCCCGATGCGCCGCTTACCGCCCAGCAGGCGGATCAGTTTGATCGTGACGGTTTTCTGATACTGAAGGATCTTTTCACAAAAGAAGAAGTCGAGGCTCTCGTAGCCGAGTCAGCCGCCCTTCGCGGCGGTGAACGTGACCTCATGGAAGGCAGTGTTGTAACGGAACCGGACTCCGACGAAGTCCGTACCATCTTCAAGCTGCCGGAACAGAGCCCGCTTTTCATGCGCCTGGCTGCTGACCGACGCCTTGCAGGCATCGTTAGCTTTCTGTTGGGCGATGATGTTTACATTCATCAGTCACGCCTGAACTACAAACCCGGCTTCACGGGCAAGGAATTCTACTGGCATTCCGATTTTGAGACCTGGCATGCGGAAGATGGCATGCCGCGCATGCGCGCCATTTCTGCCTCGCTGCTCCTGACGGACAATGATGCAAACAACGGTCCGCTGATGCTGATGCCCGGCTCTCACAAGACCTTTGTGGCATGTGCCGGCGAAACCCCGGAAGACAACCACAAATCTTCGTTGAAGAAGCAGGAGGTGGGTGTTCCGTCCCCGGAGGCTCTTACGAAGCTTGCCTCGGACCACGGCATCACCACCGCGACCGGCAATGCGGGTACTCTCGTTCTGTTCGACTGCAACACCATGCATGGTTCGAACGGAAACATTACCCCTTTCCCGCGTTCGAATGCCTTCTTCGTGTTCAACGCAATGTCGAACCAGCTCACCGAGCCGTTCGGCGCGAACAAGCCCCGCCCTGACTTTCTCGCCGAACGCGGCGAACCGACTCCGGTCAAGGTCGAGACGGGGCGCCTGGTGTAACCAGAAAGGCTGTAGACCTGAAAATGACACATGAGAACAAGACGAAGCGTGGCGCGCAGATGCGCGCTGCGCCGGAAGAAAAACGCGGCAATCACACGGTGGAGAAAATCGGCGGCACGTCGATGAGCCGTGCCCGCGAGCTTCTGGACACGATCCTGATCGGAAATCGAAAAGGGGCTGAGCTCTACGAGCGTGTCTTCGTCGTCTCGGCCTTCGGCGGCATTACCGACAAGCTGCTTGAGCACAAGAAGTCCGGCGAACCGGGTGTCTATGCGCTCTTCGCTCATGCCGACAATGATCACGGCTGGATGGATTCACTTTCGAACGTCAGCCGTGCCATGCTCGAAATCAATGCCGAACTCTTCGATGATGCCGGCGACAGGAATGCTGCGGATGATTTCGTTCGCGAGCGCATCGAAGGCGCACGCGGCTGCCTGATCGACCTGCAGCGTCTGTGCTCCTACGGTCATTTCCAGCTCGTGGAGCATATGCAGACCATTCGCGAGATGCTTTCTGCACTCGGCGAAGCGCATTCCGCCAACAATCTGACGCTGCTTCTGCGTCGTCGCGGCGTCAATGCGCGCTTTATCGATCTGACTGGCTGGCGCGACGAAACGCAGCCGGATCTGCATGAGCGGATCGAACGCGCCTTCGCCGACGTGAAATTCGAACGGGAACTGCCCATTGTCACCGGCTATACCCAGTGCCGCGAGGGCCTGATGCGCGAGTTTGACCGTGGCTACTCCGAAGTGACGTTCGCAACCATCGCTGCCCTGACGGCAGCACGCGAGGCGATCATTCACAAGGAGTTCCACCTCTCCAGCGCGGATCCTCGCCTGGTGGGCACAGACAATGTCCGCAAGATCGGTCGCACGAATTATGACGTGGCCGATCAGTTGTCCAATATGGGCATGGAGGCAATCCACCCCAACGCGGCCAAGACCCTGCGTCAGGCCGGCGTGCCGCTGCGCGTTGCCAACGCCTTCGAGCCGCATGATCCCGGCACCCTGATCGATGCGGAGCCTGCAACCGAAGCCGGTGTCGAGATGGTCACCGGACTGCCCATCACCTCCTTCGAGCTGTTCGAACAGGATATGGTGGGCGTAAAGGGGTATGACGCTTCCATTCTGGAGATGCTGACCCGCCACCGTGTGCGCATCGTCTCCAAGACCTCCAATGCCAACTCGATCGTCCACCACGTCGAGGCTCCGCTGAAGGCGGTTCGTCGCGTGGAGCGCGATCTGAAGGAGCGTTATCCCTCAGCCCGCATCACGACGCGCCGCGCAAGCATCGTGTCGGTCATTGGCCGCGAGCTGAAGGGCCTCGGCGTTATGCTGAAAGGTCTGCAGGCGCTGGACAAGGCCGGCATCGAGCCGATCTCGTCCCATGAGACCGGACGCTGCGTTGATGTTCAGTTCGTGGTGCGCAGCGAAGACTGCGACGAGGCCGTGAAGGCGCTGCACAGCGCCTTCATCGAGAGCCAGGAAGAAGCACCAATCAGGAAGGCGGCGTAAAAGCCGCCTCCTCAGGCCAATAGGTCCTGCCATTCCCTGTGCCGCCGGAACTGTGCGGCGGCATAGGAGCAAAGGGGCGTCACCTTCAAGCCCCTCTCCCGCGCATCTTCGACCGCACGCTCGACCAGCTTCAGTGCGATTCCCTTCTCTCTGAGATCAGGTGGCACATAGGTGTGGTCGATAATCATGCGTCCGTCGCTGAGCGCGTAGGTCAGTTCGGCTTCGTCGCCCTCAATGGAGTAGACATATCGTCCGCGCCGAGGCCCGCTTTCCTGCCGGATAGGCGCGGGCTCCTGCTGACCTGCCGCAGAGGCGAAAAAGCTACGCGCTGCATCCACCTCGCTTTCGCGCAGTTCATGCCCGCCTTCGTGCCATTCCGTAACGACATCACCTTCTGCTGCTTCCAGCCAGCTGACGAGACGGTTGGTCAAGTCCGGGGGGCAGATCGGGTCACGCCGCCCTGCGGTGAGCAGAATGCGCGTCGCCAGGTTTCCGCCTATCTCGGGCTTGAACGGAATGAGCGGATGCATCAGCACCGCCTGATCGAACATGTTCGGCTGCGCGAAAATCACGCTCGCCAGGATATTCGCACCATTGGAATAGCCAAGCCCCAGCACCCGTTTGGCCTGCGTCTCCCCGATATGCGCCGCGATGAACGCTCCCATCTTGTCGACTGCGCGGCGCAGATCGTCCATGTCATAAACACCCTCGCCCGTACGCCGGAAGAAGCGTGCAGCCCCGTGCTCGCTCACATCCCCAAGTGGGGCGATGATCGTTGCGCCGGGCACAACCTGCTGCCCCAGCGCGACTAGCTGACGCTCGTCTCCACCAGTGCCGTGAAAGAGAAACAGAAGCGTCTCCCCGGCCGCATCGCCGGGGAGCTTGACATGTTCATAGAAGCTGACGGCCATCAGTTGTCTCCAATTGCGGGCAGCACTTTCTCGAGATGAGGTTTCAGATGAGCGTGCTGGGCGGGAACGCGCAACTGTTCGCCCAGATGCTCGGGATCTTCATCGCGGGCGAAGCCCGGCTGATTGGTGGCAATCTCGAACAGGACTCCGCCAGGCGCCCGGAAATAGATCGAATGGAAATAGTCGCGATCAATCACCGGAGTTATGCGCATCCCCGCTTCGACGAGTGCCGCGCGGACCTGGAGCTGCGCCTCATCGTCGGCCACGGCGAACGCGATGTGGTGGACCGAACCGGCCCCTTCGCGCGAGCGCGGCAGATCAGTGCGTGTCTCCACGTCAATGATTTCGGCAGCGTTGCCGTCACGACGCTCGAAGCGCTCCACGGCGCCTTCGGTGCCCACTGATTCAAACGACATGTACTTGAGCAACTCCTTGGTTGCTGTACCGTCGGCAAGCACCATCTTCGCACCGTGGAAACCCCGTATCGCCTGGTCCCCACCGACACCGCCGCCCAGCCATGCTTCGCGTGGGTCTTCTGCCTGCTCCATGAGGACGAAGCCATCACCGTCAGCGCCGGTGAATGTCAGTGCCTTCCGATCGAACCGCGTGGCAAGTTCCGGGTTCGCGTCCGCCTCCTGCAGGCGTTGTTGCCAGAAGTCGAGAGCGCCTTCAGGCACGGCAAAATAGGTCTCGCCCACCTCGCCGGTCCCGCGCACTCCCTTGATGATGTTGGGAAACGGGAAATAGGTCATGACACTGCCCGGCTGACCTGAACTGTTTCCATAATAAAGGTGATAGATATCTGGAGCATCGAAATTCACTGTCTTCTTGACCCTGCGAAGGCCAAGAATCCTGGTGAAGAAGCGATCTGTCGTATGCGCGTCACGGGACATCGACGTCACGTGATGTATTCCCTGGATCTGGTTGAGCATTTGATACGCTCCCTGTTGCTGATTTTCATCAGATCACATGGCGTGGATGTGGCAAGAGGTACAGATCGATAAGCGGCGATGGATTGTTCACGATCACGAAACAATGGGCTGCTCAGAACAAACAAAAGCCCCACGCAGGGATGCGCGGGGCCTTTGCCTTGGCTAAGTCGGTAACCGATTATTCAATGCGCATCAGCTGTTCTTCGCGCTTCTCGGCATAGCTCGTTTCATCATACTCAGGCTGACCTTCGAGCTGCTCCTCGGTGAACTCGGTGTAAAGATAGAGTTCGCCATCGTCATCGGCCATGAAGACAAGGTTCTCCATGCTGATGGCAACTTCCTTCTCACCAAGACCCAGGAAACCGCCCACGTCAACGATGATGGCTTCCACCTGGCCGTCGCTCGAAAGGATCACGTCACCGATCTCGCCGACATCTTCCTCATTGGCACCATAGACGCTCGTGCCCATGAGATTATCGGCGCTGATCTGGTCGCTGGAAGCCTCAGCAAGGCTGTTGCGGTCGATCGCAGCGGTCTGGGTCTCGTCGGTCTGAGCGTCCTGCTCAGCCTCTGCAGCCTCCTGATCGACGCGGTCCTGGGTTGGCTCCGCTACTTCAGCAGTCTGATTCAGATCGCCGGACTGATCCTGATCGCGACCCGCCATCTCCTCATCAGCAGCTTCGTCACCGGTGACCGTCTCACCGTCAGCTTCCGCCATCTGCTCGTCATCATTCACGGCATCGCGAGCTGGCTCGGCGTCGGCAGCCTGCTGCTCTTCAGCCTGCTCCGGACGATCGGTCGGAACGGCAGCCATCTCGCCATCCGTACCTTCCGCATTCTCGGCATCCTCAGGCTGGGGAGCATTTGCCAGGTCTTCCTTCGTGGCCGGCTTCGTCTCTGCGACATCGGCGTCAGCCGGCATCGGACGATAGGCAGCGCGGTCGAACTCTTCCTGCGCCTTCAATGCGTCAGCGGTGGTTTCAACAACCATGAAGCGGTCACCCTCGCGCTCGACCCATTCAACGAGGTCGTACTCAAGGGCCACTTCCTTCTGGCCAATGCCGAGGAAGCCGCCTACGCCAACGACGATGGCCTGTACCTTGCCTTCCTGGTCAAGCACCAGATCGTTGACTTCACCGATGCTCTCGGCTTCATCGCCGGAACCGTTATACACATTCTCGCCCATCAGGTTGGAGGCGAGGTGCCCTTCGGCACGAACAGTCATCTGCGTTTCCTGCTGAGCAGGCGCGGTTGTGGCAGCCGGGTCGGCAGGCTGGGACGTCTGAGCGAATGCGCCGGTGGAAACCAGCGTAGCAATCGCGGTAGTCGCCAAAAGGTTACGGATCATGATATAGGTCTCCATGTGCAGCGTTTATCTGTACAAAGGCCGTGCCACTTTCTGATCTTGGCAGTGACGTTCAGCGGCGCGGCCATCACCTGCCTACAACGCGGCCATATGAAAACAGTTCCGCCACTTACTTTCGCAGTGCGTGCATCGTGGAGAGTCGGCGCGGGAACCTAATTGTTCCATGCCCCATTGTGTGGCGTCTGCACCCGATACAAAGTAGCGCCATGCAAATTCTGGCTATTCTCAACCGCGACGGCGGCACACTCTCTTCACTGGACATCGAGATCTTTTCCACCCGCCTTACGGAGCTGTTGCGGGAAGAAGGACACGAGATCGAGGTTCGTGCCGTGGCCGGACGCGACATCGTCTCGGCAATCGACGAAGCCGCGGTGGCGCCGGATGTCGAGGTGGTCATCGCCGGTGGGGGTGATGGAACGATTTCACTGGCCGCAGGAAAACTTGCCGGCACCGAGAAAGCCTTGGCGGTCCTGCCGGCGGGCACCATGAATCTTTTCGCACGCAGCCTGGGCATGCCACTCGACCTCGACCTTGCGATCAAGGCCTTCGCCAAAGGACAGGTCAAGCAGGTCGACCTTGCAAGCATGAATGGCCGATATCTGGTGCATCAATTCTCGATCGGAATGCATCCGCAACTCATAGACCTGCGCAAGAAGCTCTCATTCCGGGGCCGCATCGGGAAAATTCTCGCCTCCTCGCGTGCGGCACTGACCACGCTGAAGCATCCGCACAACATTCTGGTGAAGGTGGAAACCAACAAGACCAGGTTTGAGGCCGTGACCCAAAGCCTCAGCGTTACCAACAACCTCTATGGTGAAGGCCATCTGCCCTTTACGGATCAACCCGACGGGGGAACGCTCGGCGTCTATGTGACGCGAGCGGCACGCCGCAGTGATCTTTTCTTCTTTTTCGCGAATATGGCGATCGGGCGCTGGCGCAGGAATGACAAGGTGGAAATTCACGAGGCCACCGAGGTGAAGATCACGCTGCCTTATCTCGATCCACGGTTCAAATGTGCGATCGACGGCGAACTTGAACCGCTCTCAGAAGAGATCGTCGTGAAGCTGCATCCGAAGGTGCTGCGCGTTTTGGTGCCCGACACGAAGCAGGAATGAAAAAACCGCCGGACTTGTCCGGCGGTTTGCACTTGGCAGGCGCTTTAACACCTGCTCAGTCGGCAATCGTGGCACGCAGCATCCACAAGGCCTTTTCGTGAAAGGTCAGACGCGCGGTCAGCATGTCTGCAGTGACGAGGTCGCCCTTGTCATCGGCGGCAGTGCCGACTTCGCGCATCTTCCGCACTGCTTCTTCATGGTCTGAAATGAGGTCTTCGACCATCTCTAGTGCCGAGCGGCCTGAGGCGTTAAGCGTGACAGTCTGCTCCTTGCCTTTGCCCAGGGGGGCATGATGGCCAAGAGCGCGTATCCGCTCCGCAATGATGTCGGTGGCCTCGAAAAGCTCGTTGTACTGCTCTTCGGTCAGCGTATGGATCGTGTGGAAGAGTGGCCCCACCACGTTCCAGTGATAGACATGGGTCTTGATCAGAAGCTGATAGGTATTGGCCAGGATCTCGGACAGCCCCTGTGCCAGCTCCTTGCGATCACCATCCGTAAGGCCGACATTCATCTTCTCACGACGCGTCTTAGGCTGGAGAACTTCTACAGCATCACTCATGTTAAACTCCTACTGGTTCGGTTCAGGATCGAGCTCTGCGTCGACCTCGTTATCAACTTCGGCGCCGACCGGCGTGTCTTCCGATGCCGGCGTCTCAACGGGCTGGGATTCGTCAATCGCCACGCCGTAGATTTCGGCACCCCACCACGCGATGGCGGCCAGGATCAGTGCGGCGATAAGCACGATCAGCACGGGAAAGCCCCTGCGGCCCTGTCGAGCCTTGTTCTCCGACAGCTTCTCTCTCATTTTCTGCTCCTTGCAGATCTAACGACGATTATGGGAGCGCCGCTCATATTCGCGCCATGCCATATAGCCGGCAAAGCCGGCCATCGTGACCAGGGCGGCGCTGAAGCCGCCTTTCTTGCTCATGAGGGTCGGCAACATTGCCATCGCCGAAGCACCGGCAACCATGTTCCGATCCGCAGCGAGCTTTCGGCGCTGCGCGCGACGCATCATTGCGGAAGCAATCCGCAAAACAATCAGCGTCACGACAACGAGGGCAAAGAAGCCGATCCCGAAATAGATGGCTGCTGCCATCGGACCGATTTGTTCAGCCGTCCACATGAAGCCTGCCATTACCAGAAAGACGAGGCCGAAGATCGCAAAGATGCCCGCCAGCCCATAGGCAATGGACGACACCATGATGCGGCGCTTCAGGATCGACACTTCGCCTGTAGTCAGCAGCGTCAGGAGTCGTGCAAGCATAAGATCGTGTCCGTCAGCGGCGGAACATCATGGCGAGAAAAAAGCCGGCTCCTGCCGCCATGGCAAGCGCATGGAGAGGCTTTTCGCGCACCCGGTTTTCCAGATCACGCTCAATGCTATTGACCTGCGCCTTGGCCGCGTCCGTTGCCCGAGCGATCGAATTGTCGCCGGTCTCCTTGAGATGGGCCGTCAGTTGGCTGATATCATCGCGCAAACGCTGGATATCGCTCTCAAGGTCGCGCGTCCGCGCATCGCTGGTTGCGGCTTCAGATGCTGAGGATTTCGCGGTGGAAGTCGTGTTCGGCATGAAAGAGCTCCTTTGAAAAGCTGCCTCATCAACGCCTGACGCTCGCCCTGGTTCCCTCTTCTGGAACCGGTTGCAGATGAAGCCGTTGATGAGTAGCTCTAGATGGAAGCGTTCATGCCAGCTCAATCCCGCAAGAAACCGCCAGTTGTAAGACTCCCGCCCAAGTCCAACCTCGAACTGGTACTGACACGCGGCGCCCAAATCGCAATAATCTTCATTGCGCTGTTGGCGGTCATCTTCATTCTGCAGGCGGGCCGTTTCCTGCTCGCTCCCTTCGCCCTGGCCATCGTGGTTGGACTGATGATGGGGCCCGTGGCGAACAAGCTCGAAAGCTGGCGGCTGCCGCCAACCGTATCAGCCGCCATTTCGGTCCTGTTGTTCATCTTCATCATCATAGTTGTCGGCGCAGCCGTGGTGGCCCCGTTGGCCTCATGGAGTGAACGCATTCCTCAGCTCTGGGGCGAACTCCAGCTCAAATTGAGCAGCCTGCGCGAGCCCCTTGAGACCGTGCGCAATCTGCAAAAGGAACTGCAGAGCGTGACGGGTGCGAGTGAAGGCATGACAGTGAACGTCGACGAGGAAACAGCCGTTGAAAGTGTCGCAGTGCTGGCACCTACGCTCCTGGCACAATTGCTCATCTTTCTTGCAAGCCTCTATTTCTTTGTGGCAACACGCCACCAGACGCGCGCCGCGATCCTGACAATCTTCATCGACCGCAGGCTGCGCTGGCGTGCCGCCCATATCTTTCGTGAGGTCGAAGACCTCGTCTCGGGTTATCTGCTCGCCATAACCCTCATCAATATCGGCCTCGCAATCGCTGTCGGGCTCGGGCTGCTTATGATCGGCGTACCCTCGGCACTGCTATGGGGTGCATTGGCCGGAATATTGAACTTCGTCATCTATATCGGCCCGGCAATCATGGCGGTGATCTTGTTCGGCGTTGGTCTCATGAGCTTCGACACATTCGCCGGAGCGTTTCTCCCGCCGCTCGTCTACCTGACCATCAATGCGATCGAAGCGCAGTTCGTGACACCCACGGTGATCGGCAGGCAGATGACCATGAACCCGTTCCTCGTGTTCCTGGCCGTAGCGTTCTGGCTGTGGCTTTGGGGACCGGTTGGTGGCTTCATTGCAATCCCGGCATTGCTCATATTCATCGCAATAGCGCGCAACCTGATGCCCGGCATCAATTGGGGCTTGCCGCCTGAAAGCGAGCGCTGACGCGGCTGCCATCAGCAGCCCACCGGGGTCGCGATTCAGGCTTTTCGGTGATGGTCACATCACAAAACAGTTCGGCGATAGTATTATTGTTAAATGACATACTGCGCGAATGGTGAAATGCAGCGAGGTAAGCCATCTCGTTCTTGCTAAGGATTCAGTATTGAATAACCCACCGCTCTCCGGAATGCGCGTTCTGATCGTGGAAGAAGAGGCCATCGTCGCGATGGACATCGAAGAACTGTGCAAGGAGTGCGGTGCCGAAGCTGTGACGATCGTCACCAATCGTTCGCACCTGACCGAAGATCTGCTGCAGCCAAGGCCTCATGTCGCCATTCTTGACACGAAGATGAACGGTAATTCGACGCACGAGTTTGCGTCTTTGCTCCATGCGGCCTCGGTGCCCTTCGTCTTTGCTTCAGGCTACACGGCCGACCAAGCCTATTTTCAGGAATTTCCGGATTCGCCGGTACTCGAAAAACCATTTGCAAACGAGCACCTGCTTGAGGTGCTCGTTTCACTGACAGCTGTACGCAGCTGATCAGGCGACACTGGCTGCGCTGGTCACCTGCGCGGCGATGGGATCCGGGCCGAATTCACCCTCACCCTCGATTGAGAGGATTTCCTGCAGACGCGTACGCGCGCGGCTTACGCGGCTCTTGATGGTGCCCACCGCGCAGCCACAGATCTCGGCAGCTTCCTCATACGAGAAACCATTTGCACCAATCAGGATGATTGCTTCGCGCTGATCTTCAGGAAGACGTGCGAGCGCTTTCTTGAAGTCGTTGAGATCTGACGAACCGTCCTGGCTGGGATGAATGGACAGGCTCGCGGTGATCGAGCCATCACTGTCTTCCACCTCCCGCTTGCGCTTGCGCATCTGGGAGTAGAATTCATTGCGAAGAATGGTGAAGAGCCATGCCTTGAGATTGGTGCCCGGCTGGAAGCTTTCCTGCTTGTCCCATGCCTTCACCAGGGTCTCCTGCACGAGATCATCTGCACGATCGGCATTCTTGGAGAGAGAAAGCGCGAAAGCGCGCAGAACCGGAACCGCTGCAAGCAGTGATTCACGGAAACCTGGAGCGTCACTCATGCGCTACTCCTTCTCCGGTGCTTGAGGCTTCTCTTTTTGCTCCAGCTGGCTCAGCAACGACGCAAACCGGTCGGGAATATCTTCGGAAACCAGGTCGTCGTAATATTGCTTCAACTTACGACCGATTTCGGAATTGGCGCCCAGCGGATCGCCATCTCTACTGTCTGCACCTGCCTTGCGGCCTTTCTCAAATGACTGATACTTCATTTCGTTCGCTTCTTTTGCAGCGTCTCGCCCCAGTTCAGTTGGCATTATAGCGGAGCCTTCCTGCGCGCGCAGCTTTGCCTGTTTCGATCATTGCATCCGAGCCTAAACGGCAGGGGCAGAATTATGTTCCAAACTTTTCGGAACTTTTTTCTCGCCTACCCGTTCCTCAGTTCGCTATTTTCATAAAACACGGTGTTCATTGCCGAGGGAGATTGAAAGAAAATGAGTCTGTCAGCCCGTATTACCCCGCACTTGCCCTATCTGCGCCGCTTCTCGCGTGCAGTATCCGGCTCGCAGACGAGCGGGGATGCTCTGGTGGCTGCCACCTTGGAAGCGCTCATCGCCGATCCTTCGGTGTTCCCGGAAGCCTCGACCGAC
Source organism: Nitratireductor basaltis (assembly GCF_000733725.1). Classification (NCBI taxonomy): domain Bacteria; kingdom Pseudomonadati; phylum Pseudomonadota; class Alphaproteobacteria; order Hyphomicrobiales; family Phyllobacteriaceae; genus Nitratireductor; species Nitratireductor basaltis. The sequence goes on along the minus strand of NZ_JMQM01000002.1, from coordinate 612,747 downwards.
CGGATAGCGCTCTTCAAGCTGTTCGCCAAACTGTTCGGCTCACTCGATCTGCGCATCCCGGAAGAAGCGCCTACCTCCGCGTGGGAGCAGCGCGCGCTGACCAATCTGTCATCCATGGCTCCTCTGCCGCGTCAGGCATTCCTGCTCGTGGCTGTCGAAGGCTTCGATGTCACGGAATCAGCCGAGATCCTCGATGTCGAGGAAAAGGAACTCAACGAGCTTCTCCGCCAGGCCAGTGACGAGATTTCCAAGACCGTCGCGACCGATATCATGATCATCGAGGATGAGCCGCTTATCGCGATGGATATCGAGGAACTGGTGGAAAGCCTTGGCCACAACGTGGTGGGCACGGCGCGTACACACAAGGAAGCGACCGAGCTCTTCCAGAAGACCAATCCCAGCATGGTTTTGGCAGATATCCAGCTGGCCGATGGCAGCTCGGGTATCGACGCAGTAAACGAGATCCTTGCATCGCATCCGGTGCCGGTGATTTTCATCACCGCTTTCCCCGAGCGGCTGTTGACCGGCGAACGTCCTGAACCGGCCTTCCTGGTGACGAAACCCTTCAACCCCGACATGGTGAAGGCACTTATCAGTCAGGCCTTGTTTTTCGATCATCAGGCGAAGGCTGCCGCCGCCTGATCGATTGCTTCCACTGCAGTGGACCTGAAAAGCCGCCTCCGGGCGGCTTTTTTCTTGCCTCGGAACCAACGGTTGAAGCTGGCGTTGTACGCTCAGTTAACAAGGAGAGGTATCATGCTTTATTGGGCACTCGTATTTCTGGTCGTTGCCTTGATTGCAGGCGCACTGGGCTTCGGTGGCATTGCAGGCGCATCTGCCGGCATCGCGCAGATCCTGTTCTACATCTTCCTCGCACTGCTCATCATTTCGCTCGTGCTCGGCCTGTTCAGGCGCGCACGGTAATGCATGGCGGTGTTTGAGACCGGGAGGGAAAGCTGATGGAAAAGCTGCTGCAGAATGCCGAGGAGGCAGCCCGCATGGCGATGGTCAATATCGAGGAGCGCGACCCTCTGCCGCCGGGACCGAATTACGGGCCCTTCGGCTATTTTCGCCTCGCGCTGCTTATACTGGCAGCACTGATAGCAGCGCTCCTGATCTTCAGCATCCTATAGAATTGACAGCACAGAACTGATGAAGCCGCTGGCATTGCTGCAGCGGCTTCTTTTTTTCAGGCGGCAGCAGCCTGTATGGCACCGGGCCCGGGTATGGCTCCGGGCGGGCACTTGCCCAGAATGATCATGCCCAGGACCTCGTCCTCGGTTACATCCTTCGTGTGAGCGGTTCCGACCACCTGACCGTTCTTCATCACGACCACCCGATCGGCGAGATCAAACACGTCATGTATGTCATGGCTGATCAGGAAGATGCCGATTCCATCCTTCTTGAGCTGGCGTACCAGGTCAGAGACCTGCGCCGTTTCCTGAGGACCAAGTGCTGCAGTCGGCTCGTCCATGATGAGCACACGCGCATCGAAGTAGATCGCACGGGCAATTGCCACCGACTGGCGCTGGCCACCCGACAGGCGGCTCACCGGCTCCTTGAAGCGCTGGAAGCGAGGGTTCAGACGAGCCATCACCTTGCGCGTCTCCGACTCCATCGCGACATCGTCAAGCGTGCCCCACGGTGTCATCAGTTCACGCCCCAGGAACAGATTGGCCGCCGCATCGACATTATCCGCCAGCGCAAGCGTCTGGTAGATGGTCTCGATGCCATACTTCTTGGCATCGCGCGGATTGGTGATCTGTGCCTCTTCGCCATTGACGAAGATCTGTCCGTTGTCGCGCTTGTAGGCGCCGGACAGGATCTTGATCAGCGTGGATTTGCCCGCCCCGTTATGGCCGAGCAGCGCAACGACTTCGCCCTCATGCAAGTCGACAGACGCGTCTTCAACCGCGTGAATACCACCAAACGCGATCGAGATATTCTTCATCTCGACGAGGGGTGTCTTGTTTTCCATTGCTTTCACTCCCTCTGCTTTACGCGACGCGTTTGCGGTAGATCGTGTCGAGCCAGACGGCCACCACAAGCACGAGACCCACGACGATGTTCTGCAGTGGAGTGTCCACGCCAAGCAGGATCATGCCCGTTGCGAGCGACTGCATGAGTACCGCGCCGATCATCGCACCGGCGATTGTGCCCACACCTCCGCCAAGCGAAGTGCCTCCGATAACCGCAGCGGCAATGACCAGAAGCTCATCGAGCGTGCCTTGCGCATTGGTTGCCGCATTGAGGCGTGCCGTCGAAATGGCTGATGCGATGGCTGTGAGGATGCCCATGAGGATGAAGATCTTCATGATCACCCAACGCGTGTTGATACCCGCCAGTTCTGCGGCTTCCTGGTTGCCGCCAATAGCGAAAACATAGCGACCAAAGCGCGTGCGGGTCGCAATGAAGGTCATCACGATGCCAACACCGATGGCAACCAGAACCGGTATGGCAATGCCATGGGCGATGAAAAGACCACCTTCGGGCACGGTGATGTTGTTCGCTTCGGCATAGCGGCGAACAATACCGCTCGGCCACGGATATGAATTTGCAATCGCCACGGCGCCGAGCACCAGCCCGCAGCCGACGAGGCCCAGAAAACCTTCGGCCCACAGGGGGCGCAGCGGGAAATTGAACTTGCGACGCTGTTTGCGGCCGCTCACCAGCATGGCGATGATGGCCAGGCAAAGGATGATGCCGAGGATCCAGCTCCAGGTGGCACCGATGGCTCCTTCGGGTCCGCCCCCGATCAGGCGGAAAGTGGGGTCCATCGGCGCAACCGTACGCCCGCTCGTCACCCACCAGGCTGCCCCGCGCCAGACGAGAAGCCCGCCCAGCGTGACGATGAAGGCAGGCACACCGAGAAAGGCGATGATGTAGCCTTGAAATCCGCCAACAATGGCCCCCACGATGATGCCGACAATGAGCGCCAGCACCCAGATCATTGGATGACCGAAACCGAGCAGTTCGGGCAGATACTGCGCCTGGGTCACGCCGACGATCATGCCGATGAAGCCGAGCAGCGAACCGACGGACAGGTCGATGTTCCGCGTCACGATGACAAGCACCATGCCGGTGGACATGACGGCGATCGATGCCGACTGTACCGACAGGTTCCAAAGATTGCGGGGTGTGAGGAACAGTCCGCCCGACAAGAGGTGGAAACCGATCCAAATAACGACCAGCGCGCCGAGCATTCCCAGCATGCGCGTGTCGAGTTCAGTAGCTTTCAAGAAGCGTGCCACGGGCCCTGTGGCAGAAGCCGATGCGCCCTGCGGCGCGGCCTGGATTGCCATATCCGTCATCCCAATATTCTCCCTCGCCGGGCGCGTCACCTGCCCCCGACCTGGCCGCGATGTGAAGAACGCCGCGACTGGAGGTCACGGCGTTCATCCTATCACATTCGATGATCAGTCGCAGGCTGCGACCTTGCCGGCTTCAACGCCCTGGCAGACAACGTCCTTCGACACCCAGCCAGCATCGATGACAACGTCGAGATTGTCGGCGGTGATCGGGATTGGCTTGAGGAACGTTGCGGTCATCTCAACGCCGTTCGGGCCGTCCGACCACTTTTCCGCACCTTCGACCTCATCCATGGCCGCACCGTCTGCAAGCTGCGCGGCAATCTTGGCGGCAGCCTTTCCAAGCTCACGGGAGTCCTTCCACACGGAGACGGTCTGCGTGCCGAGAGCGATGCGGTTCAGTGCAGCGTGATCGCCATCCTGGCCGGAGACAGGAACGGTGCCAGCCAGACCCTGTGCTTCAAGAGCGGCAATTGCGCCACCGGCAGTGCCGTCATTGGAAGCGACAACGGCATCAACCTCGTTGTTGTTGGCCGTCAGGATCTGCTCCATGTTCTTCTGCGCATTGGCCGGAAGCCACGCATCCGTATAGGCCTCGCCCACATTCTTGATCTTGCCGGAATCGATGGCTTCCTTCAGCACTTCCATCTGACCGGAGAAGAGGAAGTCCGCGTTCGGATCGGCCGACGAGCCCTTGATGAAGGCGTAGTTGCCTTCCGGCTGGGCCTCGAACACGGCGCGAGCCTGCATGCGACCGACTTCCTTGTTGTCGAAGGTCAGGTAGAACGCATCCGGGTTCTCGATAAGGCGGTCATAGCCAACAACCGGAATGCCTTCGTTTGCAGCCTTTTCAACTGCCGGGCCGATTGCCGAGGAATCCTGCGAAAGAATGATGAGAGCGTCGGCGCCCTGGGCGATCAGCGATTCAACATCCGTCAGCTGCTTGGAAGCAGAGGACTGTGCATCCGCGGAGATATAGGTGTTGCCGTCAGCCTCGATCTGCTCCTTCATCGCGGCTTCATCGGTCTTCCAGCGTTCTTCCTGGAAGTTGGACCAGGAAACGCCAATGACCTTGCCTTCGGCAAGCGCAGCAGTCGAAAGGGTGAGCGAAAGGGTAAGACCTGCCAGAACGGCAGTCACAGACTTCTTCATGATTTCCTCCCGGGCGCCGGAACGGCGCGACTAGTACCGAGGTCGATTTTTTCGAGCCTCGAAAAAAATAATGACTCAACCTCGGGGGCGTGTCAATATTGCTGATAGGCGGTATCGGCTAGGGAACAAGAAGGCGCCGAACTGCGGGAGGAGTATGCATGACGGCAGGTATCCGTCACGACGAGATGCGCAAGCGCAATCGTACCATGGTGATCTCTGCCGTGCGTCAGGCGGGTCGCGCGTCGCGTACCGAAATTGCGCGCATGAGCGGCCTGAGCCACTCTACCATCTCGGCAATTTCATCCGATCTGATCGAAGAAGGCATCATGCGCGAATTGCGCGACGAGGAGGCAGCGCCCGCCCGTCGCGGACGTCCGCAGGTGGCACTCAGCCTGTCGCCGGATGCGGGACGCATAGTTGTGCTGGTCCTCATCTTCAACAGGCTCACTGCCTCCCTGGTTGACTACTGCGGCAACAAGGTCCGCGAAAAGACATTCCGCCTCGAAACTCTCGAAATGTCGCGCCGGGAACTTTGTGACGCAGCAATCAGGGCTGTTCGGGAGATAGCGGGCGACGAAGGTCCGATCCTGCATATCAGTTTCGGCGTCCAGGGCCTGACGGATTCAGCCGGACGCGAAATGCTCTGGTCACCGATTACGGTCCACCGGAACATCGCCTTCGCCGAAGCCCTGGAAAACGCTTTCGGCGTGTCCGTCAGCATCAACAATGACTGCAACCTGATCGCGCTTGCCCTTCGCTGGCGAAAACCCGATCGCTACCGCGACAATTTCGTGGCGATTCTGCTTTCCCACGGCATAGGCATGGGCCTGATGGTCGATGGCCGCATGTTTACCGGAAAGAACTCGTCCGGCGGAGAGCTTGGTCACATGACCTACATGCCTCGCGGAGCTCTTTGCCGCTGCGGTCGCCTGGGCTGCGTGGAAGCCTATGCGGGAAACTATGCGATCTGGCGCAAGGCGACCGGGCAAAGCCCCATGGCCATGCCGGTTACCGATATGCGAGCCGCCGAGATGGAGAAGCTCGCCGCAGAAGCGCGCGAGGAAGATGGTCCGGCCCGCCAGGCCTTTCGCGAGGCAGGCGAGGCCATTGGCTATGCCATCGGCAACCTCTTCGCGCTCATAGATCCGGCTCCGATTGCGATGATCGGCCAGGGAACGGCGGCATTCGACATTCTGGAACCAAGCATTCGCCACGCGCTGGCCCAAACGCTGGGCGGCCAGAATGCGCAGGTGATCAGCTTCGAGACAGAGCCCGAAGAGACACCACTCATAGCGCAAGGCAGCGCGATGCTTGCGCTCGCGGAGCTGGATCGAAGTCATTTCGGTGCGGGTGCAGCCGCGCTGTCGGCGTGAATGAATTCGGGAGGAGACGGAGCATGGCACGAGCGGGCCTTGCCCTCGCAATTTTGCTTTCAGCGGCGAACGCTGCCATAAGCGCGGAAACAAGCCCACCCTGGGCGGAGAGCATCCTTTCAGGCACGCAGCCGGTTGCAGGTCTTTCCGGCAAGATCGACCCTGACACGCTGAAAGCGCTGCGCGACCGCGGGGAGCATCTCTTCACGGGTCATTTCACCACCGCCGACGGCGTGGGCCGTCCCTTTGCCACGCAGGCGATCGTACCCACAAAGCGAAAGCGCCCGCCGCAGAACCAGTTCTTCCGCTCCGCCGGCCTCGACGCGAATGCCTGCGCAGGTTGCCACAACATGCCGGTGGCTGGCGGCGCCGGTGAATTTGTCACCAATGTTTTCGTCTCCGAAGGCTTCGAAAGCGCCGATTTCGAAAGCCTCGATCCGCAATTTTCCAACGAGCGCGGGACCAACCATCTGTTTGGTGCCGGACTGGTGGAATTGCTCGCCCGCGAGATGACGCGTGATCTGCAGGCGATCCGACGCAGCACGCTCGACAGCGCGCGCATCTCGGGCGAAACCGTGACCGGCAAACTTGTCTCCAAGGGCGTCCACTTCGGCACGATCACCGCCCATCCCGACGGCATGCTGGATCTGACAGAGGTTGACGGCGTGGATGCCGATCTCGTCATTCGGCCCTTCACCCAGAAAGGCGTGATGACCTCGCTGCGGCAGTTCACGGTCAATGCCCTGAATCATCATCATGGTATTCAGGCCGTGGAACGTTTCGGCAAGCGCTGGACCGGCGAAGACGATTTCGATGGCGACGGTGTGGCAGACGAGATTGCCGACGCCGACATCGCTGCACTCGTTGCCTGGCAGGCAGGGCTTCAGCCGCCCGTGCGCAGGGCACCCGAGGATGAAGCCTGGCAAAAGGCTGCAGAGCACGGCAATGCCGTCTTCGACGAGCTGCAATGCAGCGCCTGCCATATCCGAGCCCTGCCGCTGTCCTCGCTTGAATTTGTCGATCCCGGTCCCGTGGACATGGCAGGGACGCTGCGCAGCGGCGAGGCTGAAGCCGACGCCGTGTATGATCTCGCCTTGCTTGAGTGGGCGAAAGATCTGCCGCGTGATGAAGAAGGCAACTGGCTCGTCCCGCTCTTCGGCGACCTCAAGCGCCACGTGATCGCAGACCAGGAAGTCTCCGCCTTCGGCAATGAGCTGCTCGCCCAGCGCTTCGTCGAGCGCAATGTCTTCATGACCACAGAACTCTGGGGCCTGGAATCAACCGCGCCCTACGGCCACCGAAACGATATGACCACCATGGACGAAGCCATCCGCGCCCATGGCGGCGCGGCCCGCGCATCGCGTGACGCCTATATCGCAGCCGAAGAAGCAGACCGCAGCGCATTGATCGCTTTCCTGCGCACGCTGGTGATTGGGGAGGCAGAGTGATGTTGAAGCGCTGGCGTATCGACACCCCCCTCTGTCCTGCCGGACATCTCCCCCACAAGGGGGGAGAATGGCTGTCATCTGGAACCGCACAAACATCGCCGAATGCGTCGGCCAAGGCGAAACGACTGATCTCCCCCCTCGTGGGGGAGATGCCTGGCAAGGCAGAGGGGGGTGAACATCGCCACCATGCATTGAGCCTGGTGATCCTCGCAGCCACCCTCCTCCTCACCCACCCAACCATCGCTGCGCCCCTCGCCGACATCCCCGTGATGCACGAGGAAGCCCAATCCGCTGGCCTCACCCACGCCTATCGCGGTCCGTGGGAATATTTCGTGGGCGGCGGAGCCGCTTCATTCGACTGCAATGGCGATCGCATGCCCGATCTGTTCATCGCAGGCGGGCGTGATGATGCTGCACTCTTCGTCAGTGAAAGCACCAGAGGCAGCGCGCTGAAATTTTCCCGTCGCGACCATGGTCTTGGCCGCGATGGCACGCGTGTGCTGGGCGCCTACCCGCTCGACATCGACAATGACGGCCACAAGGATCTCGTGCTCCTGCGCCTTGGCGAAAACATCATCCTGAAGGGCGGACCAAACTGCAGTTTCGAGAGGGCCAATGACGCCTTCGCTTTCGACGGCGGGCGCGCCTGGACAACCGCATTCTCGGCCATGTGGGAGCCGGACGCCCGCTTCCCCACGCTTGCCTTCGGAAACTATGTCGACCGCTCCGCCCCCGGCTCTCCCTGGGGCACCTGCCACGACAACGCGCTCTACCGGCCGGAGCAAGGCACCAACGGCCCGCTCTACGAGGATCGCCGCGCACTCACCCCAGGCTACTGCGCCTTGTCCATGCTGTTTACGGATTGGAACCGCTCCGGCACGCCGGACCTGCGCATCACCAATGACCGCCACTATTATCGCGGCGGCGAGGAGCAACTCTGGCATGTGGAGCCGGGCCGAAGCCCGCGGCTCTACTCCCGCTCCGAAGGCTGGCGACACCTGACCATCTGGGGCATGGGCATCGCCGAAGCCGATATCGACGCCGACGGCTATCCCGAATACGCGCTCACCTCCATGGGCGACACCAAGCTGCAGAAGCTCGATGAAGAGGCCGAGGAAGACCGTCCGATCTACAGAGACATAGCCTTTGACCGCGGCGCAACCGCCCATCGCCCCTATCAGGGCGACGACCTGAAACCCTCCACCGGCTGGCATGCCGAGTTCGCCGACTTCAACAATGACAGCCTCGCCGACCTTTTCATCGCCAAGGGCAATGTTGAAGCCATGCCGGATTTTGCGGCTACCGATCCCGACAATCTGCTGATCGGCCAGTGGGACGGTTCCTTCGAGGAAGCCGGCGGCACAAGCGGCATCGGCCTGCCGACCAAGGGCCGCGGTGCGGTTGTCACGGATTTCAACGCCGACGGTCTGCTGGACCTCTTGGTGGTCAACCGCGAGCAGAATGTCTCGCTCTTCCGCAACAAGGGCATGAAGCAGGGCGATCGCGCAATTGCGGGCGGCAATTTCGTCGCCGTCGAACTCGCCCAGAAGGGGGCAAACCGCAACGCGGTCGGCGCGCTCATCTCGATCAAGATCGGCACCAGAACCGTCAACCGCACCATCCAGCTCGGCGGCGGGCACGCCTCCGGCCATGCAGGCTTCATCCACGCAGGCCTCGGCACCTCCGAACGCGCTGAAATCCGCGTAAAATGGCCCGACGGAGAATGGAGCCACCCCTACCGCGTCTTCGCCAACAATTTCGTCAGGATCGAGCGCGGGGAAGCGGAAGCAAGGTATTGGTATCCGGTGGAGTGAGGAGAATTGCGCTTTAGCGACATTCTACTGACACCAATCTGGCGAATACTAATATTCACACTATTCGTGGTGCTCGCAGGAGTATTTACTTCCCGAAAGGAAGTGACTTGCGAAGGGAGCCTTTGGCTCCCTTTCGTTTGTATGGCTAAACAGCCCCTCAAGCTTCCCTGATCGCATAGCCCGCGCCGCGGATTGTCCGTATCACATCCGGCATCTTGCCGTGGTTCACGGCCTTGCGCAGGCGTCCGACATGGACGTCGACGGTGCGTTCGTCGATATAGATGGTCTCGCCCCAGACATTGTCGAGAAGCTGGGCGCGGGAGAAGACGCGACCGGGATGCTGCATCATGAATTCCAGCAGGCGGAACTCGGTTGGCCCCAGGCGGATCTCGTTCTTGCGGCGATAGACACGATGGGATTCGCGGTCGAGCGTGATGTCTCCGACACTTAGGACCGTCGAAAGCACTTCCGGCTTCGCACGGCGCAGAAGCGCGCGCACGCGGGCGACGAATTCGGGCGTCGAAAAAGGTTTGACGAGATAGTCGTCGGCACCTGTTGAAAGCCCCCTCACCCGGTCGCTTTCCTCGCCGCGCGCAGTGAGCATGATGATCGGCAGGCGCTCGGTCTCGGGCCGCATGCGCAGGCGGCGGCAGAGCTCTATGCCGGAGATGGCAGGCACCATCCAGTCGAGTACGAGCAGGTCAGGCACATTCTCCTGAAGCCGCATTTCGGCCTCGTCACCACGCGTGACGACTTCGACCTGATAGCCCTCCGCTTCCAGATTATAGCGCAGGAGGACGCATAGCGGTTCGTCGTCCTCGACCACCATCACTTTCGGCGCAATCATTGGCTGACACCCTTTATTCGGCGCTGACCGTCATCTGCGTCTCGTCCAGCTTTGGCCGCTGGACGGGCAGTTGCTCGCCGGTCATCACGTAATAGGCATTCTCGGCGATATTGGTGACATGATCACCGATACGCTCAAGATTCTTGGCGCAGAAGAGAAGATGCGTGCATGCCGTGATGTTGCGCGGATCTTCCATCATGTAGGTGAGAAGTTCGCGAAACACCGAAGTGTACTGGATGTCGATCTTCTCGTCCTCGTCGCGCAGGGAGGTAAGCCCCTCACTCTGGCGCGCGACATATTGGTCGATGACCGATTTCACCTGCACGATGACAAGCTGCGCCATCGCATCGATGGAATGGGCAAGGCTGCGCGGGGTGGCGCTGTCGCCAACGGCACCGACGCGCTTTGCAACATTCTTCGCCAGATCGCCGATACGCTCGAGATCGCCTGCCATGCGTATGGCACCAACCACGGCGCGCAGATCCTGCGCCATGGGCTGGCGCTTGGCGATGAGCGTGATGGCGCGCTCGTCGAGCTCGCGCTGCTTGGCATCCATGATCGCATCATCGGAGATGACACGCTGCGCCAGACCGTTGTCGGAGCTTATGAGTGCCTTCGTCGCCGACTGGGTCATGGCCCCGGCAAGGTCGCCCATCTCGCAGAGAAGCTGGTCGATCCGGTTCAGTTCCTCGTCAAAGGAGGTGACTGTATGTTCGCCCATGTGACTGTTCCTCGTAACCGCTGAAACCACGGATAAAATCAGCCGAAGCGGCCGGTGATGTAGTCCTGGGTGCGCTTGTCTTCGGGGTTGGTGAACATCTTGTCCGTCGGCCCCTCCTCGACAAGATTGCCGAGATGGAACATCGCCGTGCGCTGCGACACGCGGGCCGCCTGCTGCATGGAGTGTGTGACGATCACGATCGTGTAGTTCTCGCGCAACTCGTCGATCAGTTCTTCCACCTTTGCGGTCGCGATCGGGTCGAGTGCCGAGCATGGCTCGTCCATGAGGATGACTTCCGGCGAAACCGCAATGGCGCGCGCAATGCAAAGGCGCTGCTGCTGACCGCCGGAAAGCCCGGTTCCCGGTTCATGCAGACGGTCCTTTACCTCGTTGAAGAGGCCTGCCTTCTGCAGGCTCGTTTCCACAATGCCGTCCAGCTCGCTTTTGGAGTTGGAGAGCCCGTGGATGCGCGGACCATAGGCGATGTTCTCATAGATCGACTTCGGGAACGGGTTGGGCTTCTGGAACACCATGCCAACGCGTGCGCGCAGTTCCACCACGTCGATCGCCGGATCGTAGATGTCCTCGCCATCAAGCGTGATGTCCCCACGCACGCGACAGATATCGATCGTGTCATTCATGCGGTTGAGGCAGCGCAGGAAGGTGGACTTGCCGCAGCCGGACGGACCGATCAGCGCCGTCACCTGGTTCTGGCGAACATCCAGATTGACGTCGAAGAGAGCCTGCTTCTCGCCGTAGAAGACGCAGACATTCGAGCCGCGCATCTTGACGGTATAGTTCTCGCTATCAGGCTGGATCGCGTTCTCTACTTGAGCTTCTGTGAGCATGTTCATATCCCTTGGCTCCACCTACCAGCGACGCTCGAAGCGCTTGCGCAGGACCACGGCTATTGCATTCATCAGGACCAGGAAGCCCAGAAGGATGAGGATAGCCGCAGAAGTTTTCTGTTGGAATGCGGGTTCCGGAAAATCCGCCCACATGAAGATCTGCACCGGCAGCACCGTGGCCGGAGAAGTGAACCCGCCCGGCACATCCACGATGAAGGCGACCATGCCGATCATGAGAAGCGGAGCGGTTTCACCCAGCGCCTGCGCCATGCCGATGATCGTCCCCGTCAGGATGCCGGGCATCGCCAGCGGCAGCACGTGGTGAAACACGGTCTGCACCTTCGACGCTCCGATCCCCAATGCAGCCTCGCGGATGGAGGGCGGCACGGCGCGCAATGCTGCGCGCGAGGCGATGATGATGGTCGGAAGTGTCATCAGCGCCAGAACGAAACCGCCGGCAAGGGGTGCCGAACGCGGGAAGGAGAACCAGTTGATGAAGACAGCCAGGCCGAGCAGACCGAACACGATGGACGGAACGGCAGCCAGATTGTTGATATTGACCTCGATGATGGCCGTCAGGCGGTTCTTGGGGGCAAATTCCTCCAGATAGATCGCAGCTGCAACACCGATCGGGAAAGCGAGTGCAAGCGTCACAAGCATTGTCAGGGCAGAGCCGACAACCGCACCCCAAATGCCTGCCATTTCCGGTTCACGGCTCGCACCGGAAAAGAGGAATATCTCGTTCCAGCGGCTTTCGGTGAGCCCCTGAGCCGTCAGTGAGTCGACCCACACGATTTCGCGGTCGGTAAATTTACGTTGCGACTCGGGTGTCTCGACAATGCGAATGGCTGCTTCGTCAGAAACCTGGGGCGCATCGCTCAGGAGAACATTGCCGGTTGCGGTTGCACCACCGTCCGCGGCCTGCACCTCAAGCAGCTTGACGATCCGGCCGTCGGCTTGAAGCAACAGCGATGATGCACCCGAGGTGAGACGCAGCACGCCATCTTCTTCTATGGCACCAGCCTCACGAGCCAATTCAACAACCGACCGATCGCTGAACGTGATTTCCGCGGCACCATCAGTCGCTACGATCTGAGGCGCTGCCGCGAGCGCTTCCCGTCCACCATCCTTGGCCACGAGGCCCTTCAGGTAGAGATCGGAAAAGTCATCGAGTGGCAGAGCGACCTGGCGGGTATCACCTGCTTCAACCTCGCCGCTTTCAAGCGCCTTGCGCAGCAGGGTCGGTGCGCCGGTGGAGACCAGTCCGCGAAGGGCGCGCTGTTCCTGGCGACCTTCCACTGATGGAAACTGCCCCATGATGGCGTCGTTGACGATGCCGGAAAAATTGGTCGCGCTGAGATTTTCCATGTCCACCTGCTCTGCCGACAGATCAAGCGGCAGGGTGACATAATTCATCCGGAAGGCAGGCAACGCCTGCGTCACGATTGTGGAAAGCAAGATCACCAGGAACAGGCCTGAGAGTGCTACAGCGCCCGCACCCATCCACTTGAACCGGCGCTCGGCCGCATAGCGGGCCTTCAGCCGTGCCTTGGCGGCATCGTTGGTGTGCAGGCTGGTCGAGCCCGCTTCGGTGGGTGTCGTATCAGTCATATTGCTCACGATACTTCTTCACGACCCGAAGGGCGATGATGTTCAAGACAAGGGTGACGCAGAACAGCATGAGGCCGAGCGCAAAGGCAGCAAGCGTCTTGGCGCTGTCAAATTCCTGATCGCCGACGAGAAGCGTGACAATCTGAACCGTGACCGTGGTCACGGCCTCCAGCGGATTGGCCGTCAGATTGGCCGCCAGCCCCGCAGCCATGACTACGATCATGGTCTCGCCGATTGCACGCGACACGGCCAGAAGCATCGCCGAGACAATGCCAGGCAGTGCGGCAGGCAGCACCACCTTGCGGATCGTCTCCGACTTCGTCGCGCCAAGCCCGGCAGAACCGTCACGCAGCGACTGCGGCACGGCATTGATCACGTCGTCGGAGAGCGATGACACGAAGGGGATGATCATGATGCCCATGACGATACCGGCAGCAAGCGCGGACTCGGAGGCAACATCAAGCCCGATTCCATCGCCCATGCGCCGGAAGAACGGCGCCACAGTAAGCGCGGCGAAAAAGCCGTAGACCACGGTCGGAATGCCGGCGAGGATCTCCAGAACGGGCTTGGCTATGGAGCGCACGCGCTTGGATGCGTAGTCGGAAAGATAGATGGCCGACATGAGCCCCACAGGTGCAGCAACGATCATCGCGATCAGCGTGATGAGCAGCGTTCCGACGAAAAGGGGGATGGCGCCGAAGATATCTTCATTGACAGCGCCCGCTTCCTGCCCCGCACCGGTAAAGGCGCTCTGCGGGCTCCAATGCGTGCCGAACAGGAACTTGTAGATCGGCACCTGCTGGAAGAAGCGAAGGCTTTCGAAGATCAGGGACAGAACGATGCCCACCGTGGTGAGAATGGCCACGATGGAGGCAAGGATCAGGAAGACGCGAACAACGCGCTCTACCTTGTGGCGTGCGCGGAAGCGCGGCGAAATCAGTCGATGCGCCAGGAAGAACCCGGCAGCGGCAAGAGCAAGCGCAAGCACGGCAGCAACCCACTGGCTCGTCGCGTGAACACTCTTGAAAACTTCGGCAGCCGCGTCTTTGGTCTCGTTCGGAAACCCTGCAATGCCACCGAATGCAGTGGCGCGGGAATCGCGAATGAAGGCCTGCTGTTCAGGCAGGTTCAACGTCGCCAGATGATCTGCGAAACGCGTTTCCACGACCGACGCCTCGATAGAGGGCGTGGCGATGCTCCAGGCAAACAGCAAGAGCAGCGCAGGTCCTGCAGCCATGAGCGCGAGGAAAAGGCCATGCTGGCTTGGAAGTGAATGAAGATTGGCAGCACGTCCGCCGCCGACCGTCATCGCACGGGAGCGGCCGATGTAGAATGCCGCAAAGAACAGCAAAATTAGCGCGATGACTACGTAAGTGATCATACCGGTCCCGCCTGTTTCTAGCGCTTGCCAGCTTCCGGCAGCGCCTCCGGGATGCGGCGCTCAGCCTTGAAGCTGGCACCTCCTATTATCCTGTCCCGGAGCAGTCTGAAAACCCGCCGGCTGATAAAGCCGGCGGGGAAAGTCATGATGAGGATCCGATTAGGAACCCATGCCCTTCAGAGCAACAGCATTGTCACGCTGCGAAGTGCGGTCGGCTTCCGGAAGCGGGATCAGACCCTTGTCGGCGAGATAGCCTTCAGGACCCCATGCTGCCTCGGAGGTGTATTCCTTGATGAACTCTTCCATGCCGGGAATGGCACCTACATGCTCTTTCTTGGCGTAGATGAAGAGCGAGCGGGAGACGCCGTAGTCGCCGGATGCAATATTGTCGAAGGTCGGCTCAACGCCACCGATCGAGGCACCCTGCAGCTTGTCGGCATTCTGGTCGAGGAAGGAGAAACCGAAGATGCCGTATGCGTCTGCATTGGCTTCGAGTTTCTGAACGATCAGGTTATCGTTTTCGCCGGCTTCAACGAAAGCGCCGTCTTCACGGATCTCGGTGCAGCCGTCAGCTTCTTCGATCGCTTCCGGGCAAGCTTCTTCCATGACCAGTTCAACGAAGGCGTCACGGGTGCCGGAGGTCGGGGGCGGGCCGAGAACCTCGATCTTCGTGTTTGGCAGGCCTTCGTCGATATCGGACCAGTTGGTGTGCGGGTTCGCGACCACTTCACCGTCGACAACGACATTCTTGGCAAGAGCCGCGAAGATCTGCTCCTTGGTCAGGTCAACCTGCTCGCCGCCCTTGGAGTTGGAAAGCACGATGCCGTCGAAGCCGACCTTGATCTCGATCGGCGTCACGCCATTGGCCTTGCACTCTTCGAGCTCGCCGTCCTTGATCGGACGCGAAGCATTGGTGAAGTCGGGGTGGCTTTCGCCAACGCCGCCGCAGAAAAGCTTCATGCCGCCACCGGTGCCGGTGGACTCGACGACTGGCGTCTGGAACTGGCCGCTCTGACCGAGGCGTTCAGCAACAGCGGTGGTGAACGGGAAAACGGTCGAGGAACCGACGATGCGGATCTGGTCGCGTGCGGCTGCCGTACCGGCGGACATCGCAACAGCAACAGCTGCTGCTGACGTCATCAGGATGAACTTCTGCATTAGGGCTACTCCCTGTTCGGAATTCGTCATAGCCACCACCATGTGGCGACGGGGAGTCGCTTAAAGCCCCTATGTAACAGTTGCATGACAGTTCCGTGTCATCGCGATTAAGATACTGTTCAATAAGCAACAGCTTGTTCGCGCAACACCGATCCGCGGGGCCTGAACACCTCTCCGCAATATGCGAACCGCCATCCGGGGAAATTGTTCCTGCAACAAGTTCCCCTTGGCATCGGGTGAATATCGAGCTTTACCCCCGCTGCGACTGGAGCGCCGGCTGATGATTCTCTTCCGCCCAGCGATTGATCTTGTCGACGAGAGCCTTCGGGCTGATCGGCTTCGAGAGATAGTCGTTCATGCCTGATTCCAGGCATTTCTCCCGATCACCTTTCAAGGCATGCGCCGTGACGCCGATGATCGGAACCGCTTTTCCTTCCGGCCCGGTATTGCGTATGGCCTTGGTCGCTTCCAGCCCGTTCAGCTCGGGCATGGAGACATCCATCAATATGAGGCGTGGGTTGAGCTTCTGGAAAGCCTCCAGTGCCTCCCGGCCATTGTTGACGATCTCGAAGCCAAAACCGCTCTCGCTCAGTATCTGCGTAAAGACGAGCTGGTTCACCTCATTGTCTTCGGCAACAAGGATATCGACGCCGTGTTGCGAAGCTTCGCCGTCAGCTTTCTCCTTCACTGACGCGCAGGTGACCGCACCCGCCTCGACTGTCTGCACTTTTGGGTGAGGCTCCGGCTGCACTTCAATCGGCGTGATGTCCGGCTCGGGCAACGAAAATTCACCGGCCACATGGCGTGCACGCTGTATTGCCGAGACGAGAGCGCGCAACAGGCTGCCGCCGCGTGCCGGCTTTATGAGCTGCGTGTCGATCGCCAGATCACTCGCCATGCTGAGCGAAGGCGACTGATCAACCGAAGTAAGCAATATGATCGGCGTATCGGCGATGCTGGCGTCCTCACGAATGCAACGGGCCACCTCGCCGCCATTCATGCCCGGCATCTGGTAGTCGAGAATGACACAGTCGACCTTCACGCCCAGTTCTGCAGCGGCTCGAAGGACAGCGACGCCTTCATCGCCACTGCTGGCCGCGCACGCATCAAATCCCCAATGCGCCATTTGCTCGGAAAGGATCGTGCGATTGGTCTCGTTGTCGTCGATGACAAGCACGCGCGATCCGGAAATGTCGCTTGGTGCGATGTTTGGCTTGGTGCAGCCTTTCGCCATGGGCAGCTTCATCGTGAACCAGAAGGTCGATCCCTCACCCTCGGTGCTGCTGACCCCGATTTCGCCATTCATCAGTGCGACCAGTCGCGAAGTGATGGCCAGGCCCAGACCGGTGCCTTCATGCCTGCGCGTCGAGGAAGCATCCACCTGACTGAATTTGTCGAAGACCAGCTCAAGCTTGTCCGAAGGTATGCCAATGCCGGTATCTTCGATGCGCGCTTCGAGGAACACCTCGCCATCTTCCGCACGACCATTGATGTCGATGAGAACATGACCGCTTTCGGTGAACTTCACCGCATTGCCGACAAGATTGGTGATGATCTGTCTGAAACGGCCGATGTCGCCGACAACAGCTTCCGGCAGTGCAGGCGCAACCCGCACGATCAGCTCCAGATCCTTTTCCTTCGCGCGCGACGAGAAGAGCGTCGCCACATCCTCGACCGCCTCGGCAAGGTTGAACGGCTGGGCATCAAGCTTGAGTTGACCTGCATCGATCTTCGAGAAGTCGAGAATGTCATTGATGATATTCAACAGCGCATTGCCGGATTTCAGTATGATCTCGGCAAAGGTTCTCTGCTTTGAGTTCAGCTCCGTCTTTACCAGAAGCTCCGCCATGCCCAGCACGCCGTTCATCGGAGTACGGATCTCATGGCTCATATTGGCCAGGAATTCGGATTTGGCCTGATCGGCGGCAACCGCCTGTTCCTGCGCTTCACGCAGTTCCTCTTCGCGCCGCTTCATCTCCGTCACATCGGTGGTGGAACCGATGAGATAGACCGAGCCGTCAGAAGCCTGAAGGATGTCCTTGCGAGCGATTTGATGGCGCAGAACCCCGTTGTGATCCAGCCGCTCTTCCTCGATTTCCTGCCGCTCGCCACTCTCCAGCACATGGCGGTCGCTTTCCGTGAAGGCGATACCGGTATCACCGAATACCTCGATATCGGTCTTGCCGATCGCTTGTTCGGCCGGAATGCCGGTCAGATCGCTCCAGCCGCGATTGACGTAGGCAAGACGCAGATCGTCCTTCTTGGCATAGATCGCGACAGGAACATTATCGACCAGATTCCGGAAGATCTCGTTCTCGCGCATCGAATCCTTGAGCTGCTCCTCGCGCTCCTTGATCTCGGTGATATCCACGCGAACGCCGACAAAGGTGCCGTCATCCGTGCGCGTGTCGAATACCTTGTACCAGCGCCCGTCGGGATGCTGTCGCTCATAGACGCGTCTTTTCTCGTGAAAGAGCCTGCAATAGCGTTCGATCCAGCTTTCGCGATCGGCATCATAGATCGCATCGATTTCCGGATCACCGCTGTTGCGGAAATAGCCGTTGGCATGCGCTGCAGATATGGCATCGCGCAGCGGCAGGCCCGGCTGCAGCGTCGGCACAAGACCCGGCAGGGCTGTGTGGATCACATCATTGGCCAGCACGAACCGATCATCGCGGTCATAGATCACCACACCTGCAGGCAGGGAGTTGATGACATAGGCAAGCTGGCGCCTTGCTTCCTCCGCATCGCGCTCGCGCTGCTTGAGATCGCTCACGTCGAAGATGGTGCAGGCCAGATAGTGTTTTCCGGAGAAGGAACTTACCCTGTTCTTGCGCACGATGCGCGTCTGACCCATGCCGGTCTCTTCGAAATCCTCTTCGAAATCCTCTTCGACACGATATTCGGTGCCCGTGGCAAGGACCTCTTGCTCACTCGGCTCGAACAGCTTTGCGTTCCTGGCGCCGACCACCTCTGCCGCTTGCCTGCCGACAATCGCTGCCGGCTCCATCCCGTGAATATGAGCGAAGGCCTTGTTCGCAAGAACGAACTTCAGATTCTCATCCTTCACGAAGATCGGGCTGGGCAGCTCGTCCAAAACAGCCTGTGCCAGTTTTGACTGCTCCAGGGCAGATGCAAGATCCGCCTCGCGCCGCTTCAGATTGGTGATCTCGTAATAGGTCAGCATGCGCCGACCGCGCGAAAGCCGCGTGATCGAAAACAGCATGGTTCGCCCATCCGGGCGCGTCACTTCGCGCGGCGCCATCTCGCCGACGCGGATCTCGTCAAGCCGCTGGTTCTTGTAGTCTTCCCAATTGGCAGCTTCGACCGGATCGTAGAGCCCCCGCTTTCGCGAATGCTCCATCAGATCGCCGGCATAGGTGCCCGAAAGCTGCTCGTCCTCGCCGTAACCCCAGAGTTCACGATAGGTGCGATTGACGATGGAAGCCGTCAGATCGGACTCCATCACGATCACGCCCATACGCAAGCTGTCGATGCTGCGCCGAAGATCCGAGAAAGCAAGCTCTGCTTCTTCCTTGGCGCGCGCCAGCTCCTCTTCGCGGCGCATTCGGTCGGTCACATCACTGCGGATGCCAACCCGGTCCCCCTGCTCGGTAAGCTGATCGCGGCGCAGCATATATCGGCCGTCAGGCAGTTTGAAGACAATGTTCTGGCCAAGTTCTTCTGCCTTGTTGCCGGCATGTTCGTGGAGAACGGAGATGTCGCCGAGCACGCCCGTGCGCTCAAGCTCTTCCACCACGGCCGACAGGCTGACGCCAGGTTGCAGTATATCCGACCGGCCCAGTCCGTTGCGGAACGCCTTGTTGCAGGCTACCAGCCTGTCCTTGTCATCCCACAGAACGAAGCCGTCATCGAGCGCGTCAATGGCTGATTGAAGTCGGCTGCGCGCGGCCTCGGCCTCATGCCTGGCCTTTTCCAACGCCGCTTCGTGCCGTTTCAGTTCGGTAATATCCGTGCAGATGCAGACGGTGCCGCCGTCCTCCATGTGCATCTCGCGGTGGAGCACATAGCGCCCGTCAGTGAACGCGAGAATGCTTTCGCGCTCGCCTGGTTTGCGGCGCTCTTCGACGAAATGCTTCTTGAAGGTTTCGCCATCGCCTTGCACGACCCACATCTGGCGTTCAAGCACCGCATCGAGCAGTGTTTCCAAACGCACACCGGGCCGGATGATATGCTCCAGACCCGGAAACATTTTCACCATCGCTTGGTTGTAAAGAACCAGCCGGTTATCCGCGTCATAGCAGGAGAAGGCTTCGCGAGTGACGTCGAGACCGGCAAGGAGCCGCTCGAAATGTCCCTCGCCGCTCAACTTGTCGCGCAGCGCCCGCTCATGGCTCTCGCGTAGTGAAATATGCTGATTGGCTTCGGCCAGCTCGCGCGCGATGCGCAAGGAATTGTCGGCGCGATGGCCCAGGCCACGATATCCGGCGAAATCTCCCGCCTCGTCGAATTGCGGGATGCCGCTGACCGCGATCCAGAGGGGATCTTTCCCAGGCCTGTGCAGCTCGAGAATGTGATTGTGAAAAGGCAGGCGTTCTTTCACGCGCCCCCAATGCGCACGGTCGGCTTCGCGATTGTTCCCGGCTCCGCGCAGCATGTCCAGCCGGGCTTTCCCGATAAGGGTCTGCGGGTCTACCTCCGTGGCGCGTTGAAATCCATCGGTCAGGCGCGTAACGCGCAGTTCACTGTCGGTTTCCCAGAACCAGTCCGCCTCCAGCGAAATGAGAGCAGACTGCACCTCAACGTCAAACGGGCAGTCCTCCCGCTCCACATCTCTGCTGCTGAATGGAATCCCGCGGTCCGGCACGTGCTCCGGACCCTGTTCATGCTCATGCGCTTCCAAGAAGCCTGCCCCGTTAGATTCTTCCCCCATGGGGCCACAATCGCAATCAAGGCTTAACGATCTACTAAGGATAACGAATTCCCAACCGTAACCCGATGCGGTCGCAGGACAGCATTTGGTGTGGCCAGGATAGTCAGCTGAATTTCAAGGAAAAAACTGGTACTCCCAAGGGGAATCGAACCCCTGTTTCCGCCGTGAGAGGGCGGCGTCCTGACCGCTAGACGATGGGAGCAGCAGACGGACGCGATATAGGGCTGATTTCCATGGATTGCAACAGAAGAAAAAGACTGGCGTCCAACTTTATTCAGCGCGGCTCGATCAGATCCCACTTGTTCCCGTAGAGGTCCTCAAATACCACCACAATTCCGTAGGGCTCGTGGCGCGGCTCCTCCAGAAAAACCACGCCCTTACCGCGCATTGCAGCAAAGTCGCGCTCGAAATTGTCGGTGTGGAGAAAGAAACCGACGCGTCCGCCGGTCTGATTGCCGACAGCCTGCTCCTGCTTCGCATCCGATGCCAGGGCGAGAAGAAGGTCGGCTCCCTGCTCCGGACCGACAACCAGCCAGCGCTTTCCGCCGCCAATATCCGTGTCGGCCTTGAGATGGAAACCGAGCTTGTAACAATACCAGTGCAATGCTTCCTGACAGTCGTCGACCACCAGCGTCACCAGCGCGAGTATTTGCGTCCTGCTGCTCACTGATCTTCGCTGAGCGCAATGCGTGCGACCACGCCCTGTTGTTCCAGGTCGTAGATGATGATCTCGCGTGAGCCACCCCGGCTCTCGACGATGATGGACACTCTCGGTCCGTTAATGGCGTGAGAAAGGACGGTGCTGCCGGCTGGCAGCGGCAAGCTGCCTTCGCTCGGTGATGCGATGCTGGCGGAAGGCTCCCCGCCTTCCATCGTTAGCGACTTGTAGACAAAGGCGAGCACGACAGCCATAACCGCGGCAAAGAGAATGCCCAGATTGATGGCCATGAAGCGAATGAGCTTGCGTCTCACCCGCTCCACCGCCGGGTCCAGCGGTTCTTCTTCCTCACGATCCTCGATCGGGTCCTGGGCGGTCATGGTTTTACTCACGGAAAGAATGAATGAGCGGTCCTGATAACGAAGCAGACCACGAAATGAAAGCTTTGCTTGTAGCTCCTGAAGAGGCGGGGCAGCGCCTCGACCAGTGGCTTGCTACCAAGCTGGCGCCGGAATTGTCGAGAAGTCGTCTGCAAACGCTCATCAAGCAAGGCGCCGTGTCCAGCTCGGGCACGACCGTCAAGGAGCCCAAACGCAAGGTCGGCGCTGACGAAGTCTATGAGCTGAAGCTGCCCGAACCAGAAGCCCCGGAACCATTGCCGGAGGATATTCCGCTGGCCATCCTCCATGAGGATGAGGCGCTTATAGTAATCGACAAGCCCGCCGGCCTCGTCGTGCATCCGGGACCCGGCAACTGGACGGGAACGCTTGTCAACGCGTTGATCCACCATTGCGGTGATACGCTGTCGGGGATCGGTGGTGTCCGCCGACCGGGCATAGTCCACCGGCTCGACCGGGAGACGAGCGGCGTCATGGTTGTCGCCAAAACCGATACTGCCCATCGCGCTCTTGCCGACGCCTTTGCGGATCACGGGCGGCAGGGCGACCTGGAACGCGCCTATGTGGCCCTTGTGTGGGGCAAGCTGCCACGCAAGGTCGGAACGGTGGAAACACATCTCGGGCGCTCATCCAGTGACCGCACGCTGCGCTCGGTGGTATCGCAGCACCAGCCTGACGCGCGCGAAGCAATCACCCACTACCGCGTGCTGGACACTTTCGGCCTCGACAGTTCCGGTGAGGCCCTGGCTTCGCTGGTGGAGTGCAGGCTGGAGACGGGGCGCACCCATCAGATACGTGTCCACATGGCCCATCTCGGCCATCCGCTGATCGGGGACCCCGCCTATGGCCGTGCATTCAAGACCAAGGCGAACCGGCTTGAAGAACCTCTGGCTTCGGCAGTCAACGCGTTTTCCCGCCAGGCACTTCACGCTCAACTGCTGGCCTTCCGCCACCCGATCTCGGGCGAGGTGATGCGCTTCGAGGCACCATTGCCCGAAGACATGGCGGAACTTATGAGACAATTTGCCAGTTTGTGAAGCAAGACCGAGGCGAGCATAGTATCATCGTCAACGTGGCGGTAACGCATTGTTGAGCGTTCCGGTATGCTTTTGGACTTCGGAATTTGTTCCTATATGTGCTAGGGGAGTGGTGCGTTTAAGCGGCCACAGCAATGGCTCGCCTCTAGTGAGGGAGCTGCTATCGATCAGGAGGGTGCTCCATGGCCCAGACTTTACCAAGCATTGTTTCGGGCGAAGGCGGCCTGACACGTTATCTCGAAGAGATACGTCGCTTTCCCATGCTTCAGCCCGAAGAAGAATACATGCTCGCCAAGCGATACCATGAGCATGGCGACACGAATGCGGCCCACCGGCTCGTTACCAGCCATCTGCGTCTCGTTGCGAAGATAGCAATGGGCTATCGCGGCTATGGCTTGCCAATCGGTGAGGTGATCTCCGAAGGCAACGTCGGCCTGATGCAGGCGGTAAAGAAGTTCGAGCCCGAACGTGGTTTCCGTCTTGCGACCTACGCCATGTGGTGGATCAAGGCTTCGATACAGGAATACATCCTGCGCTCCTGGAGCCTTGTGAAGATGGGGACGACCGCCAACCAGAAGCGCCTGTTCTTCAACCTGCGCAAGGTGAAGGGCAAGATCCAGGCGCTCGACGAGGGCGATCTGAAGCCCGACCAGATCAAGGAAATTGCCACCCGGCTCAATGTCAGCGAGGAAGAGGTGATCTCGATGAACCGCCGCCTTTCCGGCGATGCATCATTGAACGCCCCCATACGCGCGACGGAAGGTGAATCGGGTGAATGGCAGGATTGGCTCGTTGACGACCATGAAAGTCAGGAAGACATGCTCGCCGAGCAGGATGAGCTGGAATCACGCAGGCGCATGCTGGAAAACGCGATGGATGTCCTGAATGAACGCGAAAAGCGCATCTTTCTGGCCCGTCGCCTTTCCGAAGATCCGCTGACGCTGGAAGAACTTTCCGGAGAGTTCGACATCAGCCGCGAGCGCGTGCGCCAGATCGAGGTGCGGGCGTTCGAAAAGGTTCAGGAAGCCGTTCAGGCTTCCGCACGCGAGCAGGCACGGGCCGCTCTGCCTGGTGCCGCAGAAGCAGCCGCGATGTAGCCAGTGCGCATCATCGGATATTGAAAAGGCCCGGACGCAAGCGCCGGGCCTTTTTTATCTGGAGGTCGTCCGGGAGTCGAGCCCGTCAGCCGCCCTCGGCTGCACGCTCCCATCCGGAAATCACGTCGTTGAAGACCTTCGAACCCGGCGCACCTTTCTCCATGGTGAAAAGTGCACGGCGACCGGATTTATAGGCTATCGGGATATCCAGCCAGTCCTGACGGCGCATCACGGTGAGGTTCATCTCCTGATCCGCCTGGCTGTCACTTAACGCCACGAGGAAGAAGCCATCAGCGATCTTGGCGGGAATACCCAGCAGCGGGTTGCCCGTATCCTGCTCGGATCGCTTCATCGCGATGCGCTGAACACTCTCGACACCGCCGCCGCCAAAACCGTCCGGCGTCAGGAAGATCAGCTCGACTATGTGACTGGCAGGCAGTGAATCATCCGCATTGCGCCGGATTGTCATTTTCAGTTGGATTTGCTTTTCCGGAATGGTGGCATCTGCACGAATGGCCGGCTCAGGCGGAAGGTCGGCACCAGGCGACTCCTGCACAATCGACCAGACCACATTGCCGCTCGACGCCGATCCTTGCGCAGAGGAAGTGCTCTCCTCGTAGAAGATCGCGCGCTGGCCGACAGGCAGAGCCTCCGTCGCGGTGGTGTCGGCGTCGTCCGCAGCATCACCTTCAGCCGTTTCGCCGTCGTCGGCAGAACCTGGCGTTGCTTGCGCTACGGAAGTTCCCTCACCCAGTCCCGGTTCGCCACCTGCGGGCCCCTCGTCAACCTCCTCTCCATTGGGAAGAAGGCGCTGGGTGAATTTGGAGGCATCCGGTTCGCCGGCAGCCTCACTCTCGCCTGAAGTTTCCAGCTCGGCTGGAGCAGCAGCCTGCTCCGTTGCCTCGGCAGGCTCGGCTTCTTCATCTGGCGCCGCGCCACCGCCATTGTCCGGCTGCGCTGGATCGATACGAGCGACCAGTGCATCGAAATCATCGAAACCGGCAAGTTGTGAAACATCATCCCGGAACTGCCACAGGCCGAAACCGATAGCGCCAAGAACGGCGAGGAAAATCAGAATGAGACCGAAGCCGCCTACACCCCTGCGACGCGGTTGGTCTTCATAGACCTCATGCGCGGTCTCGCCCGAAGCGCCACCATCGCCCGAACCATCAGGACCACCAACCAGCCCTTCATTCGGTGCGGTTGCTTCGTGCTCGTCGCTTGCGCCCTGTGAAGATCGGTCGATATCCGGAATGACGGCGATCGGCTCTTGATCGCCCTGCGGATATGCTGGCGCTTCATAAGGGTCAGCAACCGCTGGCTCCGGAGGTTCGGCCGTCGCGTCGTCCGCGGCGTTGGCTTCATAGGCTTCCGATTGTGCGGCTTCATCGCGTTCTGCTGCCGCTGGCGAAACGGCTTGAACCGTGGTGCCTGGCTTGTTCAGCTCCGCAAGCACATCATCGAGGTGATCATGCTGAGGCTCTGGCGGTGCTGGTGGAGCCGCGAATTCCGCCTCCACCTTGGCAATGGCGTCTTCCAGAAGTGCCTTTTGCCGCTCGACAACCGCTGCAGGTGGCGGCGGTGAGACAGCGGCAAGCTTGGCATCAATGGTAGCACGAGCCTTCAGATAGACCTTCTCGCGCATTTCCGGCGTGTTTTCCTTCAACCCGCCAATTGTCTTCCGCAAGACTGCAGTAAAATCTGCCATGCTTAAATATTCCGCTCCTGCCTGCGCACCCCGTCGGTGTCTTGACTACCGACGGAGTGGCTCAAGCCCCACCAAACGCATGTTCGCACATCCGAAATCGGGCGCTAGACTAGTCTTGAAACGGATCGGTCACAAGTATCGCGTCCTCGCGTTCGGGGCTGGTGGAAAGTATTGCCACCGGTGCGCCGATCAGTTCTTCGATATGACGGACATATTTGACGGCCTGTGCCGGCAGATCGTTCCAGCTGCGCGCACCCTTGGTCGTGTCCTTCCAGCCTTCAAGCGTTTCGTAGATCGGCTCAAGGCGCGCCTGCGCACCCTGGCTTGCGGGCAGGTAGTCGATCACCTCGCCATCCAGCTTGTAGCCGGTGCAAACCTTGATTTCATCGAGGCCGTCCAGAACATCAAGCTTGGTCAGGGCGATGCCGTGCATGCCATTGGCGATGACTGCCTGACGCACCAGAACCGCGTCGAACCAGCCGCAACGGCGCTTGCGGCCCGTCACCGTGCCGAATTCGTGGCCCTGCGTGCCAAGGAAATTGCCGATCTCGTTGTCCTGCTCAGTAGGGAACGGACCTTCGCCCACGCGGGTTGTGTACGCCTTCGTGATGCCGAGCACATAGCCCACGCCACCTGGACCGATGCCGGTACCGGTCGCGGCCTGGCCCGCAACGGTGTTGGATGAGGTAACGAAGGGATAGGTGCCATGATCGATGTCCAGCATCGTGCCCTGCGCGCCTTCGAACAGGATGCGCTGGCCGGCACGGCGTGCATCGTCGAGAATTTTGGAAACGCGATCCACGAATGGCAGGATCTTGCCGGCGACCGAGCTCAGCTCTTCCATGATCGTCTCATGGGTGACTTCCGGATGACCAAGGCCGCGGCGAAGCGCATTGTGATGGGTGAGCAGACGGTCAACCTTGCGCGGGAGCGTCTCGAGATTTGCAAGGTCCAGCGCACGAATGGCACGGCGACCTACCTTGTCTTCGTAAGCCGGGCCGATGCCCCGACGCGTCGTTCCGATCTTCGTACCGCTGTTGGAGGCCGCATCCTCGCGGAAGCCGTCGAGCTCGCGATGCAGCGACAGGATCAGCGAGGTGTTTTCCGCGATCTTCAGATTGGCAGGCGTGATGTCTACGCCCTGCTCTTTCAGCTTTGCGATTTCGGCCACGAATGCATGCGGATCGAAGACCACGCCATTGCCGATGACCGACAGCTTGCCCTTGCGCACGACACCGGATGGCAGCAGTGACAGCTTGTAGCTCACACCATCGATAACCAGGGTGTGACCGGCATTGTGCCCACCCTGGAAGCGCGCGACCACATCGGCGCGTTCGCTCAGCCAATCGACGATCTTGCCCTTACCTTCGTCGCCCCACTGGGAACCGACGACCACTACATTCGCCATGCTTGCGTCCTCTTCGATGCCCGTCCCGCGGGCGCTATGTCTCAAAGCCCCCGCTCTATATCCTCTGAGTGCGTCACTTGCGACCCTTCTTTGCAGGAGATGAGGATTCTCACGCAAATTTCGCGAACTAACCTGTTTGGTTACTCGCCATTGTGGTGTACCTCACGCTGCCGAAACCAGACGGAGCGATTATTGCCATGGCGAATGCTGCCTATCCCCTCCTGCTGCTGACAACCCTCTTCTGGGGCGGCAATGCCGTGGCCGGCAAGCTGGCCGTCGGGCACATCTCGCCTTTTGCTCTGACATCGCTGCGCTGGATCCTCGCGGTGCTCATCCTGCTGCCCTTCGCCTGGCCGCGCGTGAAACAGGACCTGCCCCTGATCCGCAAACACGCCGTAACGCTTTTCCTTCTCGGCACGGTCGGCTTCACCTTTTTCAACGCCTCGCTTTACATGGCGCTGATACACACGGCAGCAATCAATGCGGCAATCGAGCAGGCTGCCATCCCCATGCTGGTGATCGTGCTCAACTTCCTCATCTTCCGCACCCGCGTCACCTGGCTTCAGATCACCGGCTTCCTGCTGTCGCTTCTGGGCGTGTCGCTGACCGCGAGCCACGGCAATCTCGCGCGCCTGGCGCAGCTTGATGTGAATGTGGGTGACTTCATCATGCTGATTGGCGTGCTCGTCTATGCGCTCTACACCGTGTTCCTGCGTTACAAACCGGCGATCCACTGGCAAAGCACGATCACCGTTCTTGCCGCTGCGGCTTTCATCTCGTCGCTTCCCTTCCTCATCTGGGAGATCGCAAGCGGGCGCTTCATTGCCCCCGATGCCAAGGGCTGGGGCATCGGCGTCTATACCGTTCTCTTCCCGTCGATCATCTCGCAGGTGTTCTACATCCGCGGCAATGAGCTGATCGGACCGAACAGAGCCGGGCTCTTCATCAATCTCGTGCCGATCTTCGGCACCTTATTGTCGGTCGTGATCCTTGGAGAAAGCTTCCAGCTCTATCATGCAGCTGCACTGGCGCTCGTCTTCATGGGCATCGGACTGGCGGAGTACTCGGGGCGGAAGGCCTCCCAGAGGACACCCAGCGTGCGCGCATCCCTCGACGGCAAATGAAAAAAGCCCCGGCATTGCTGCCGGGGCCTGGAACATGACGTTTGAGATCGATCAGGCGCCGATATCGAAACGCAGCGGCTTGGCCGAAATGACCTGTTCCTGCGCCACGAGTTCTTTGAGAACCTCCGACGGGAACGGCGCATCCAGATAGAGAAGCGCGATCGCGTCGCCACCCGGCTTGTTGCGGCCAAGCTGGAAGTTGGCGATGTTCACGCCATGCTTGCCGCAGACCGAACCGAGCATGCCGATGAAGCCCGGCGTGTCGTGGTTGGTCGTGTAGAGCATGTGTTCGCCCACCTCTGCATCCAGGTTGATACCCTTGATCTGGATGAAGCGCGGCTTGCCGTCGGAGAATACCGTACCGGCTATGGTACGTGTCTTGTTCGGCGTCTTGACCGTCAGTTTGATATAGCCGTCAAACACGCCGGACTTGTCGCGCTTGACCTCCGAGAGGATAACGCCGCGCTCCTTCGCCATGATCGGCGCGGAAACCATGTTCACATCCGACACCTGCGGGCGGATAAGGCCGGCCAGTGTCGCCGAGATCAGTGCCTTCGTGTTCATCTCCGAAGTCGCGCCGTCGAACAGCACCTCGACCTCGTCGATGGCTTCGTCGGTGACCTGCCCGACAAATGCGCCAAGCACTTCGGCCAGCTTGATGAACGGCTTCAGGCGCGGCGCTTCCTCAGCCGAGATCGACGGCATGTTGATCGCGTTGGTGACGGCACCCTTGACCAGATAATCCGACATCTGCTCGGCCACCTGGATCGCAACATTCTCCTGCGCTTCCGAGGTGGATGCGCCAAGATGGGGCGTGCAGACGACGTTGGGCATGTTGAAGAGCGGGTTCTCGGTCGCAGGCTCCTGCTCGAAAACATCGATACCGGCACCGGCCACCTTGCCGGACTTCAGCGCCTCGACAAGATCCGCTTCCACGACGAGGCCGCCGCGCGCGCAATTGATGATGCGCACGCCATCCTTCATCTTCGAGATCGCTTCTGCATCGATGATGCCGCGCGTCTTGTCGGTGAGCGGCGTGTGCAGCGTGATGAAATCGGCCTTGGCGAAAAGCTCGTCGAGTTCAACCTTCTCCACGCCCAGTTCTGACGCCCGCTCTTCCGAAAGAAACGGATCGAACGCTGCGACATGCATCTTCAGGCCGATGGCGCGCATTGCGACAACGGAACCGATATTGCCGCAGCCGATGAGGCCCAGCGTCTTGCCGGTGATCTCGACGCCCATGAAGCGGTTCTTTTCCCACTTGCCGGCATGGGTGGAAGCGTTCGCTTCCGGGATCTGGCGCGCGGTCGCAAACAGCATTGCGATTGCATGTTCCGCAGTCGTGATCGAATTGCCGAATGGCGTGTTCATCACGATGATACCGCGGCGCGAAGCAGCCGGAATGTCGACATTGTCGACACCGATGCCGGCGCGACCGATGACCTTCAGATTGGTCGCGGAATTGATAAGCTTCTCCGTCGCCTTGGTGGCAGAGCGGATGGCCAGACCGTCATACTGGTCGATGATGGAGAGCAGCTTTTCCTTGTCCTTGCCGAGATCGGGCTGGTAGTCGACCTCGACGCCGCGCTGCTTGAAGATTTCGACGGCGGTTGGCGACAGCTTGTCGGATACGAGTACGCGTGGCATGGCGTCAGTCCTTCGCTATGACAAATTGGATATCTGAACGAGCGCCGGGAGCAGAAAGAAATGCCCCTCCCCTGCCCCGTGTCTTGTGTCAGGGGCAGGATTTGAGATCAGCGCTGCATGAATTCTCTGATGCTCATGGCCCTCAGGCCTTGAGCGCGGCCTTTTGCGTCTGGAACGCCCAGTCGAGCCAGGGCATCAGCGCTTCCAGATCGGAAGTCTCGACCGTGGCACCGGCCCAGATGCGAAGCCCGGAAGGTGCGTCGCGATAGGCGCCGATGTCATAGGCGACATCCTGCTTGTCCAGAAGGGAGACCATGCCCTTGGCGAAGGCGGCCTTCTCGTCAGCGGGAAGGGCCTCGATCTCGGGGGCGACGATGGTCAGGCAGACGGAAGTGTTGGAACGCGTGGCGGGATCTTCCGCCAGATGCGCAATCCAGGCATGGCTCTCGACGAAACGGTCGATGACGGCGAAATTGGCATCCGCCCGCTTGATGAGCCCGTCGAGCCCACCTTCGCGCTGCGCCCATTCAAGCGCATCGATATAGTCCTCGACGCACAGCATGGAGGGCGTGTTGATGGTCTCGCCCTTGAAGATGCCTTCGATCAGCTTGCCGCCCTTGGTGAGACGGAAGATCTTCGGCAGCGGCCATGCCGGCGAATAGCTTTCCAGCCGCTCAACCGCGCGCGGGCTGAGGATGAGCACGCCATGTGCGGCCTCGCCGCCAAGCACTTTCTGCCAGGAGAAGGTGACAACATCGAGCTTGTCGAATGCCAGGCGCTGCGCGAAAGCCGCGGAGGTGGCATCGCAGATGGTCAGGCCTTGGCGGTCCGCGGGAATGAAATCACCATCCGGAACCCGGACACCGGAGGTGGTGCCGTTCCAGGTGAAGACGACGTCGCGGGAGAAATCGATCGTGGAGAGGTCCGGAAGCTTGCCGTAATCGGCCTCGATGCGGCGGACATCATCAAGCTTGAGCTGCTTCACCACATCGGTCACCCAACCGGAGCCGAAGCTTTCCCAGGCGACCATGTCGACACCGCGTTCGCCCAGAAGCGACCAGAGCGCCATCTCGACGGCACCGGTGTCGGAAGCGGGAACAATGCCGATGCGGTAGTCATCGGGGACCTGCAGCACTTCGCGCGTCAGCTGAATGGCGCGAGCCAGCTTTTCCTTGCCAACCTTGGCGCGGTGCGAACGACCGAGCGGGGCATCGGAAAGCGCATCGAGCGACCAACCGGGACGCTTCGCGCAGGGACCAGAAGAAAAACGGGGGTTTTCCGGACGCTTGTCCGGCATGGGGAGTGTGCTCATGATATTCTATCCTCTCAGATAGCACGCCCCTCGGTGGGGAGGGGTGGCCCACGGACGGCAATACCCGAAGCCCTCGAAAACCGCAAGCCCCATAAGCGATTGCCATGCGGGTTCATGCACGATCGTGCCGAACGAAGATGGAACGCGCGAGAGGAAGTGGCACAAATCTGACACAGGCAGTTCGCTTTCTGTTCGCGCTATTGATGGCTCAGAAAAGAAAACCGCCGTCCCGGCTGGTCCCCGGAACGGCGGCGATACGATAGAAAAGCACTGCCGCGCTTTCGAGGACAGTATCTACCACGAGGGTGCTAGTGCCGCAAT
Organism: Nitratireductor basaltis; assembly: GCF_000733725.1. Lineage (NCBI taxonomy): Bacteria > Pseudomonadati > Pseudomonadota > Alphaproteobacteria > Hyphomicrobiales > Phyllobacteriaceae > Nitratireductor > Nitratireductor basaltis. Next base: position 581,482 of record NZ_JMQM01000002.1, on the reverse strand, counting down.
GCGCGCTGCACGCTGGTACGCGGAAAATCGCGAAGTTTGTGCGCGTCCAATCGTGCCGACGCTCAGGGCAATGTTTGGCCTGTCGGCAGTTGAAGCCGTCCAGGCGATCCATGAAGCGAACGGGGTGCAGCGATGAGTGCGCCCCTCGAAGTCAGTGCCGCGTTGCTCAATTCGCGACTGGTCAAGGCCAGCGTCTCAGACCCCGAGTTGGTCGAAGCCTATATGTCAGGCGCGATCCGTACGAAGGGGCCGAGCCGCCCGCCTAATCCCCTCAATCGCCATTCCCGCCGCCTGACAGCGCGGTTCAATCGGAAATGGCAGCGCTCACCGGATCGCGCCGCGTCTGTCAAACGCCGCCGCATGTTGGGCGGATCAAGCAGCCTGCCCGATACGATCCGGCATCACTACACCGAAGGTGAGCGCGCCGCCCTGGCCGTCGTCGCCGGTGAGGTAAAGCACCACGGCGTTTGCGACCTGCCGCTTGATCGGATTGCGGCCGTCGCTGGCGTGAGCCGTACGACCGTTCAGAACGCACTACGCGAGGCGAGAGCGCGCGGCCATGTGATTGTCGAGCCCCGACCGCGCAAAGGGCAGAAGAACCTCACCAATCTGGTGCATGTCAGCTCGAAGGAGTGGCTCGCTTGGCTCAAACGGGGCCCCTCCTTGGCGCGATCGATAGGGTTCAAAACGTTCCACCCCACGAAGAACCAAGATCAAAAAACAATCGCTGGCACGTGTCAGGGAGCAGAGAACGGACACGATCATGCCAGTGGAGACGGTGCAAAGGGGCTCAGGAATAGGGAGCGACGGCGAAGCCGCGCCCAACCTGCGATGGCAAAGGAGGTGCACCGTGGCTGATTGGCCCTACAACACACGAATTTGGAAGCGGCTCAGGCTGGCGAAGCTGGCGAGCGATCCGGGGTGCTACGCATGCGAGCTGCGCGGACGCTTTGTGCCTGCCGTAGCTGTCGATCATGTAAAGGCGATTAAAGCTGGCGGCGAGCCGTTTCCGCCACTGGATGGGCTGATGAGCCTTTGCGAGCGCTGCCACAATGAAAAGACGAACGCGGTTGATCGGCCCGACCGTGCATCAACTGGCCGACGCTTCAAAGGCTTCGACGTGAACGGTAATCCCATTGATCCCGGTGATGCTTGGCATGGTGGGGGTGCCTGAAATCACGGGAGACCGGGGGGCCGAGGACCGACGGGGGAGTTGGGAAAATACTTAGTTTCAGATACTTAAACGCATGAAGGGCAAGAGCGGATGGCACTTAGAGGCGTAGGCGCGAAGCCGCTTTCGGAGCGGGGTCAGATCGAGGTTCGCGAGGTCGCGCCGTGGAATGAACCCGGCCTGACGCGCGATCAACGCGTGATCGAGTTCTGCGAAGACCTGCCGATCACGGCTGGCAAGCTCGCCGGCACCAAGATGAAGCTGCGGCCGTGGCAATGCGACTTCATCCGCGCCGTCTACGCCGATGATGCCGAAGGCAACCGACCCGTGCGCACGGCAGTACTCAGCATGGGGCGCAAAAACGGCAAGACGCAGCTCGCAGCGGCGCTGGCTCTCTGCCATCTGCTGGGGCCGGAAGCTGAGCCGCGTGGTGAAGTCTATTCGTGCGCCCTGACCCGTGACCAGGCGGCGAAGCTGTTCGCGGAGATGGTCGCGATCCTGAAGGGCCATCCGGAGCTTGACGATCGGTGCAATGTGGTGCGCTTCACGAAGCAGATCGAAGTTCTCAGTGGCGATGGTGAGGGCTCGATCTATGCCGCCCTGTCAGCCGATGCCGGGAGCAAGCTTGGCCTATCGCCGTCCTTCGTTGTCTATGACGAGCTTGGCAGCGCACCGAACCGTGCCCTGTTCGACGCCATGGACACCGCTTCGGGTGCGCGGGACAACCCGCTGATGATGGTGATTTCCACGCAGGCAGCAGCGGACCATGCGGTTATGTCGGAACTGATCGACTACGGGCTGAAGGTGCAGGCCGGAGAACTGGACGATCCGTCCTTCCACCTGACACTGTTCGCCGCGCCGTCCGACGCCGATCCGTGGGAGCCGACAACCTGGGAGCTGGCGAACCCTGCGATCGGAGATTTCCGCTCGTTCGATGACGTGAAGCGGCAGGCCGCTCAGGCGCGGCTTGTGCCATCGAAGGAAGCGGCCTTCCGCAACTTGATCCTCAACCAACGTGTTTCGGCAGTATCGCGCTTCATCCACAAAGCTGAATGGGATGCCTGTGCCGGCACGGTCGACCTTCCTTCGCTCGACGGGCGCGAGTGCTATGCGGGCCTCGATCTGGGAGCGACGCGTGACCTTACGGCCTTTGTGATGGTGTTTCCTGATGATCAAGGCCACTTCGACGTGGCGGCGCGGTTCTTCATGCCGGAAGCCAACATCGCGGATCGCTCGAATGAGGATCGCGTTCCGTACGACGTATGGGCAAAGCAGGGGCTTATTACGCTCATCCCGGGTGCCACGATCGATCCGGGCTTTGTCGCGGACGTGCTGGCGAATGCGGCTGCGCGCTACAATATGCAGGCTCTCGCCTATGATCGTTGGCGCATTGAGGATCTGAAACGCGAGTTGGGACTGATCGGGGCGAATCTGCCTCTGACGCCGTTCGGCCAGGGCTTCAAAGATTTCTCACCCGCCGTTGACATGCTGGAACGATGCGTTGCCGAGAAGCTCTTGCGGCATGGCGGGAACCCGGTGCTAAATATGTGCGCCGCGAACGCGGTCGTTACACGCGATCCCGCAGGTGGTCGCAAACTTGATAAATCGAAAGCCGCAGGCCGGATTGATGGGCTCGTTGCGTTGGCGATGGCGCTTAGCATCTCGAAGCGACATGAGCCCGAGGCGCTTCCGGCATGCTTGGCTGAGTTGATCGATTAGGCGTCGTCTTCTTTCAGCTTGTTTAGTTCCTTCTGCGCCAATGTGTGAAGTTCCCAGCTAGAAAAGATACCTGCACCAAGGAAGCTAAGGGCAAATACGATACGCTCGAAGTCCATAGTCTGCATGGCTAAGAACATTGGCCCCAGCCCCCCGAGTCCCATGAAAATTAGCGAAATGCCGTTAAGATAATTCGCCCTAAGCTTGATCTTTTCTTTCTCACTGTCTTTCATTTGCGGAGTCTCACACCGGGGCCACTTCCGTTCTCAGGGATAAACTCTACGCCGGCAGCCTCAAGGGCTGCTTGCACAGCAGTCATGGCGTGACCTGGAGCCGTAGCTTCGGTTTCGATACGAGTGACAGTGTTCCGATGAACACCTGATCTCTGCGCTAAATCTCGAACGGTCCAATTCAGCAAACCGCGCGCGGCTCTGATTTGTGCACTTGTCACCATGAAGTTTTTCCTTATAGTGCATTTGTCACCGTCATAGTGCGATTAGCACAATTAATGGAGCGTTACCATGCTGAACAACCTCGTTCGCACGGCCGGCGAAGCTATGCCTGCTGGTGAGAACCTATCCCGCCGCTCAGTACTAGCAGGTGCGGCGAGCACTGCCATTCTGGCAGTGCCGAGGATGGCGGCCGCCACGCCGCTCACACAAAACGAAATCGCTCTTCACGTTCACGATCTTGCTGCGGAAATGTCGATGCTACTTGCCAAGCTCGACGGAGGCAATTGGCAAACCCTCGTGTCAGCTGCCCGCTACGACATACCAATTTACACGGTGCAGCCGCGCCATGTGCCGCCGCGGGTACGTATCGAACAGGCCCTGGCCGTCGCGCGGTCTGCGCTCAACGACCTTCAACCTGGCCACTGGCGAAGCACAATCGAAGTGGAAATGGGCTTCGTGTGGCTCACCAATGACGAATGTTACGACGCAAGTACATTGCGTAAGAACCTTTCATTTGCATGAAACACAAATGAAGTTGACTTCCGCCATTTATCGGCATATCGTTCCGATAAATGGCCGAGGTTTCAATATGGCACTTTTGAGCGAACTGGTAGCGACGTGCGAAGCACAGCGGCTCGACACGCGCGGGACGTTGAGCATCTTCGCGCGCCGTCTGCGCGAGGCGGGCCGCATCTCTCAGGCCGGCCGTGGCCGTGGCGCGGCGCACATGACATTTCTCGACGCGGCCCGCTTCCTGATCGCATGCGCCGCCACCGATCATCCAGAGCGCGCGGCGGACGCGGAGTTTGTATTCAGCAATCTGGTGCACTCCGGCGAAAGAGGCATGGACGCCGATTTCCCTTTGACCAAGGAGGAAGCTCCGACGCTCGACCTGGCACTTGCAAAAACATTAGAATGGTTGGGCACGGGCAAGATCGACGCCGTTGCGTCGGCGCGCTGGAAGGAGAAATTCCCCGAGGGGCCGCATTTCCCTTCTGCGTTTGTCTGGCTAATCCTTCCGCGTAGTGGGGCGGCAGCGCAGCTAAGGGTGCTCGACGGTCGGCACAGCTTTCATCACCCGTCGCTTGCCGCCGTAATGGATAGCGTCAGCGGCGGTGAGCCTGCGGCCCGGAATGTTGCCGAAGAGGCGTTCGAGCGCGAGACGCGGCGTTTCCGCACCGGGAAGAACCTCACCGCCGAGTTCGACAGCAAATTACTGCGCGCCGTTGCCAATCTCATTGCCGGCACCGAGGGCGACAAATGAGCGACCGAAAGGAATGGACTGGAGTTGCGCCAACGGACATGGTCGAAATCGCCAATCGCTACGAGGCGGCTTGTCTCACAGCGATGCAGCGCGCTCGCCAGCTTGAAACCGACGACGCAAAATTCGCGGCGCATTTCATCAAGCTACGCGAAGGCATATGGGCCGGTGTCGCACAAGAGCTTCGCGATCTTGGCTGTCCAGAGCAAAAGTTGGCTAGCGAAGTTGCCAATGTCGTGAATTTCGCTGTCAGAAAGCGCGCTTTCGAAGGGTTGCCGGCGAAAGGGCACGCATGACTTGCCACAGCCCTCTTCTCCCCGTCCTCGATTCGCTGCGCATCATTCGCACCGTGCTTTCGCGTCGTGAGACGCCGTTTCCCTGTGCCGGGTCTACCCGGCCCGATGGACCCTTAACCCGCCGTGAGGCGGCTAATCCCCAAGATGGAGACTGACATGCCGAGACTGCAGGACTTGAAGGAACAGCGCGCCGCGAAAATCGCGGAAATGCGCACGATCAACGAGAAAGCGTCGAACGACAACCGCGACCTTGACGACGGTGAGCGCAAGCAGTTCGACGCGCTCGACAAGGAAGTGCGGGCGCTTGGCGACCAGGTCGACCGCGCCGAAAAGCTTGCTGCCTATGAACGCCTCGAGGCGCAGGGCGAGCCTGTCGACGGCGGCGAAATGCGGCGCGAGCTGCGCAGTTATTCGCTGGCGGCTGCAATCAACGGCGCGCTTTCCGGCCGGCTGACCGGGCGCGAGGCGGAAGTGCACCAGGAACTTACGAAGGGTCGCGAGGCGCGAAGCGGCAGCGGCATTCACGTGGCCGTCCCGTCCGAAATCATCCTGGGCGAAGCCCGATCGCAGACGGTCGGCACGCCTGCGGATGGCGGATACACTGTCGCCACGCAGCTTGCGGCCGTGGCGGATCGTTTCCGGCCGGCTCTCCGCGTCGAGAGCATGGGCGCGACCGTGATGCGCGGCCTTTCCAGCTTCCTTGATCTGCCAAACCTCGCCGCCAGCGGCTCCACGGCTTGGGTAGCCGAGGACGGTAACGCCACCCGCTCGACCGCAACATTCTCAAAGGTGTCCATGGCGCCGAAAACCGTGACCGGAGAATATCGGCTTTCGCGCCGGCTCATCCTCCAGTCGAACACGGCTATAGAGGATCTTCTGCGCCGTGATCTTGGTTTCCTCTTGGCTCAAGCGTTAGACCGTGCCGCCATCAACGGCAGCGGAACGGGACCGGAGCCGCTTGGCATCCTTAACACGCCTGGTGTCGAAAAGGTCACAACCGAAGCCGACTTCTCCGACACGACAGCGAACCTTATCGCTGCGCTTGAGCTCGACGACGTGACCGGCACGGCTGCGTTCCTGACCAATCCCAACGTCATGCAGATCGGGCGTAAGACGAAGGACGCAGATGGCCACGTGATCCCGGCTTCCGAGCTGTTCCATGGCGGACGCGTCGAGGTCAGCACTCAGGTTCCCGCCGACATAGGCGGTGCGTCCGATAAGTCGGCGCTGATCTATGGCCAGTGGGGGCAACTCTACCTTGGGTACTGGAGCGCAGTGGACATTCTCATCAACCCATACCACCCGGACGTGGCCAGCAATGGCGGCGCGCTTCTGCATGCGTTCCTCGACGCCGACGTGGCCGTGCGCCACACCGAAGCGTTTGCCTTCGCGGAGGTTTGAGCCATGGTTACGCTTGCCGCCGCGAAAGCTCACTGCCGCGTCGACTTCGATGACGATGATAGCGTCATCGAAGAAATGATCGCGGCGGCAAGCAACCACCTCGAAAGCATCGGCGTGGACACGACCACCGCACCGGTTCCGCCAGCCGTCGATCACGCCATTCTGATGCTCGTGGCGCATTTTTATGAGCACCGCGAAGCCGTCGGGGACGCCGAAAACGCCGCAATCCAGATCGGCGTTAACCGTCTCATTCAGCCCTACCGGAGCGTTCACCTATGAAAACCGAGCGCCGCGCCCTCGCGATGGAAATTCGCGCCAACGGCCGCAAGCTTGAAGGCTATGCTGCGACCTTCAACAATCCGGCCGATATCGGCGGCATATTCATGGAGACGATCGCGCCTGGCGCTTTCGCGGCCTCGCTCCGCGCGCGGCGCGACATTCTCGCCCTGGTCGATCACGATCCCGGCCGCGTGCTCGCCCGTACGCGCTCCGGCACACTCAGGCTGGCCGAGGACACGAAGGGCTTGGCCTTCTCGCTCGACGTTCCGGACACGAGCGCAGGCCGCGACGTGCTCGCGCTGGCCGAGCGTGGCGACGTGGGCGGCATGTCCTTCGGCTTCACGGCAGTTGATGAGCACCGCGACGGCGATCGCCGCGAGCTGCGCGGCGTGGACCTGCATGAAATCTCCATCGTGCTGGCATGGCCGGCCTATGACGGCACAATCGTTCAAGCCCGCTCGCTCCAGTCGGCCGCGCCACATCGCGCCTATGCCGAGCGTGCGCTGAAACTTCTGGAGCTGTCCCGATGAGCTGGATTGACCGCATCCTTGGCCGCGAGACGCGCGCCACCGAAACCCGCATCCAGTCGGATGACCCCTTCATCGCCGAATGGTTCGGCCTTAATGGCGGCATCGGTTCCTATGTCGATCCGCGCCGCGCCAGCGGCCTTGCGACGGCCGGGGCTTGCATCTCGATCATATCGCAGGCGCTTGCGGCGGTTCCGCTCAACCTTTACCGCCGCACCGACAACGGCGGACGCGAGCGGGCGACTGACCATCCGCTTTACGGCGTCCTGCACAACATGCCGAACGCCAACATGACGGCTTTTGAGGCGCGCGAGGCGCTTCTAACGAGCCTTTTGATCGCCGGAAACGCTTATGCGGCACTCGAATGGAACGGTCGCGGCCAGGTGGTGGCGCTCAACCCGCTCGACCCCGGCAGCGTGGCTGTAGAGCAGTTAGAAAACGGCCGGCTGCGCTATCGCGTGACGGGTCGGAAGGGAACGCGCATCTACTTGCAGGAGGAGATGCTGCATCTCCGCTATCGGCTTGCCCGCGACGGCGTGATGGGCCTTTCGCCTATCCAACTCGCCCGCGAGACCTTCAACCTAGCGCTCACGCAACAGGATACGGCGGCGGGGCTGGCGGCGAAGGGTAACCGGCCATCCGGCGCGCTCGTATTTCCGAACATGTTGGGGCAAACAGGTAAGGATAGCGCTCTCGACAAGCTCAAAGCCAAGATTGAGGCGAACACCGTCACCTCCAACGTGCTCGTACTTGACGGCGGCGCGGAGTGGAAATCCTTCTCTATGACGGCGAAGGACGCCGAGTTCCTGGAAAGCCGAAAGCTCACTAATCTCGATATTTGCCGCATCTGGGGCGTTCCGCCAACCGTCGCCGGGATCCTCGACCATGGCACCTATTCCAACGTCGAGGCGGAAAGCCGTGCTCTTGTTGTGCGCTGTCTCGCACCGATGGCGCGGCGCGTCGAGCAGGCGATGAACGTCGCGCTACTGCCTGAGCAAAGCCGAAAGACGCTGTTCGTAGAGCACGACCTCGCCGGCCTCCTGCGCGGCGACATGAAGGCACGCTACGAGAGCTATCGTATCGGCCGCGAATGGGGTTGGCTCAGCCCGAACGAAATCCGCGGCTGGGAGAACCTGCCAGAGATCGACGGCGGCGGCGAATACCTTTCGCCCCTCAACATGGTGCCGCTCAGTGAGCGCGGCACCTCTGCAAACGGCGAGAGCGCGGAATGATTGCAAACGGCGATGCACGCAGACGCAACCGCTTCCGCGAAATCAGCGTGCTGTCGGGAGGCTGAGGCGATGACAAAGCTACTGCCGGATTACACGACGCCGGAAGACTTGGCGGCGCATCTTGGTGTTTCGGAACGATCACTGCGGCAGTTGGCCCGCGCACTTGGCGCCTGCCGTGAGTTCGGCAAGCGAATGATTTTAACAGAAACCGACGTGCGCACATTGATGGAGGCGACCCGACCATGTCCCTCAAGCTCTACCGCCGACGCGGCGGCAAAATCTGGCACTACCGGGGTACGATCGCCGGAAGGCGGATACGCGGCTCTACAGAAACTGAGGACAAGACAAGAGCGCAACGGATCGCGGCCGAACGCGAACAGCGCGAATGGACGCGTCATCTCGATGGACCGGGCGCAACGCTGACCTTCGCAGATGCGGCAATCGCATACCGGGAAGCGGGCAAGCCGACGCGGTTTCTTGAGCGCGTCGAAGACTATTGGCGCGATACCCTAGTGAGAGACGTAACTGACCAGGCCGTACGTTCGGCGGCGATCAAACTCTACCCGGTCGGAAGTGCAGCCACGCGCAACAGGCAAGCCGTTGTGCCGACGCAGGCTGTCATCAACTACGCTGCAGAAAACGGCTGGTGCGCATATCTTAAGGTGAAGCGTTTTAAGGTGGACGCAAAGATTAAGCAGCCGGCGACACTGGAATGGGCAGAAGCTTTCGCGGCCCATGCGTCCCCGCACCTTGGTGCGTTGTGCCTGTTCATGTTCGGAACCGGCGCGCGCATTAGCGAAGCTGTCGCTGTAACATGGGGTGACGTCGATCTGTCGGCCCGGACGGTCACGATCCGTCAGACGAAGGTCGGAAACGAGCGGATCGCTCACCTGCAGCCACGTCTAGTGGCTGCTCTGTCCAACATTCCGTCGAACCGTAGGCCTGACGAGCGTGTGTTCCGATACATGCACAGGGAGAACGTGCGCAAGGTATGGGACAAAACGATCACGCGAGCCGGTATAAAGCGGCTCTCGCCCCATTCATGTCGGCACGGCTTCGCGACGACGATGCTTCATGCAGGTATCGACGTGAAGACCGTTGCCAAGATGGGTGGATGGAGAGACGTGACTACGCTGGTGAAAACCTACGCACATGCAATGGGAGATCGGACAGTCACAGATGTGGTTTTTGGCACAAATCTGACACAAGAACAAACCGATAAAGTGGCAAGCAGTTGAAAAACAAGGAGAAAAAAATGTCGAACTCTTACCCTCGGTGGGGAGGGGTGGCCCACGGACGGGAATAGGGCCAAGCGTTCCCCGCGTCAAGCCTTTTGACGACGCATCGTCTGCCAGAACGAAAAACGGGCGCCGAAAGCGCCCGTCCTCGAAATTTGCGCTGGGAGCGGACTACCAGAGGTCGAAACGCAGGCCGACCCGAAGCTCGTGCTTGGAAAAGCCCTTGTCTTCGCCCTGAACACCGGATGCACCGGCAGCAGCACTGCCAGCATCCCAATTGAACATGTTGCCACCATCGACATGCATGTAGCGATAGCCGAGGTCCAGCTTGGTGCGCTTGGTCATGTCATAGGAAACACCTGCCATGAGCGCATATGTGAAGCGCCAGTCGCGCTCGCCTTCATGAGGCGTGGAAAAATTCACGAAGCCGGTACAGCTCCCCGCTCCGTCCACGCAATAGGTCGTGTTGTTGAGTTCGTCCCAGCTCACATAGGTGTAGCCGATACCGGCACCAAGATAGGGCGTGATGCCGACAACGGTACCAAGGTCGACATAGGCATTGGCGAGCACCGAATAGGCTTCGAATTCTGCTCCGTCCTCCGAGCGGCAGCTTGTGTCAACCGGCCCACCAGGACAGGGAGCTGCAGATACCGTGGAGCCGAAGAAATCGGTTTCCATCCGCTCGACCGTCAGATCGCCACGCAGCATGTCATTGAAATGATAGCCGAAGCCTGCACCGAAGCTGAAGTCGTCGCCAAACTCGCCGGAAGCGAATTCATTGTCGTAGTAGTTGGTGCCATCAAAGCTACGATAGGTGGGGTTGCCACCCGACCGCGTCTTCACGGCATATCCGATATCACCACGCAGATACCAGCCGGAGCCGATCTCCACGGGCTTGTATTGCGGCACCTCATCGATGACGAGAGGCGGATCATAGTCCGCAGCAAGGGCTTGAGGGGCGCTTGCTGCGCCGAGAAGAACCACCGGCAAGGTGGCTTTGAAAAGCTGGCGCATCTGGTTTTACTCCGCAAATTGCGACGGAGCCGTGTTGCCCCCCGCCGCTGTCTCCACCATTGTTAACCATGGTGGTTAAGCCGCGGTTAAGGCTAACGAAGTCTTGACGCTGTTTTCGTGCGGAAAGAGCAACAAAGAAAAACCGCCCGGAGTTTCCTCCGGACGGCTCTTCTACTCGCTGCCTGAGCTGGAGATTACTTGTAAACCGGCGGCTCGAAGCTTGGCGGCTCATAGGAAACCACCTGTGGCTGAGCGCAGTTCGCGCTGCCCTGACCGCCCAGTGCGAAACGCAGACCGGCGCGGGCTTCATGAACATGCATGCCCTCGTCATAGCCAGGACCGGCACCTTCTGCGATGCCGAACATTTCGCCACCGGAGATATTGGCGTAGCGGTACCCTGCATCAAGCTCGAGGCTGTCGGTCAGGCAATAGGAAGCACCGGCCATCAGTGCCCAGGCAAAGCGCCATTCGGCATTGCCCTCGTGATAGGTCGTCGTGGTGCCGATCGTGTTCGCCAGATCATCCCACTTCACATAGGCGCCACCAATACCTGCACCAACATAAGGCGTGATGCCGTGATAGGTGCCCAGATCCACATAGGCATTTGCCATCAGAAGCAGCGCGCTATAGGCGGAAGCATCGCTTGACACGTCAACGCCGTTGGTGGTCGAGCCGTTGAAATCGGCCTTGAGCCAGTAGTCGGCGGTCAGATCGGTACGGAAATGCTTGCTGATCTTGTAGCCGACACCACCACCAATCGAGAACGCGCCCTTCAGCTCATGCGTCGCGAAGGTCTGCGCCTGGATGGGCGGAGCGGTATAGTAATGGATGCCCCGCAGTTCGGACCAGTGGTAGCCCGCATCACCGCGAAGATACCAGTTGCCGGTGGACACCGACTTCTCCACCACCTGCGGCGGCTGGTATGGCGGCATCTCGACGACTTGCGGCTCGAACGGATCGGCAGCAAAGGCGCTCGTGGTGATGAGCAATGCTCCCACGGCAACAGAATGCTTAACGGCTTTCAGCATGAACCCCATCCTCATGGCCGCGCCCTCGACGCCGCCTTATCTTCACTTAAGCTCGTGGTTAAGATTGAAGGAAAAAGGTTAAGTCGCACTTAACTCTGATTTACCGCGTTGTACGGATATTCTGCGCTTCACTTTCCATGGATGCTGCAGACAAAGAAAAACCGCGATGATGCATCCATCATCGCGGTCTTTGCTTTCGCAACCAGACTGTATCAGGCAGCCGAGCGCACGTCGCTGATGGCGCTTATGATGTCGTCCACCACCGTGTTCACGAGGTCTGGATTGTCACCCTCCGCCATCACGCGGATCAAAGGCTCCGTGCCCGAAGGCCGGATAACCAGGCGGCCACTCTTGCCAAGCTTCTTTTCGGCATCTGCAATTGCAGCCTTTACCTGCGCATTCTCCAATGGCTTGCCACCACCGGTACGCACATTCTTCAAGACCTGCGGAACAGGCTCAAACTTGCGGCAGACTTCACTCGCAGGCTTGTTCTGACGCTTTATGCAGGCCAGCACCTGCAATGCGGTCACCAGACCATCACCCGAGGTGGAGAAGTCCGAGAGAATGACGTGGCCGGACTGCTCGCCGCCGACATTCAGCCCGTGAGCGCGCATATGCTCGACCACATAGCGGTCCCCGACCTTGGTGCGGTGCAGCTTGAGCTCACGCTCCCCCAGGAAGCGTTCGAGACCGAGATTGGACATGACGGTTGCCACCACGCCACCACCGGTCAGTCGACCGGCCTCGTGCCAGGACTGGGCAATGAGCGCCATGATCTGGTCGCCATCGATGACCGAACCGTTTTCATCGACGATGACCACGCGATCGGCGTCACCATCAAGGGCGATGCCAATATCCGCCCGAACCTCGTGAACCTTCTTGGCGAGGCTGGCTGGATGGGTGGAGCCACAGTCGTCGTTGATGTTGAGGCCGTTCGGCTCGTTGTGGATCGTGATGACCTCCGCACCAAGCTCCCACAGCGCAGCCGGTGCGACGCGATATGCCGCACCATTGGCGCAGTCGATCACGATCCTCAGGCCGGAAAGGGACATGGCGCGCGGCAATGTGCGCTTTGCATGCTCGATATAGCGGTCATGAACACCATCAACACGCTTGGCGCGGCCCAGCGCATTCGCGTCCGCCAATGCCAGCTCGACTTCCTTGTCGAGCATTGCCTCGATGCGCCCCTCGATCTTGTCGGAAAGCTTGTAGCCGTCGGGACCGAACAACTTGATGCCGTTGTCGTGGTAAGGATTGTGCGAAGCGGAAATCATCACGCCGATATCGGCGCGCAATGAACGTACAAGCATCGCTACGGCCGGAGTGGGAATCGGGCCGAGAAGGAAGACATCCATGCCCGCAGCGCAGAAACCGGCCACGAGCGCGTTTTCAATCATGTAGCCGGAAAGACGGGTATCTTTTCCAAGCACGACACGGTGGCGGTGATTGCCGTTCTGGAAGGTCAGGCCTGCAGCCATACCAACCTTCATCGCGACATCTGCAGTCATCGGAAAGCGATTGGCACGCCCGCGGATACCGTCGGTGCCGAAATATTTCTTGGCCATTGTGTTTCGTACCTGAACTGGTTTGGAACTCTTCCCCACGAAGCAATCCCTACCCTTTGCCACAAATTGCGCGGCAAAGAGGCATCACATTATGTGAGAAGTTGTAAACCACTCTTATGAACAGCGGCTTGCCATGCATGGTTTGCAAAAGCTTAACAGCGGCTTCTCGCAAAAGAAAAGCGCTGCAACGCGATCACGTTGCAGCGCTCGATATGTGTGAAAGGCTGCGAGCCTAGCCCTGCGGCTGGGGCTCCATGCCTGCATCGGGTTCTTCTCCGCCACTCTTGCCTTCCTTGCGCGCACCGGCCTTGGGCACGGTTGAGCCGCGGGAAGGAGGCGTGTCGTCACCCATGTCGCGGGACGGCTTGTCGCCGCGCATGATGGCCTGGATCTCGTCACCGGAAAGCGTCTCGTATTCGAGAAGACCTTCGGCGATGGCGATCCATTCCTTGTTCTTTTTCGTGAGAATGTCGCGTGCGGTCTCGTAAGCCTCATCGATCAGACGGCGAACTTCGCTGTCGATCTTCTGCTGCGTCTCCTGCGACATGTTCTGCTGGCGCGCGACGGAGTGACCAAGGAAGACCTCTTCCTGGTTCTCGCCATAGGCCACCTGCCCAAGCTCGTCGGAAAAGCCCCACTGGGTCACCATTGCGCGCGCAAGCTTGGTGGCCTGCTCGATATCGGAGGAGGCGCCTGACGTAATGTTCTCCTTGCCGAATTTGAGTTCTTCGGCAACGCGTCCACCCATCATGATGGCAAGGCGCGAGATCATCCACTTGTAGCTCATCGAATAGCGGTCGCCCTCGGGCAACTGCATGACCATGCCAAGCGCACGTCCGCGCGGAATGATCGTGGCCTTGTGCACCGGATCTGCCTTGGGCACGTTCAGCGCAACAATGGCATGACCTGCCTCGTGATAGGCGGTCAGTTCCTTTTCCTCCTGCGTCATGGCATGCGAGCGGCGCTCGGCACCCATCATGACCTTGTCCTTGGCATCCTCGAATTCCAGCATGGTGACCAGCCGCTTGTTGCGTCGGGCAGCCATGAGGGCAGCTTCGTTGACGAGATTGGCAAGATCGGCACCGGAGAAACCGGGCGTGCCGCGCGCAACAATCTTCAGGTCCACATTCGGGGCCAGCGGCACATTGCGAACATGAACCTTCAGGATCTTCTCGCGGCCGGAAACATCCGGGTTCGGCACAACGACCTGACGGTCGAAGCGACCGGGACGCAGAAGCGCGGGATCAAGGACGTCGGGACGGTTGGTGGCAGCAATGAGGATGATACCCTCATTCGCCTCGAAGCCGTCCATTTCGACCAGAAGCTGGTTCAGCGTCTGCTCGCGCTCGTCATTGCCACCGCCGAGGCCGGCACCACGATGACGCCCCACCGCATCGATTTCGTCGATGAAGATGATGCAGGGCGCGTTCTTCTTGGCCTGCTCGAACATGTCGCGGACGCGGGAGGCGCCGACACCGACAAACATTTCGACAAAGTCCGAACCCGAAATCGTGAAGAAAGGCACATTCGCCTCGCCCGCCACCGAGCGCGCAAGCAGGGTCTTACCCGTTCCCGGAGGGCCGACAAGCAGAACACCACGCGGGATCTTTCCGCCAAGACGCTGAAACTTCTGCGGGTCGCGCAAAAATTCAACGATCTCTTCAAGGTCTTCCTTGGCCTCATCGACGCCGGCAACGTCCTGGAAGGTCACGCGACCATGCGCTTCGGTCAGAAGCTTGGCCTTTGACTTGCCAAATCCCATCGCGCGGCCCGAACCCGACTGCATCTGGCGCATGAAGAATATCCACACGCCCAGGATCAGGATCATCGGCAGCCACGAAATGAAATAACCAAGCAAGGAATTGGAGCCGTCGCTCTCGGGTCGCGCATTGATCGTCACGCCGCGATCTTCAAGACGCTGCACGAGTGAATCATCACCCGGCGAATAGGTCTGGAAGGTCTGCTTGTTGTCCGTATAGGTGCCGGTAATACGGTCGCCGGTGATCGTAACGGAATCCACCCTGCCCGAGGACAGGTCCTGCAGGAATTCGGAATAGGCAACATCGCGCGAAGCACTGCGCTGCTGCGGCGCCTGAAACAGGTTGAACAGGGCTATGAGCAACACTGCGATTATCGCCCACAGCGCGAAATTTCTGTAGTTCGGATTCATAAAGCGTCCCGTGAGTGCGCCGAGGCCGGCAACGTCATTTGCATATCTGATCTAACATAGGGAGCGCACATGGCCTTGCCAAGCGCATCTCCTTCATTCGGTTAAGCCTTGCCTGCCATTGTGGCCTTGCAGAGGCAAGTGCGGCAGCAAACCTGCGCCGATCACATTGCCGATAGCGGCAGCAAGCGGCAGATCGAAGCTTGGCAGGAGGCGGCTCCAGGGCGCAACGAGTGGCCTGGCGTGAAAGATGTCGTCCTGCCCGACTTTGTCCAGTTGCTCCCCTTTGAACCAGGCTGCGGGCAGAGCCGAGCGCCCACCAGCCCCCAGCTGCCCATCAAATTTCTTTCGAACTACGATCTCGTAACGCCCATCCCAGACAAAGGGGCAGTCGGGTGTCGCATCCGCAAGATCGAGCCGCAGCAGATTTCGCTGCTCCCGTGCAAACCTTACCACATCCTTCCTGCAGCTTATCACCGCGCGGGCCAGACTGGCGCCTCTTCCCGCCGAAATGTTTTCAAGCACCAGGGCAGCGCTGTTCTCATCGGGCAATTGCTCGGCCCCGCCCGCCGCAGCGCACAAGGTGCGCACGCACAGGGCACGCGGGCCAGGCGATAGTGACATTAGAGCACTTCGTGAAAGTAAGAGCCGCCCCTCCTCGTCCATGCCGAGATGCAGGGCGAGGAAGTCGGCCAGATTGATGTTCTCCTCCTCACGGGCTGCGGCTGAAGCACGTTGCTCTGCCAGCACCCCGGAGATATCTGCGCCAGCAAGATGCCGGCGCGTGGCAACGCGTTC
This sequence comes from Nitratireductor basaltis, assembly GCF_000733725.1. Classification (NCBI taxonomy): domain Bacteria; kingdom Pseudomonadati; phylum Pseudomonadota; class Alphaproteobacteria; order Hyphomicrobiales; family Phyllobacteriaceae; genus Nitratireductor; species Nitratireductor basaltis. The sequence goes on along the minus strand of NZ_JMQM01000002.1, from coordinate 565,337 downwards.
GAAGGAAATGTTTTCGTTGCTTGGGTCATCGATCCAGCGGATGCCGCGAGCATGCAGCCAGCCGCGCAATTCCTGCCGGCGAATATTCAGAAGAGGCCTCACGAACCAGACCTGCTGCCGAAAAAGGCTCGCAGGTGCGATCCCCGCCAGACCGCGCCCGTGGCCGCGCGCCTTGCGCATCACAACCGTCTCGGCCTGGTCATCCGCCGTATGCCCCACGAGGACAACCCTCGCGCCGCATTCATGCGCCGCTTGCGCAAGCAAGGCCATACGCGCCTCTCGAGCTGCAGCCATTACACCGGCTGCAGGCTTCTCCTCCTGCCATCGCATCACGCGGTGGCCTATTCCGTAAGCGTCGCACAACCGGGCAACATCTTCGGCTTCGCCTGCGGAAGCCTCACGCAGTCCATGATCGACCGTGACGGCCTGCACCTTCCAGGACCGGCCTGAACGCCGCAAATGGTCCTGCAGCAGCAGAAGCATCGCCAAGGAGTCACTGCCGCCCGAAACAGCAACGACAACGGGCTCTCCCGGCTGCAATGTCAATCTGTCGAAAGTCTCGTGGAAACGGATCACGCTCTCGGCTCAACAGCCGGCGAAAGACCGTTCTTCCTCGACGCGCTGCTTCAGCGCATCGGAAGCCTGCGGATAACGCTGGCCTATCTCGCTATAGGTGGCACATGCCACATCACGCTGGTTCATCGCTGCAAGCGCGATACCAAGCTTCAAGAGCATTTCGGGCGCCTTGTTGGCGGAAGGATGTGCGCGGCTTGCCTGCAAGAGGACTTCCGCTGCCTCGCGGTGGCGATCCTGCCCGAGAAGCGCTTCTCCCAGCCAGAACTTCGCGTCTGCCTCGTGTTCCTCACCTGAATACTGATCGATATATTGGCGGAAACCGGCTTCAGCGGTCTTGTAATCACCAGACAGGATGAATTCGTAGGAGTTGCGATAAAGCTCATCCGGGCTGCTCGTCTCGGGCAGAGCGGCGACTTCGGCTGACGGCTCGCCGTCGGGGAGCATGTCCATCGGGACCTCGTTGTCCCCGGCGACAATGTTCCCGTTCTCGTCGAAGGTGATGGAGCCCAGCGTGCGCGGTGGTTCGCCCGTCTGCGGCGCTTCTCCGGTCGAGGAAGGCGCAGATGCGGTGGCAGAGCCACCGGCATCCGGATTGGTATTCCCCGCATCAGGCGTTTGCGCCGTCTGCGTGGAAGAAGAACCGGCTGACGAGCCGGCATCGGTCTGCTTTCCCTCAAGTTCCTGGAAGCGGAACTCGTTGTCTTCCTTCATCCGGCGGATTTCATCCTGTGTCTGCAAGAGCTGGAAATTCAATTCTTCCACCAGCCCGGTGAGGCGGCGCACTTCTTCCTGAAGTGCGGAAACACGCGGATCCACCGCTTGCACCTGAATGATCGGTGCATCCTGCGCCCCCACCTGCATCTTCGGCACGGGATGCAGCCCGCCAGCACTCGCAGAACCGGCTGCGATGGCTAGAACAAGTGGCAGCAGTCCGGCACGTAACACGCTAATGCGAAATGGCATTTCGTCTCTTTCTCCAGAAAACGGCTCGAGATCACGGCCAACACGCGACCGCCAGTCCTTTTAACAGGGCGCGAGACTTCGGCCAAATTTTGATTGTATTACCCAAGATCAGCCAAAACCCGCATAGAACGGAAAAAGGCGGCGCCGCAGCACCGCCTTTGGTTCATCTGGTCCGATGGATCGGGAACTAGCTGCCCGCACCGTTGAGAACGGTGACCGCGCGGCGGTTCTGCGACCAGCAGGAAATGTCATCGCACGTCGCCACGGGCCGCTCCTTGCCGTAGGAGATCGTGCGAATGCGGTTGGCCGCAACACCCTGGCTGACGAGGTAGTCACGCGCGGCGGCAGCACGTCGGGCACCAAGCGCCAGGTTATACTCACGCGTGCCGCGCTCGTCGGCATGGCCTTCCAGCGTGATCGAGTAGTTGGAATACCGGTTGAGCCACTGTGCCTGGCGGGCAAGCGTCGCCTGTGCATCGGCACGGATCAGCGTCGAGTCGGTGTCGAAGAAGATGCGGTCGCCGACGGTGACGGTGAACTCCTGAGTGGAGCCGGGCGTAGCCGCGGAAGTGCCCGCACCTGCGCCAAGGCCAAGCTCGGCGGCATTGTTCGGCACCTGCTGCTTCGAGCGACAGCCGGCAACGGCCAAGGCTGTGAAAAGCACGATGATAGCGGGATTTTTCGTTAGGGCTGCGATACGGCGCATTGCCGTCTCTCCTTAAAATACAGGTGAACTGCTTCAGGCTCCAGTAACCATAGCAAAGTTAAGGAGCTCTCAAGAAACACGGTTAAGGAAAGGTTGCCGTCTGTTGTCCTGGCCCCTCTCCCCCTCTACGAAGCTGCCGAAGCAGCTCCGTTATGTGGCATACCTACTGTCAAATGCGGCTGAAAGGCGGCAATCAGTTGCGCAATGGTGACCAGGCTGGATCAGACGCGAAGTCGGGCGTCGGGATTTGCTGCTCGTTGCGACCGGTCAGATCGATCGAGTGAAGCTTCGGCCCACCTGCACCTGCCGCTTGACGGAAGAACATGATCACGCGGCCATTGGGTGACCAGGTGGGGCCTTCCTGCAGATAGCCGGAGGTGAGAATGCGCTCGCCCGATCCGTCCGTGCGCATGACCCCGATCTGGAACTCGCCGCCGCTCTGCTTGGTGAAGGCGATCAGGTCACCACGCGGCGACCATACCGGTGTTGAGTACGAACCGTTTCCGAAAGAAATGCGGCGCTGATTGCTGCCGTCTGCACCCATCACATAGATCTGTGCACGCCCGCCACGGTCGGAGGTGAAGACGATCTGGCTGCCGTCCGGCGAATAGGAAGGCGAGGTGTCGATGGCGTTCGTATCCGTCAGGCGCGCAGTAGCACGGGTACGCAGATCCATGGTGAAGATATTCGAATTACCATCATCGCGCAGCAGGCTCATGATCACCTTGTCGCCATTGGGCGAAAAGCGCGGTGCAAATGTCATGCCCGGGAAATTGCCAACCAGCTCGCGCTGGCCGGTCTCGATGCGCAGGAGATACACCTGAGGCTGACCGCTTTCGTAGGACATGTAGGTCAGTTCTTGCTGTTGCGGCGAAAATCGCGGCGTCAGGACGATGGAATTGCCGTTGCTGAGATAGATCAGATTGGCTCCGTCCTGATCCATGATGGCCAGGCGCTTGACGCGATTGTCCTTCGGACCGGACTCCGCGACGAATGCGATGCGACTGTCGAAATAGCCCTTCTCGCCGGTAAACTGTTCGTAGATCGTGTCGGCAATGATATGGGCGATACGACGCCAGTTCTTGGCATCCGCGAATAGCTGTTCGCCGACAAGCTGCTGCCCCGTAAAGGTATCCCACAGGCGGAATTCGGCACGCAGGCGGCCATCGGCCTCCTGTGTGACGCGACCGGTGACGACGGCCTGCGCGTTCAGAACCTTCCAGTCCTCGAAACGCGGAGCAACATCCGGGTTCGAGATCTTCTCGATGAAGGCAGCCTTGTCGATCGGAGCAAACAGGCCGGAGCGCCGCAGGTCCGCGGCAATCACGCCGCTGATATCCGCGCCCTTGCTGTCACCGGACAGAAAGTCGGTCACTGCAATCGGTGTGGGCTCTACCACGCCCTTGTTCACATCGATTTCCACCAGCGCACGCGCCGGTGTTGAAGCCATGCCGATCATCGCAGCGGCAAAGACCGCGATGGCCAGGGATGCCTTGAGGATATTTCGCATCAGCAATTGCCTCTCTGTTTCCATTTCGCCGGTCAGGTCCGTCAGAACATGTCAGATGGATCGAAATTCACGATGACGTCTGCCCAGGCACTGTATTTGTCGGCAGGCAGGTTATAGGGCGCACATTGCAGGATGGCACGACGTGCCGATGCTGCTGCAGCGCGCTCCACGGTCGAACCACTGCCCCCGGAGATGATTTCAGGTGATCCGTCGACTGCGCCGCTCGGATCCAGTTTGAACTTCACGGAAACCCGAAGATTCTCGGCATCCAGCGCACCGGCCGGAACGTTCCAGCAACGCTGGATCTGGCCGCGAAGGGCGTCCATCTCGCTCTGCGTCAGCTTTTCACCAGCCGTTTTGCTCTCGCCACCGAGCGAAGCCTGTTCCTGTGAACGCTTGGCCCCGCCACCGGAAGCCTTCTCCTTGTTCAGGAGTGCGGCCACCTGGTCGAGGACCTCGGATTCCGATTTCTCGCTCTTCTGCGCCTGCTGCTGCGCAGGCTTTTCTTCGGCCTTCTGGCGTTCCGGCGCCTTGGCGGTCTGCGGCTTGGGCGGTTGCGGACGAGCCTGCGGCACCGGTGCGCTGTCCGGCAGCTTCAAGCTCTCTTCCACCGGATTTTCCGCGACCAGCGGCTCGGAAGTCGGCTCGGGCGTTACTTCCTGACGCGGCTGCGCTTCCGGCTCGCGCTCGGGTTCAGGTGCCGGCTGCGGCTGGGTTTCGGCAACCTTTGGCTCCTCGACCGGCTTTTCAGCCGGTTTGGGCGTGGGCTTGGGCGCAGGCGGAGGCTCTGCGGCCTGCTCGACAGGTTGGGGCTTGGTTTCCGGTGTCGGCGGTGCTTCCTGGTCCTGATCTGCTTCTCCGACCTTGACCGCGTCCTCGACGGGGTCAGGCCGTTCGGTCGGCGTGGGCGCAGGCTTGTCCAGCTTCGGCGCTTCCTTCTGGCCTTCCTGTATTTGCGTCAGCGCATCGACAGGAATGATGTCCACCGGCAGCGCCTCGACATCCGCCACCTCGAAGGCACGGGGTGCCGACAGCGTGAACAGACCGAAGCCCAGCATCGCAGCATGCAAAGCAACCGATGTGGCAAGCCCCGCCTTCATGACCTTAGGTGTCCTGTTCCTGGAGAGTAACGAGACCGAGATTGCGGAAACCGGCAGCCGAAATTCGTGCCATCACACGCATGACCGTTCCGTAGTCGGCCGCCTTGTCGCCGCGTACATAGATGCGCTCTTCGTAGCCTGCCTGTGCAATGGCCTCGAGCTTCGGCACGACCTCGTCAATCGGTATTTCAGTCTCCTGAAGGAAAATCTGCCCTTCATTGTTCACCGACACCGTGATCGGCTGTGTGTCGGAGTTGAGCGCCTTTGCCTGCGTCTCCGGCAGGTCGATCGGCACGCCCACCGTCATCAACGGTGCTGCAACCATGAAGATGATGAGAAGCACCAGCATCACGTCCACGAAGGGCGTGACGTTGATTTCCGACATCAGCGCCTGCTTGCGGCCGCGCCTTCTGTGTCCACCGGCCCCGCGAGGGGCGCCTACCGACATGCCCATGCTAGTTGCTCCTCAGCCCTGATTACGGGGCGCGACCTTTTCATCGATTTGCCGCGAGAGTATGGCCGAGAACTCATCGGCAAAGCCTTCCATCCGCGCGCCGATCTTGCCTGCGTCGGAAGTCAGCTTGTTGTAGCCGATGACGGCGGGAATGGCGGCAAGCAGACCGATCGCGGTTGCCAGCAGCGCCTCGGCGATACCCGGAGCGACGACCGCAAGATTGGTGGATTTCGATCCGGCAATGGCCTGGAAGGACGTCATGATACCAACGACGGTACCAAACAGACCGATAAATGGCGCTGCCGAACCGATGGAGGCCAGAAAGCCGAGCCGGCCCTCAAGCCGTTCCATCTCGCGGGCAAGCGCCAGATCCATGGCCTTGTCGATACGCATTTGCAGGCCGTGGGGCGAACGCGCACCTTTTTCGAAACTCTTCTTCCATTCGCGCATGGCAGCCACGAAGATGGATCCCATGCCGGTGGTCTTGCGCTCCGAAAGCGAGCGATAGAGTTCTTCCAGCGACTGGCCGGACCAGAACACCTGCTCGAAGCGGTTGAGCGCCATGCGCATCCGCGCGAATGACACCAGCTTGTCGATGATGATGGCCCAGCACCAGACCGAGGCGACCAGAAGCCCGATCATGACGAGCTTCACCACCCAGCCCGCTTCCCAAAACAACGACCAGATCGACAAGTCACCACCCGGCGCGTTGAGCGCTATACTTTCCATGAAACTTCGTCCTCGTAAGATAAGGGCAGCATTTATCTGACTTCACGTCCCCGCCCACTCGCCTCCCTGCCATTCCAGCAGCAGAAAGCGTCCCCAGCGGGCCTTGCTCAGCGCTCTTCTTTCCTTCAATTTTGTTAAAAGGAAGGCGCAATGGGCCTTGGCCATACCGCTCAATGTCTTGAGGCTTTATGGTTAATTAAGCGTTACGCTGACGCTGCGGAATCGCGGATACGAGATCAATTTCCGTCGAGAAGAAGATTATCCCGCTTCACCAAGAAAAGCTGCTGCCCATTGCTTCGGGAAGCGACGTGGCTTGCCGCTGGCGCTGATGATTGCGGCTTCGACACGCGCCCTGATCAGCAGCGTATCGTCACGATGGATGGTCTGCGCCATATAGATGCGCGCGCCCGAAAGCCGCTCGACCTTTGTCTCGATTGTCATGACGTCGTCGATGCGCGCCGGCTGGACGAAATCGATCTCCATGCGCCTGACGATCCAGGCAAGTTTTTCGCCACCATGCTTGCCTTCTTCAAGCTCCGTGTGGTGCACACCGGCAAGCCGCAGAAAGTCCGAGCGTCCGCGCTCCAGAAATTCCAGATAGCGCGCGTGATAGACAACGCCCGTGAAGTCCGTGTCGGCGAAATAGACGCGCGCCCGATAGCGGTGACCTTCGCCAGTCAGCTCGCCCGCCAGCTCGTTTTCGCCAGCCATCAATCCTCCTCCTGGAAAAGATTGATCTGGGTGGCGGTGACGGCCTGCGGCGGCTCAAGTCCCATATGCTGCCATGCGCGCGCGGTCAGAACACGCCCGCGCGGCGTGCGCTGGATGAATCCCTGTTGAATGAGATAGGGCTCGATTATGTCCTCGATGGCATCGCGCGGCTCGGAAAGGGCTGCTGCAATGGTCTCGATTCCCACCGGTCCGCCGCCAAAATTCGAGGTGATCATCGTCAGGTAACGCCGGTCGAGCTGATCGAGCCCCATGGAATCCACTTCGAGCCGTGACAATGCCTGATCGGCTACCTCGCGTGTGACCTTCTCGGCGCCCGCAACGGCTGCAAAGTCGCGCACGCGACGTAGCAGGCGCCCGGCGATACGAGGCGTCCCCCGCGCGCGGCGGGCGATCTCCTCCGCGCCATCTTCCGCCATGGGCAGTCCCAGAATACGCGCGCCGCGGGTCACGATATGCTGCAACTCGTCGACCGTGTAGAAATCAAGCCGAACCGGAATGCCGAAGCGGTCGCGCAGCGGCGTCGTCAGAAGGCCAAGACGCGTTGTCGCAGCCACAAGCGTGAACTTGGCTAGATCGATCTTTACCGACCGAGCTGCCGGACCTTCGCCGATAATGAGATCTAGCTGGTAGTCCTCCATCGCCGGATAGAGAATTTCCTCAACCGCCGGATTGAGCCGGTGTATCTCGTCGATGAAGAGAACGTCGCGCTCTTCCAGATTGGTCAGAAGCGCGGCCAGATCACCGGCCTTCGCAATGACCGGACCGGAGGTGGAGCGGAAATTAACCCCCAGCTCCCGCGCCATGATCTGCGCAAGCGTGGTCTTGCCCAGTCCGGGCGGCCCAACGAAGAGCACGTGATCCAACGCCTCGCCACGGCCGCGCGCTGCTTCAATGAAGACCTTCAGATTGGCCCGCGCCGCCTTCTGCCCGACAAAATCGTCAAGCGTCTGCGGCCGCAAGGACGCATCCACATCCTCACCACGCTTGTCAGCCGTAATCAGGCGATCGGCCTCACTCATACGATTGCTCCACCAACTGTAGTGACGGAGGGATAGGTTGCTGAGCGCTGCTGTTCAACTCTCATCGCGCCAGTTCCTTCAGCCCAAGCCGGATCAGCGTTCCGGCATCGGCTCCTTCACCCGCACTCTTCATGGCTGCGGAAACCGCGCTCGCGGCCTGGTCGCGCGAATAGCCGAGATTGGCGAGTGCCGAAACGGCGTCTGCGACGGGCGCTGGTGCCGCGTTCTCGCCAAGCTCCTGTTTCAGGCCGATGGTGCCGGTGGCATCTCCCGCATAGGCCGGTGCCTTGCTCTTCAGCTCCGTAACGATGCGCTCGGCAACCTTCTTGCCGACACCCGGCGCACGCGCGACCATCGCGACATCCTTCAGCGCAATGGCATTGGCCAGTTCCGCCGTAGAAAGCGTGGAGAGAACCGCCAGCGCCACCTTGGCACCGACGCCCTGCACATTGTTCTGCAAAAGGCGAAACCATTCGCGTTCCAGCTGCGTGCGGAAGCCGTAAAGGCGGATCATGTCTTCGCGCACATAGGTTTCGATATAGAGCGCAACTGCAGTTCCCTCGCCTTCAAGGCTCGAAAGCGTTCGGGCCGGACAATAGGCCACATAGCCAACGCCACCGACATCGACCACGCAATGGTCTTCTGCGATCTCGTCGATAATGCCTTTGAGTTTGCCGATCATTTCGCAAGTTCCATGGCAAGGCGGCCCGGCGCGGACTGCCGGTGATGGGCGTGGCAGATGGCAATGGCGATGGCATCTGCCGCATCGTCGGTATCGAATTTCGCGCGAGGCATCAGGACCTTCACCATCATGTGGATCTGTTTCTTGTCACCATGCCCGACGCCGATCACCGTCTTCTTGACCGCGTTGGGCGCATATTCGCTCACGGGAAGACCCGCCCGCGCAGGCACGAGCATCGCGATGCCGCGCGCCTGGCCGAGCTTCAGCGTTGCCGAGGCATCCTTGTTCACGAATGTCTGCTCCACGGCAGCTTCCACCGGCATATGCGTGTGCAAAATGTCCGAGAGGCCATCATGAAGCTGGCAAAGGCGCGATGCGAGATCCGCCTTGCCGTCAGAAGTCACTGTCCCTGCAGCCACAAAATGCAGGCTGTTGCCAAGGCTCTCGATGATGGCCCAACCGGTGCGTCTGAGCCCCGGATCAATGCCGATGATGCGAATCGCGCTGTTCATGGCCCCACAATAGCCAGCGTCAGGCGCATTGCCACAAAATGCGTCGCGCTGCAGCCTCTGCAGGCAACCAGCTTCAGGAAACGATGTCCGGAATCCTTTTTGATACGAGCTTTTTCCTACTCGCCGCCACGGTGATGGTCGCCGGCATTGCCCGTGGCCTGTCAGGCTTTGGCACCGGCCTCATCGTGGTTCCGGTTGCTGCCGCGCTTTATGACCCGGTGGTGGCGGTGGTGATCGTGGTCATCATCGATTCCTTGCCCATCATTCCGTTGACACTGCCAGTGCTCAAGCATGTGAATTGGCGTGAAGTGCTGCCTGTAACGCTGGGGCTCGCCTTGTTTGTTCCCCTGGGCATCATGGTGCTGAAGCTCGGCGACCCTCACATACTGCGCTGGGCGATCTCCATCATCATTCTCATTTGTGCGGTGTTCTTGTGGAGAGGCTGGCGCTATCACGGCCCCAGAACTTGGCCCGTGTCGACTGCAGTCGGTGCGTTATCAGGCCTGCTTGGGGGCATCGCCTCGATCCCCGGCCCTCCCGTCATCATGTACTGGATGGCTTCGGCTGCCCCGGCATTCATGATCCGTGCAAACCTGATGGCCCTGTTCATGCTGGGCGAGGTATTCGCGTTCGCCAACCAGTGGGCGGCCGGCTTCCTTACCGCCGAGCGCGTCTGGCTAGGTGCCGCGATGGCCCCGATCTACATGACTGGGTTGGGAACAGGATGTCTGCTCTACGGTCGGTCGGCAGAGGCGACCTACCGGCGTATCACCTTCAGCCTGGTCGTGGCATCAGCACTGCTGGCCATGCCGCCTGTCGGGCGCGCACTCCGCAGTGCCTTAAGTGGTCTTGTCGCCTGAAAACAGGATCAGCCGCGGCCGAATGCGGTGCGCAGAAGCGTGATCTGGTCGGAAACGGGATTCGTGCTCAGCGCCCCGTCGTCACTCTCGTCCTCATGAGGACCGTAGATTTCCTCATCCATGCGACGCACAAGCGCTTCCAGACGCAGCGAACGGTCGACGAGATCGCGAAACTCTTCCGGCAGTCCTTCCCAACCCGGTGCATCACGTCCGGTGGATGCGGTATCGAGGCGCACTTTCGCCTTCTCGGCTGCTACCTGTTCGCGCGTCATTTCGCCGGCATTGGCCGCACGCTGGAGAAGAAGCCAGGAGGCAAGCTGCATCAGGCGGGTGGTGAGGCGCATGGATTCGGCGGCATAGAGACCGGCAGCGGTTTTCGACAGGCCCTTGGCCGCTGCACGACCCGGTCCGTCCAGATATTCCGCCGCTTCCTCAACCAGCCCCATGCCCTCATTGTAGAGCGGCTTGAATGACTGGGAGAAAACCCTTCGCTCGGCCAGCTTGACTGTTTTGGCGCTGCCCGTACCCGTCGTTACCATGCGAGATCCGCCCCGAAATCTTTACTCTACGCGCCAGCTGCAAAGCCTTGAGACGCTGGTTGTGAAAAGTTGGCGGGGAAGATGCGCCTCACTCCGCGTGAAGGCAAGTCCCCTCTTAACAAAAGGTTAACGCACAATCGGGCGAAAAAAAGAGCCGCAAACGCGGCTCTCAGGAGTTTAACAGGGAGGCGTCAAACAGAATGGCACCAGCCACTCGGTAAGAATCCAGATCACTGGATACCCACAGTAAACACTCATAAAGCTTAATGCATGGTTAACATGCGCAGTTAAGTTTGACTAAAAGCCGGTCATGCACCCGTGAAGCAACGCCATTGCCGTGCCGTTGGACCGACTCACTCTTCCTTCTTGACCATGTCCCGCAGGCGGAATTTCTGGATCTTGCCGGTGGAGGTCTTCGGGATCTCCTCGAAGAGGATCTCCTTCGGGCACTTGAACGAGGCAAGCAGGCTTTTGCAATGCGCGATCAGGTCTTCCGCCGTTGCCTCTTTCCCGGGTTTCAGCTCGACAAAAGCGATCGGTGTCTCGCCCCAGCGCTCATCCTCCTTGGCAACCACACCGCAGGCAGCGACAGCGGGATGCTTGTAGAGTGCGTCCTCGACCTCGATTGACGAGATGTTCTCGCCGCCAGAGATGATGATGTCTTTTGAGCGGTCCTTGAGCTGGATATAGCCGTCGGGATGCATCACTCCCAGGTCGCCGGAATGGAACCAGCCGCCCGCGAAAGCCTCCTGCGTCGCATTGGGGTTCTTCAGATAGCCCTTCATCACGATGTTCCCGCGGAACATCACCTCGCCGATGGTTTCACCATCCCGCGGCGTTTCCTTCATCGAGACGGGATCCATGACGGTAAGTCCCTCAAGCGATGCATAGCGCACGCCCTGGCGCGCCTTCTGCTTTGCCTGTTCCGCCGGCTCCAGATTGCTCCAGTCCGCCTTCCATTCATTGACCACGGATGGGCCATAGGTCTCCGTCAGGCCATAGAGATGGGTCACCTGAAAACCCTGCTCGGCCATGCCGGAAAGCACTGATTCCGGCGGTGGTGCGGCAGCAGTGTTGAACACGACCGTCTGATCGAATTCCCGCCGCTCCTCCTCGGTTGCGTTGATGAGCGTCGACATGACGATCGGCGCGCCGCACATCTGGGTTACCCCATGATCGGCAATCGCGTCATACATGGCTTTGGCGCGTACCCAACGCAGGCATACATGGGTGCCGGCCTGCACCGAAAGAGTCCAAGGGAAGCACCATCCGTTGCAGTGGAACATGGGCAGCGTCCACAGATAGACCGGATGGCGCGGCATGCTGGCATGTACGGTGTTGGAGTAGCACATGAGTGCCGCCCCGCGGTGATGGTAGACGACCCCCTTGGGGTTGCCCGTCGTGCCCGAAGTATAGTTGAGCGAGATCGCATCCCACTCGTCATCCGGCATCTTCCACCTGAATTCGGGATCGCCTGAGGCGAGAAACTCCTCGTAGTCTATGCGTCCGATCCGCTCACCCTTCGGATATGGCGCATCCGAGGGATACTCGCTGTCATCGAAGTCGATCACGAGCGGCTCCACATGCGCTTGCGCCAAGGCCTCGCGCATGACCGCGGAGAATTCGCGATCCACGATGACGACCTTGCTCTCCGCGTGATCCAGCTGGAAGGCGATGATGGCCGCATCAAGTCGGGTATTGAGGGAGTGCAGCACGCCTTGTGTCATCGGCACAGCATGATGCGCCTCCAGCATGGGCGGCGTGTTGGAGAGCATCACGGTCACCGTATCGCCCTTGCCGATACCGTTGCGCGCCAGTGCGGATGCAAGCTTCACGGACCGCTCATAGAATTCGGCGTAGCTGCGACGGATGCGGCCATGAATGATCGCCGGCTGATCGGGAAATGTCCTGGCTGCACGCTCGAACAGCGTTAGCGGAGTCAGCGGCTGGTGGTTCGCGGGATTACGGTCGAGATCAAGTTCGTACGGGTTCACCATCATGCCCCTCCCAAGGCGGTTTTCCCAGTTAAAGCACACAGTTGCGGTGCCGTCACCACCTCCTCGAGACGACGTTCGACCTAGCCCCAGATGCCGGTAACGCCGTCATGAATGAGCTTGATGGAGACGATGAACACCATGGCATACATCAGTGGATAGAAAATCTCCGCCCGCATCCTCTTGATGAGCCATACCCCCGCAAGGGTGGCCAGCGGTGCAATTGGCGCAAGCGCGAGGGAGATCGTGAGATTGGTCGTGTCGAACTGCCCCAGCGCAAAATATGGCACCAGCTTCACGGCATTCACAACGGCGAAGAAAACCACGCTTGTCCCGGTATAAAGCTTCGGGTCCTGCTTCAGGGGCAGCGCATAGACCTGGTAGGGCGGTCCGCCGGCATGGGCCACGAAACTTGTAAAGCCCGCGATCGATCCCCAGAAGACGCCGCGCGGCGCATTGTGCTCGCTCACCCGTTCCCGGCGGCCCGCCTTCTCTACCAGCCAGCGCAGAAAGAAGACGAGCGCCACCACCCCCACGATCAGGCGCACATGCGCCTCTGTTACGATCGCTGCCGTAAGCCAGCCTATTCCAATGCCTATCATCGCACCGGGCAACATCACCATCAGCGTGCGCCGATCGAAATTTCCACGCCATGCCCAGAGGGAGACGATATCCATCACGATCAGGATCGGCAGCAGGATGGCCGCCGCCTGCACCGGCGGAACGACAAGCGATAGAATGGGCACGCCGAGCAAGGCCATTGCGCCGCCAAAGCCGCCTTTGGACATCCCCACGAGCAGCACCGCCACGACTGCAGCGGCGATGAATTGTGGCTGGGTTAGAAGATCCGTCATTCTGTCGCCCGAATTCAGCACACATCAATGCTCTTCGCCCCGCAATGGGTCGTGACATCGACGCAATAGGATAAAGCCTTGCCTGCCCATGGAACATGGGACTATGCGAAAGATGAGAGTTTGCCCACAATGCCAGTCATGGAAAGTGAAAGCCAGCACATGCAGACAGAACGCTGCCGCCTCGTATTGATCACGCCTGATATCGCGACCGTAGCCGATGTGGCGGAGCGGTTGCAAAGGGCCGTTGACGCAGGCGACGTCGCATCCGTCATCATCCCCGATTGGGGAATGGATGAAGACCAGTTCCAGGATCATGCAGCGGCATTGTCCAAGATTGCGCAGGAAGCCGGCGCAGCCTCCCTCATCGCCGGCGCTCCCCGTGTGGCTGCGCGCATTGGCGCGGACGGCATACATGTCGATGGCAATCGTCTCGAACTCGATGACGCCATCCGACAGTATCAGAACCGCATGATCGTCGGCAGCGGCGGTGCCCGCACGCGCGACGTTGCGCTTGATCTTGGCGAGGCACAGCCAGACTACATGTTTTTCGGCCGCTTCGGCTACGACAACACCCCCGAGCCACACCCGCGCAACATCACGCTCGGCACTTGGTGGGCGCAGATGATCGAAGTACCCTGCATTGTCATGGCAGGATCGGATCCGGCATCAATCCGCACCGTCGCCGAAACGGGCACGGAATTTGTCGCTGCTTCGCAGATCGTGTTCGGCAGTGATGTGGACGCGGCTGAAGCGGTGCGCAATGCCAACAACATGCTCGACCAAGCCGCAGCATCACGAACGGAGAGCGAAAGCTGATGCTGCGACGCGCTAGCTTCCTGCTTGCGGCAATGCTGCTGGCGCAGCCCCTCGGTGCCCAGGAACAGCAGGCCGCCGGCGAACCGCAGATCGAGGAAGTTGATCCCAGCCGCTTCGGCAAACGCACGGATGCTGCTTTCGGAGCCTTTCAACGTGGGCTCTACATAACCGCCCTTCGCCTCGCCACACCGCGAGCGGAAGCAGGCGATGCCGCGGCGCAAACCCTGATAGCAGAGATACACGCCCGTGGGCTGGGCGTACCGCGCAATGCGCGCGAAGCGGCAAGCTGGTATGGGAAAGCGGCAGAACAGGGCGTTGCCGAGGCACAGCTTCAATATGCGCTGATGCTCGTCGACGGAAACTTCGTCGAGAAGGACCTGGAGAAAGCGCGCGAGCTCCTGGAGAAGGCGGCACAAGCCGGACACCGGCTGGCGCAATTCAACCTCGCCCAGTTCATCCTTGCCAATGGCGGCGGCGCACAGGCACAGAAGGAAGCAGTCGAACTTTATGAGGCTGCCGCCAAGGCGAACCTTCCCGATGCCCAATATGCGCTCGCGCTCGTCTATGCGAACGGAATCGGCGGCAAGGAACAGGATGACGCGGAGGCGAGGCGCTGGCTTGCAAGGGCCGCGCGCCAGAACTTCGACACCGCCCAACTCGATCTCGGCACCTGGCTTATCGAAGGGCGCGGCGGAAAAGCCAATCCCGAAGCCGGTTTTGGCTGGCTGAAACGTGCAGCCGACAGCGGCAATGTTGCCGCACAAAACCGGGTGGCAAAGCTCTACCGGGCCGGCATAGGTGTCGAGGGTGATCCGATTGCCGCTTCCGCCTGGTACATACTGGCCCGCCGTGCGGGCCTGGTTGACCGCGAGATGGAAGATTTCATGAACGGACTGACCCAGGAGCAGGTTGAACAGGCTCTGCAGCGCGCCAACCAACTGCGCCGATAGGAACGGCGAACCAGCTTCTAAGGCAGTGTTTTGGCTTGCCTGTCTTGCCTCCCAGCCCATTTTATGGTCTTGGAACGCCGACAAAAACGCCTGAGCGCGTCTCTTATCAGGACAGACCAGATGAAGATCAACGGAAACGAAATCCGTCCGGGAAATGTTATCGAACACAATGGCGGGCTGTGGGTAGCGGTCAAGACCAATGCCGTGAAGCCCGGCAAGGGTGGCGCCTACAACCAGGTTGAGATGAAGAACCTGATCGACGGCACCAAGCTGAACGAGCGCTTCCGCGCTGCCGAGACGGTTGAGAAGGTTCGCCTTGAGCAGAAGGACTTCTCCTATCTCTACGCGCAGGACGACGCACTCGTCTTCATGGACGCCGAAACCTACGAGCAGCTTGAACTGCAGAAGGACTTCGTGGGCGACCGCGCCGCATTCCTGCAGGACGGCATGACCGTGACGGTCGAACTCTACGAGGAAAAGCCCATCGGCATCTCGCTGCCGGATCAGGTTACGCTTGAAGTCGCCGAGGCTGATCCGGTGGTGAAGGGTCAGACGGCTGCATCCTCCTACAAGCCGGCAGTCATGGAAAATGGCGTGCGTGTGATGGTGCCGCCCTTCATCCAGACCGGCGAGAAAATCGTCGTCGACACCAACGAAATCACCTATCTGCGTCGCGCCGACTAAACCGGCTTTTCGCAGAACAACTTACGAGGACAGACGCGATGGCGCGCTCCGCGATCATCAATGTCATGGTGCAGGCCGCCATGAAGGCAGGCCGCTCACTGGCCCGTGACTTCGGCGAGGTGCAGAACCTGCAGGTCTCGCTCAAGGGACCGGGCGACTATGTCAGCCAGGCCGACCGCCGTGCAGAGGAAATCGTGCACCAGGAGCTGTCGCGCGCCCGTCCCGGCTACGCCTTCCTGATGGAAGAGCGCGGCGTGGTGGAAGGCGGCGACGACCAGCATCGCTGGATCGTGGACCCGCTCGACGGCACAACGAACTTTCTGCATGGCATCCCGATCTTCGGCGTCTCCATCGCGCTTGAACGTCAGGGCCAGATCGTTGCCGGCGTAATCTACAATCCGGCCATGGACGAGCTGTACACGGCAGAACGCGGCGGTGGTGCATTCTTCAATGACCGGCGCATGCGCGTGGCGGCCCGCCGCGAACTGACTGACAGTGTCATCGGCACGGGCATACCGCATCTGGGTCGCGGGCACCACGGGCAGGCATTGCTCGACCTGCGTCACATCATGGGCGAGGTCTCCGGCATCCGCCGCATGGGCGCAGTCGCGCTTGATCTGGCCTATGTCGCCGCCGGTCGAATGGACGGTTTCTGGGAAGACGGCTTGCAGCCCTGGGACATGGCAGCCGGCCTGCTGATGGTGCGTGAAGCAGGTGGTTTTGCCACCGACCGGTCCGGGGGGCAGAAGATCTTCGAGACCGGCAATGTGGTAGCCGGCAACGAACTGATCCACCGCGCCCTGCTCAAGCAGTTGCAGAAGGCTTCCAAGCGCGACTGATCTGGATGAATCCTGCTCAGCGCGGCACGCTCTTCCGCGCTGAGCAGGCTTTTATGGCATCCGGCGCTGCCACAGGCGGCTGCCAGCCAAATCTTTCCGCAAATGGTGATGCGTCGAGCAACAGAGGGTCGAACAATTGTTCAGCCAGTTGATGCATGCCGGCCGCCTCGATGCCTGAACGCAGCAGTCCGACGGGCACCGGCACAAGATGCGCACGACGCCCGGCGCCCGCGCGAAGCAGTGTCAGCACTTCCGCAAGTGTGACCGTCTCCGCATCGCATATTTCGTAGACCCCGGCCCCCTTGGCTCCTGATGCACCGGCCTCAAGGGCACTGATGATCGCATCGCACAGATTCTCCACTGCACAAAAGCTGCGCGCCGCGTTGACAGAGGCGAATGGCAGCGGCAGCGGGAGGCGTGCAAGACGCATGAGCCGTGCCCAATTGCCTGGCGCATCTGCCCCGTAGACAAGGGGCGGGCGCAAGCTGATGGCAAGCAGCCCACCTCCCTTCGCGAAGCCTGAGACACGCCGTTCTCCCGCAAGCTTCGACCGTCCATAGGCGGAAGCGCCATCGCCTTCCTCTTCCGCACGACGCGCTGCGATGCTGCTCATATTGACCATGACCGGCAGATCAGCCTCCTCCATCGCCTCCAACAGACGTGCTGTGCCCGCATCACTGGTTGAAAAGAACGCGGCATCGTCACGCACGCGCCCGTGTGCCGGGCCCGCGAGATGCACCACGGCATCTGCTCCGACGAGCGCTCGCGACCAATCTGTGCGCGGGCCGATTTCGCCAACAACCACATCATCTGCGTCGGCCGCAACGCCCGCGCTGCGCAAGGCGCGGCGCACCTGATATCCACGTGTACCGAGCGCCCGACACAGATGTCGGCCGACAAAGCCCGTTGCTCCGGTCACCACAATCTTCATTGTCGTCTCTGCACCCACCATTGCTGCATCCGCGCCATATGGCGGAACCGGCATTACATGCTACACGTTGCCCCAGCGCCGCAACCGGCTTTCAATTTGGTCACAATTGCGCTTACAGTCTGGGCGCTCGGGCACATACCGATGAGGAGAGAATGGCCTTCATGAAATCGCTGGGAGCGGAACGTCTCACCGTGGATGAACAATATGATCCGCGAAGCCTTTCGAGCCCCCACGTCTTTTTCTATTCGATGCTCATCTTTCTGGCCATTGTCGGGTTCGTGGCCGCAATTCTCTATCGCCAGATCTCCGCGGCGTTCCAGAGCAATCCGGGCCTGAACGGGTTGATCCTTGGTGTATTGGCAATCGGCGTTCTGCTGGCCCTCTTGCAGGTGATCCGGCTCTTCCGCGAAGTACGATGGGTGAATTCCTTCCTGGCGGGGACGGAAGCCACCGATCCTGTTTTGCTCGCACCCATGAAGCTTCTGTTGAGCAGGTCCTCCAGCATGGCCCTCTCGACGAGCTCGATGCGCTCGATCCTCGATTCCATCGCCACGCGCCTCGATGAAAGCCGCGACACGTCACGCTATCTAATCGGCCTGCTGGTCTTTCTCGGTCTGCTCGGCACCTTTTGGGGCCTGCTGCAGACCATTGGCTCGATCGGCGATACGATCCAGTCTCTCGATCCCGGTACGGGTTCGGCCAACGACATCCTGGATTCGCTGAAAACCGGGCTCTCTGCACCGCTTGCCGGGATGGGCACTGCCTTTTCCTCGTCACTCTTCGGCCTTTCCGGGTCGCTCGTGCTTGGCTTCCTCGATCTGCAGGCCGGGCGTGCGCAGAACCGCTTTTATGTGGAGCTGGAAAACTGGCTTTCCACCGTCACCGATCTGGGTTCCGATCTTGGCGAAGGCACGCGTGCCGGACAGTCCGAGGAACTGAAGGAACTGGCCGAGAAACTGCGCAACATGCAGGAAAGTGGCAGTGCCTCCAATCCGAAGACCGCAGCCGCCATGGCCTCGCTGGCGGAAGGCATTTCCGGCCTTGTGAAGAACATGCGTCAGGAACAGCAGATGATGCGTGACTGGGTGGAAGCGCAGGCATCAGACCAGCGCGCCCTGCGCGAGACACTGGAAAGTATCGCAGTCTCCCTGAAAAAGCGCGAACGCGAGGACAGCGAATAAGATGGCTCTGGCGCGCAACAGGCGCAGGACGGGCAGCGTCGACTACTGGCCTGGCTTCGTTGATGCCATGGCCACGCTGCTTCTGGCCATCATGTTCCTGCTGTCGGTCTTCGTGCTGGCGCAGTTTTTCCTGAGCCGCGAAATCTCGGGCAAGGACGAGGTGCTCGACCGCCTGAACACACAGATCAATGAATTGACGCAGCTTCTCGCCCTGGAGCGCGCCAGCAATCAGGATGCTGAAGACACGATCGCCAGTCTGCGTGCCTCCCTGGAAGATGCTACCGAAGAACAATCGCGCCTTCAGCAACTCCTGGCTAGCGGCAGCGGACAGAGTGAAGAGGCCCGGGCGCGTCTGGGCGCCCTGACCGAAGAACTGAACGAGGAACGCGGCGTCAGCCAGCGCGCTCTCTCGCAGGTCGAGCTGCTCAATCAGCAGATCTCCGCACTGCGCCGCCAGATTGCAGCCCTGGAATCAGCTCTGGACGTATCGGAAGAGCGTGACCAGGAATCCCGCGCGAAAATCGCAGATCTTGGCCGCCGCCTCAATGTCGCGCTTGCCCAGCGCGTGCAGGAACTGAACCGCTACCGTTCCGACTTTTTCGGACGGCTGCGCGAGATCCTTTCCGATCGCGAGAACATCCGCATCGTTGGCGATCGCTTCGTCTTCCAGTCGGAGGTCCTGTTCCCCTCCGGCGCCACCGAGATCAATCCCAGCGGACGGGAAGAAATGCAGAAGCTTGCCGAGGCCATTCTCGATCTGCAGCAGGAAATTCCGCCCGAGATCAACTGGGTATTGCGCGTCGACGGCCACACCGATGATGTGCCCTTGTCCGGCACCGGTCGCTTCCGCGACAATTGGGAACTCTCCACCGCACGCGCGACGGCCGTCGTGAAATTCCTCATCGAGCAGGGCGTGCCCGCAAACCGGTTGGTGGCAGCGGGTTTTGGTGAATATCAACCGCTCGATGCGTCCGATACGCCCGAAGCCCGTGATCGTAATCGCCGCATCGAACTCAAGCTGACCGAACGCTGATTCCTATCCAACCAGGTATTGTCCATGTCCTTTGATAAGCTCGACAAGCTCGGAACGAAGCTGCACGCCCTCTCGCACGCCCTTTCCATACTGGGGGCGGATGAAGCCACGCATATGGCGCCGGGCGGCGGCGAAGCGCGGGCCGAAGCCATGTCGGTGCTCTCGGGCATGCATCATCGCGAATCGGTCGCTCCGGAAATTGGCGATTGGCTGGATGCCGCGGAGCAGGAAGATCTGAGCGATGACCAGAAGGCGGCAGTGCGCGAATGGCGCCGCCGCTATGTCGGCCTCACCTGCCTGCCGCCCGAATTCGTGGAGCGGCAAACGCGCGCTTCCATGCGCTGCGAGCAGCTTTGGCGTGATCTGCGCGCCCGCAATGACTGGGCAGGTTTCGCACCGGTCTTGCAGGAAGTGGTTGAGCTGGAGCGCGAACGAGCTGCCCGTCGCGGCGAAGTCCTCGGCCTCTCCCCCTATGATGCGCTGATCGAAATGTATGATCCCGGCAGTCGGGTCGAGCAGATTGCGCCGGTATTCGACGAACTGAAAACCTTTCTCGTCGACTTTGTGCCGCGCGCACTCGAAGTGCAGGAAAAGCGCCGCGAAAAGGCCCCCACCCGCCCGCTTTCAGGCAACTACCCGATCGAGAAGCAGCGTGAGCTGGGGCTTGCCATGATGGCCGCTGTCGGTTTCGACCTCACACGCGGCAGCCTTTCCGTCTCACACCATCCCTTCTGCGGTGGCGTGCCAACCGATGTGCGCATCACCACGCGCTACCGTTCGGACGAATTCCTGTCATCGCTGATGGGCACGCTGCACGAAACCGGCCACGCCCTCTACGAACAGAACCTGCCCAAGGAATGGGCGCATTGGCCCTTGGGAGAAGCGCGTGGCATGTCCATGCACGAAAGCCAGAGCCTGTTTGTCGAAAAGCAGATCGGTCGCAATCCGGCCTTTTGGCACTGGGCGCTGCCGCTGGTTGAACAGCATCTCGGCGAGAGCTGGTCGCAGGACGAAATACTAGACCATGTGCATCACGTCGAACGCGGCCTGATCCGCGTCGATGCCGATGAGGTCACCTATCCGCTCCACGTCATCCTGCGCTTTGAAATAGAACAGGAGCTGATCGGCGGGACGCTTGAGGTCACGGATCTGCCGGAAGCATGGGACGAGCGCATGAAGCGCTATCTCGGTCTCTCCACCATCGACTCGCCCAAGGATGGACCGATGCAGGATGTGCATTGGCCTTCATCCGCATTCGGCTATTTCCCCTCCTACACGCTCGGCGCGATGATGGCCGCCCAGCAGTGGAACGCGATCAAGCGGGAGATACCAGATCTGGATGACCAGCTTTCCCGCGGCGAGTTCGAGGCGGTGAACGACTGGCGGCGCAAGCATATCTGGAGCCAGGCATCACGCTGGTCCACCCCGGAGCTGATCGAGCGCGCCACGGGCGAACCGCTCAATGCTAGACACTTCCGCGAGCATCTGGAAGAGCGTTACGGCTGAAACTGAGATCCGCGTCACCGGTCCCGCCGGTGACGCTCCAGACTCTCCCAACGGCTCAGTGCGCAGTCATTTCTTTCACGATCTGCTCGCCCGTCAGCGCGGCCGGGTAATAGGTCGGCCAATTGCTCAGCTCCTTCAGGAGTTCCGCGCGGTCATCGCCCCAATACAGGTGATAGTGGTCTGCCTTCTTCGGCGCGATGATATGGTCGCTGAACTGGATGTAGTCGGGTGCTGAATCGTCGCCTTCCGTCTTCTTGAAGATGAAGCGGACCCCGCGATTGCCCTTCTCATAGGTCAGTATCTCGTAGCCATCGCCAGCATAGGTACCAGAGAAGGAAGCTCCGGACTTCGAGAAGGTCACGTGGTCGCCCTTGATCTCGATCCGGTCGACGTCGGTCTCGTATCCTTTCCGATAATAGGCCTTGTACTCCTCAGCACTCTTGTCACCATTTTCAGCCTTGTGGGCGAAAACCGGGTCCAGCGTCCCATCCTGCAGATATGGGAAAACCGACTGCCACTCGCCCTCCCAGTCTGCCAGGGTCCGTTCCTGCACCTGGCCGTCCTCGAAATAGCCTTGGTAAATTTTCGTTTCTGCCTCGGTGGAATGCGAGTGCGAGTGGGCATGCTTTTCCGAGTGGCTTTCCTTTTTGCCATCAGCCTGGACCGTACCGGCTGCAACAAACAGGCTGGCGGTAACAGCAGCAATCTTGATGATGTTTTTCATGCAGAATATCCTTGGGTGGATTTGTTATGCTATTACATTACATATTCCGTCTATCCGGGCCCGAGAGGATTTGCAACAACTGATTGCAACCCGTACGCCCAAAGCATCCACCCGAAGGCGATGCTCGGGATGCTCAACTTTGAAGATGGGAAACGAGGAAATTCAGCCGGAAAAACTGCGAGGAAGCATGGATGAATGCCGCTGGTGGCCGCAGCTCCGGCCACAGCACGACCACGCGGCTACAGATGGCTAGCATTAAGCCAAGCGCATGGAGGGCAGTCCGGTGGCCTCGGACTTCATTCATGCAAGCAGGCCGCAGCAAACCGGCGTCGTGCCGTTCACACCGCGGCCGAACTCTTGAACGCGTTCGACCCGGAATCGAACTGGAGGCTGGCGAGACGCGCATAAGCGCCTCCGCGCGCGACCAGTTCCTCATGCGTGCCTTCTTCCACGATCCGACCTTCCTCCATGACGAGGATGCGGTCCGCCTTGAGAATCGTCGCCAGCCGGTGCGCAATGACCAGGGTCGTGCGCCCTTCCATCAGCCGTTCCAGCGCCTTCTGGACGAGCGCCTCGCTATGGGCGTCGAGCGCGGACGTGGCTTCATCAAGCAGCAGGATCGGAGCATCTCTCAAAAGCGCCCGCGCAATGGCCAGACGCTGGCGTTGACCGCCTGAAAGCGTCACTCCGCGTTCGCCGACGGGTGTTTCGTATCCCTGCTCCAGCGCGCTGACGAATTCGTCCGCAAGTGCCGCCTTCGCTGCCGCTTCGATTTCAGCTGCTGTCGCATCGGGTTTTCCGAAGGCGATATTGTCTGCTGCGCTGCCGGAAAACACCGTCACATCCTGAGGGACGATCGCCAGACGCTCGCGCAGAGCTTCGGGATCAACCGTCCGGATATCGACATCGTCTACCGTGATCTTTCCTGCAGTGACATCATAGTAGCGCAGGAGCAAGCCGAACAGCGTGCTCTTACCTGCTCCAGATGGACCGACGATCGCCACGGTTTCCCCGGGTTTCACCGAAAGGTTCAACCCGTGAAGCGCGGCAGTTCCTTTCCGTGATGGATACGCAAAACCGACATTTTCGAAGTTGATTTCGCCGCGCGTCGGCGAGGGCAGCACCTCCGGTTTCAGGGGAGCTGCGACAGAAGGTTTCTCATCCAGCAACTCACCCATGCGTTCAGCCGCACCGGCGGCCTGCGAAAGCTCACCCCAGACTTCCGACAAGGCGCCCAGGGCGCCGGCGGCAAGCACCGCATAAAGCAGGAACTGACCGAGCGTCCCGCCGCTCATCTCGCCCGAGAGGACAGCATGAGAACCGACCCAAAGCACTGCCACGACAGAGGTGAAAGTGGTGAAGATTGCAAAGAAGGTCAGGACGGATCGCGCGAGGATGGATTTGCGTGCTGCTTGATAGGCCGCCTCGACGGCGGTGGAAAATCGTCCTGCAGCGCGTTTCTCACCCGTGAATGCCTGCACCACCCGTACTGCACCAATCTGCTCTCCTGCGAAAGCCGTAGCCTCGGCGAGCGTGTCCTGTGCGATGCGGGAGCGGCGGCGAACGGAGCGCCCGAACGCCATGAGCGGAAGCACGATGAACGGTATCGCCACCACCACCAGAAGTGAAAGCTTGGGACTGGTAAGCACCATCATCGCCACGGAGCCTGCCCCCATGAGCGTGTTGCGCAAGGCAACCGAGGCGGATGCCCCCACGGCGGATTTGATCTGGGTGGCATCGGCAGTCAATCGCGAAACGATCTCACCGGATTGCTCGCGATCGAAAAAGCCCGGCGACAGCTTCATGACATGTGCGAACACGTCCTCGCGCAGATCTGCAACGACACGTTCGCCAAGCGTGATGACAAAGAGGTAGCGCCCGGCGGAAGCAACGGCGAGCACTGCCGCCACCACGATCAGCATGGAGAAATAGCTGGCGATGAAGGCACTGTCGGATTCGGTGAATCCGTGGTCGATCATCCGCCTCACGGCCAGCGGCAATGTCAGCGTGGCACCCGCGGCCATCAGCAGAAAGATGCACGCTCCCACCAGCAGGCCGGGATAACGCATGACATAAGGCACAAGCCGGCGCAACGGTCCCAGCGAGCGCCGCGATCTGCCTTCATTCTTCTCGTCAACCTGCATTATGCCCTGCCCGCCTGAAGGCTGAAGCAGCACCAACTGCCCAAGCCCCCTTGTGTCTGAACTGCGCGTGATGTATAGGCACGCCAACCTCAGGCAAGCCGTAGCCCTCATTGGCCGCGGCTTCAAGTTTTTGAGCGTGGGCGACTTTGCCGCATCGGCAGCCGGCGCGAAGTGACCAACAGGAATTTTAGGACCGAGCGATGAAAGCCGATATCCATCCCGACTATCACACCATCAAGGTCGTCATGACGGACGGCACCGAGTACGAGACCCGCTCCACTTGGGGCAAGGAAGGCGACACCCTTCAGCTCGACATCGACTCCTCCACGCATCCCGCATGGACCGGTGGCAACCAGACCCTGATCGACCGCGGTGGCCGCGTGTCGCGCTTCAAGAAGCGCTACGAAGGTCTCGGCATCTAAGCCGCTTCGAAAGTTCAAAGCAAAAAGCCCGGCCATCGCGCCGGGCTTTTTCTTTTTTGTAAGGCTCGGGTTCCAGCCCCCGCAGGGGCTTGAGACTGTTGCTGCTAGCCGTTCTTTTCATGCCAGATCGTATGATCGATCTTGCCGGCAAGTTCTGGATAATCGGCAGCATGGAAGACGGGGAGTTCGCCCGCCTTGCGCTGCTTGAGATAGTCCTGTGTCAGCTTCACCACTGTTCCCGAGAGCAGAACGATAGCGATCAGGTTGATCGTCGCCATAAGACCCATGGATGCATCGGCCGCATTGAAGACCGTAGCGACGCTCTCATAGGCACCCCACAGCACCATCAAAAGCACGGCCACGCGCATCAGTACGATCGGCAGACCGCTGCCCATTCCGAGGAATGTCATCGCATTCTCCGCATAAGAATAGTTGCCGATGATCGAGGTGAAGGCGAAGAAGAAGATCGCGATGGCGATGAAATAGACCCCTGCTCCCCCGATATGGGTGGCAAGCGCATCCTGCGTCAGCTGTACACCTTCAACACCGTTTCCTGGCACGAGAGCGCCCGACAGCAGGATCATCACCGCTGTCGCCGTACACACAAGGATCGTGTCAATGAACACGCCCAGCGCCTGCACAAAGCCTTGCGAGGATGGGTGGTGCGGCTCTGGCGTGGCAACCGCAGCGATATTGGGTGCCGAACCCATGCCCGCCTCGTTGGAGAACAGGCCGCGCTTCACGCCATTGAGCAGCGCGGCCATGACTCCGCCGGTCGCTCCGCCTGCAGCTTCCCGCAGACCGAATGCGCTGCCGACGATGTCGGCCAATACGCCGGGCACCTGGCCAATATTGGTAATCAGGATATAGACCGCCAGAAGCAGATAGAGGATCGCCATGAACGGTACGAGAACCTCGGCCACGCGGGCAATCTGGCGGATGCCACCGAAAATCACGATCCCCGCGAGAATTGCGATCACCACGCCAACGCCGATTTTCGGAACACCGAAAGCGCCCTCCATGGCATCTGCGATCGAGTTCGCCTGCACCGCATTGAAGATCAGGCCGAATGCGAGGATCAGGAAGACCGAGAACAAGGCGCCCGCCCAGGGCGCGCGAAGCCCACGCGCGATATAGAAGGCAGGCCCGCCACGATAGCGGCCATTCTGGTTCTTCACCTTGTAGAGCTGCGCCAGTGTGCTCTCCGAATAGGCCGTGGCCATGCCGACCAGCGCCACCATCCACATCCAGAAGATCGCACCCGGTCCGCCGAGACTGAGGGCGACAGCAACACCGGTGAGATTGCCCGTACCCACGCGTGAGGCAAGACTGACAGTCAGCGCCTGAAAGGGCGAGATACCCGCCTTGTCCTCACTCCGCGACGAGCGGATGACGCGGAACATTTCCCCGAAATGCAGGATCTGGATCAGTTTCAGCCTGAAGGTGAAATAGAGGCCCACCCCCAGCAGACCATAAACGAGGATGTAGCCCCAAAGAATGTTATTCAGGAAATCTATAATGGCAGACATCAATGTCCCTTCCCGCTTCAATAGCAGCATTGTCAGGCGCGTATACGGGCACCTGCCCTCCAAACAAACACACGCTATGCGTGTATCATTCCGTCATATTGCTGCCTGGCTGGCAAGTGTCCATCCCGGCAGCGACAGAATCGTGATGAAAACTAGGGCGTGTCGTCGCTGTGGCGAGTGGAAGCGGAATCTATATGCCCAAGATCACGTTCGGGATCGAGATGATCCCGTACGATCTGCTTCAGCGTCTTGATGTCAGGAAAGCCGCCGTCACGTTTGCGATCCCAAACCAGTTCGCCATCGACCTCGATTTGGAAAATCCCGCCGCTGCGTGGGCGCAGGCAGACCTCGCTTGCGCAAAGCTCTGTCGAGAAGGTGGACAGAAGTTCCTGCGCCATCCAAGCCGCGCGCAAAAGCCACTGGCATTGCGTGCAATAGGTAATCGTGATGCGGTGCGCCGGGGAAGACATGTCTGCACTCATCACCGGCGCTCCCGAAATCAGGCCGCGCTGAGCTTGGCCATTGTCTCGTCGTCGACCTCGAAATTCGCATAGACGTTCTGCACGTCATCATCATCTTCGAGGGTCGCAATGAGCTTGAGGATCGACTGCGCGCGCTCCTCGTCAACGGGTGTACCCGTCTGCGGCTTCCAGATGGCCTTGACCGATTCCGCCTCGCCCAGGCTTTCCTCAAGGGCAGTGGTAACGTCGCCAATATCCTCGAATGTGCAGATGATGACATGGCCGTTCTCATCCGACTGCACGTCTTGTGCGCCAGCCTCGATGGCCGCTTCCATGACCTTCTCGGCATCGCCTGCAGAAGCAGGATAGATGATCTCTCCGACGCGATCGAACATGAAGGCGACGGACCCCGTCTCGCCAAGTGAACCGCCCGATTTGGTGAAGGCAGCGCGGATATTGGAGGCCGAGCGATTGCGGTTGTCGGTCAACGCCTCGACGATGACGGCCACGCCCCCGGGACCGTATCCCTCGTAGCGTACCTCATCATAGTTTTCCGAATCCGAACCGGATGCCTTCTTGATGGCGCGCTCGATATTGTCCTTTGGCATGGACTGCGCCTTGGCGTTCTGAATGGCCAGACGCAGGCGCGGATTCATCGCAGGGTCAGGCAAGCCGGCCTTGGCAGCAACCGTGATTTCGCGAGCGAGCTTGGAGAACATCTTGGAGCGCACTGCGTCCTGACGACCCTTGCGGTGCATGATGTTCTTAAATTGGGAATGGCCGGCCATGGGGCTCCTTCTCCGGGCTTATTCTGCATGTTCAGATTGCCGCGCCTTATAGTGAAATTGAGGCGCAACGTCCAGCAGCACGGCCATTCCGGCGCTCTTCACATTTGCGCAACATCAACCACAACCTGCTTCGCATCCACTGCACTTCGCTCTAGGATGGCGCACCGCAACAGGGAGGACGCCCCATGCTCGTCGCCAGACTGTTCGCATTCACAAGCTTCATATTCCTTTTGGCCTCGCCCACCTGGGCACAGATGCAGCGCCCCAGCACCTGTATGGCGGTGGCCCAAGCTCTGCCCGATATAGTCTATGTCTCTGCCCCACTTGTCGAAGCAGCAGCGGGCGATACGGTTCGTATTACCTATGCGGGGCACTCGACCTATCTCATCGACACGCCGGCGGGCATACGCATAGCGACCGACTTTTCCGGCGCATATGGTGCATCTCCGACGCCGGACGTTGTCACGATGAACAAGGCCCACACAACGCATTTCACCCGCTCTCCATCTCCCGAGATCGCCCATATTCTCCCTGGCTGGAACGAGGAAGGCGGCGGGATTTCGCATTCGCTGCTGGTGGATGATGTGTATATCCGGAACGTCACGACGGACATTTCCCGCTACGGCGTCTTCGAGGAAGATGCCAATTCGATCTTCATCTTTGAAGTCGCCGGCCTGTGCATCGGCCATCTGGGACACCTGCACCATCGCCTGACGGACACGCATTATGCCGAGATCGGCCGCCTCGACATCGTGATGGTACCGGTAGATGGCGGCATGACACTGGCTCTGGACGGAATGAGTGAGATAACGCGCCGGCTCTCGTCCTCGATCATCCTGCCCATGCACCGGCATCGCACACCCATGTCGGCATTCACCGGCCGCATGGGCGAGGCATTCGATCTGGACTTCCGCGAAAGCAACAGCCTCGAGGTCTCGCTTTCAAGCCTGCCCCGGCGACCGACCATTGTCATCCTCGCCGGGGTTTGAGCGTGAGCTCTAGTGCAGCGTCGACTGGCTTTTCGCATCCCGCTCACGCTTGCGCCGTGCCAGCATGTTGAGCCCTTCCACGAGAGCCGAGAAGCCCATTGCTGCGTAGATATAGCCCTTCGGCACGTGGAAGCCGAAGCCATCGGCAATGAGCGTCATACCGATCATCAGCAGGAAGCCCAGCGCCAGCATCACGACGGTCGGGTTCTTGTCGATGAAGCGCGACAGCGGCTCAGCGGCCAGCAGCATCACGGTCACGGCGGAAATAACGGCGATGAACATGATCGCGATTTCATCGGTCATACCGACGGCGGTGATGATGGAATCGATGGAGAAGACGAGATCGAGCAGCAGGATCTGGAAGATCGCCGCACCCAGTGTCATGTTCACCTTGCCCATCATCGTGTCCTTCTGATCGACAGGGTCCACCGAGTGGTGGATTTCCTTTGTCGCCTTCCAGACAAGGAAGAGACCGCCGGCGATCAGGATCAGGTCACGCCATGAGAAGCCGTGACCGAAGGCTTCGAAAACCGGGTCAGTCAGCTGAACGATGATCGAAATCGTACCTAGAAGCGCAAGGCGCAGGATCAGTGCCGCACCGATGCCGAGGCGGCGGGCATTCTTCTGCTGCTCCTTGGGCAGCTTGTTCGTCAGGATGGAGATGAAGATCAGGTTGTCGATGCCGAGCACGATCTCGAGCACGACGAGCGTAAAGAGCGCCACCCAGGCCTCTGGATTGGAAACGAACTCAAAATGCCCGGCAAGCCATTCCATGATCAGTAGTCCCTCTCGAAAATCCGCTCAACTATGGCGTCAGTTATGTGGTGGCAGATGCTGGCGGTCAACGCCAGAAGGCGGGTATTGTTTCCTCCAGACGCGCGCCGAGACGCAGCGGCGCCACCTTTTCGGCAAGGCCCGTCCGGTCGGAAATCTCCACTGCCAGACCGCAGACAGTCGCTGGCCCGGTCGCAGCCTCGAACCGCCCCTTCGGCACCTTGAACAGAAAACGGTGCAGCGGCTCTTCCTTTTCCATGCCCAGCGACGAGTCATAATCGCCGCACATGCCGGCATCTGTCAGATAGGCGGTGCCGTTGTTCAGGATCTGGTGATCGGCGGTCGGTTGATGCGTATGGGTGCCAACGACCACGCTGGCCCGGCCATCAAGAAAATGCCCCATGCACATTTTCTCCGAGGTCGCCTCGGCATGAAAATCAATGATTGCCGCATCCACCTGATCCCCCAGCGGACAGGCTGACAGGATTTCTTCCGCGCTTGAGAACGGATCGTCCAGTTCGGGATGCATGAAGACGCGGCCCATGATGTTGGCAACCAGCACGCGTGCACCATTCTTCGCCATGAAGACGCCCGAGCCATGGCCCGGCGTCCCCTTTGGGAAATTGGCGGGCCGCAGAAACCGTTCCTCCCGCGGTGCGAAGGTCAGGGCCTCGCGCTGGTCCCAGACATGATTGCCCGTCGTCACCACGTCAGCGCCGGCATTGAGCGTGTTGTTGAAGATTTCCTCGGTGATGCCGAAACCGCCAGCAGCGTTTTCTCCATTCACCACAACGAAATCGAGATTGAAGTCCGAGATCAGGCCTGGCAGCCGCTCGAACACCGCATTGCGGCCGGCACGGCCGACCATATCGCCAAGAAACAGAAATCGCATGGAAGGCTTCTACAGGTCAGGCGCGAAGCGGCGCAAGCCGCTTTCCGTGAGTATTTCGGGAAGGACGACATCATGTGGCTCGTCGGGCACTTCGTCCACCTCTTGGCAGTCAAAGGCAATACCCACAAGCTTCGGCATGTGACCTTGTGCAGCCATGCGTGCCAGCGCCCGGTCGTAGAAGCCACCACCATAGCCAATCCGGTGACCCCGCGCATCGAAGGCGGCAAGCGGTACCAGTATGAGGTCCGGCATCAGCACCTGCGCCTCTACATCCGGCCCCTTGGTGCCGAAACCCATTTCAACGAGCTTTGCACCTCGGATGAGTTCTCGAAAGACGATGGTCTGGCTGTCCAGGATGGCCGGCAATGCCAGACGCGCGCCTTGGGCTCCCAGCGCATGCATCAGCGGTCGCACGTCCATTTCGGAGCGGATGGGCCAGAACCCGGCGGCTACGTCCGGTGGCGTTGAGCATATCTCGGCTGCCCACTCCACGAGCGACATGGCTGCATCAAGGCGATAGTCGACAGCCAGGGCATCGCGGCGCGCCAGAGCATCCAGCCGCAGCTTCTTTTTCAGGTCAGGCTTGGTGAGTGTCGTCATGGAACGACCCTAGACCAGCAGGCGCACAGGATGGAAGCGAGGAAGAGAAGGATGCGATCCACGGCGACCGATGGATTGTCGATCCCGGGAACCTACAAAGTAGGTGGGCGCCGTGTAACCAAGCCCACGGGCAAGGTCAGGGACAGCTCCCTTCAGGATCATTAAGGCCCCGGGGAAATGATATCCTGTCGGGAAGCGCAGATCGCAATGCCAGATATAGTCTGCGCACACCCCTTCCGCCAGTGCCCTCAAGCCTTGCCACGAAGATTTCCGGTCAATAGTTTCCGCGGCAAGTAACAATCCTTCAGGAGATTTCTCTGATGCGGTTCGAAGGCACCGGTTCCTACATCGCTGACAAGGACCTCATGGTCGCGGTCAATGCGGCCATCGCTCTGGAACGCCCGCTTCTCGTCAAGGGCGAGCCCGGCACCGGCAAGACGGAACTGGCCATTCAGGTTGCCGAAGCGCTCGGTCTCGACCTCATCCAGTGGCATGTGAAGTCGACCACCCGCGCGCAGCAGGGTCTCTATGAATATGATGCCGTCTCGCGCCTGCGCGACAGCCAGCTCGGCGACGACCGCTTCAACGACATCAACAACTATATCCGCCGCGGCAAGCTGTGGGAGGCTTTTGCCGCCGAGAAGAAGACGGTTCTTCTGATCGATGAGATCGACAAGGCGGATATCGAGTTTCCCAACGACCTGCTGCAGGAACTCGACAAGATGGAGTTCCATGTCTACGAGACCGGCGAGACGGTGAAGGCAAGACAGCGCCCCATCGTCATCATCACCTCCAACAACGAGAAGGAACTGCCCGACGCCTTTCTGCGCCGCTGCTTCTTTCACTATATCCGCTTCCCCCAGCCCGATACCCTCGCACGCATCGTCGAAGTGCATTATCCCGGGATCAAGCAGCGCCTCGTTTCCGAAGCGCTGAAGCAGTTCTACGAGATCCGCGAAGTGCCGGGCCTCAAGAAGAAGCCGTCCACCTCCGAAGCGCTCGACTGGATCCGCCTGCTGGTGGCCGATGATGTTGCCCCCGAGGATCTGCGCGGAGACGCGAAGAACGCGCTGCCAAAGCTGCATGGCGCGCTCCTGAAGAACGAGCAGGACGTCCACCTCTTCGAACGCCTCGCCTTCATGGCGCGCCGGCAGGGATAGAAGCAAAGGATATCCGCCGCTGGCCCATTCAGCTGGTCCATTGATGCTGCCACGATCCTTCGTTTCAAAAACTGGGGGAACGACATGACCAACATCACCATCCGCCCGATCACCCGCGGTGACGAGGCCGAGTGGCGCCGCATGTGGACGAAATATCTGGAATTCTACAAGACGAGCGTGCCCGAGGAAGTCTATGCAAGCACCTTCGAGCGCCTGTTCTCCGATGGCGAGTTCGAGCCGAACTGCCTGATCGCGGAGTTGGATGGCAAGCCGGTTGGTCTCACCCACTACATCTATCACCGCACCTGCTGGGCCGTGGCCAACAACTGCTATCTGCAGGACCTCTATGCGGACCCGGAAGCCCGCGGCAAGGGCGTGGGCCGCGCGCTGATCGAAACCGTCTACGCCAAGGCGGACGAAGATGGAGCGGCTGCTGTCTACTGGATGACACAGGACTTCAACGAAACCGCCCGCAAGCTTTATGATCGCATCGCGAAACTGACGCCCTTCATCAAATATCAGCGAGGCTAGTTTTAGGATCCTTCGCAGACGATGCGAGCAGGGATTGGGAAGTTTTCAGCGAAGCCAGTCCTGCCACAAACCACAGTTCCGCCATCGGCCATTTGTGCTTGTGCTTCTTTTTTCGTTTCGTCTTCAAGTATTCGCTGTTGAGAAAATCAGGCATTGAGGAGCGACCTTTCACTCCATTGCATTCAACACAACAGGGAATAGTCGGTGAAGCGCTGCTATGGACACGGGGTATGATATGATCTCGAGAAGATTTGTTCAGCGGTATAGGCGAATTTTTGCCAGCGCGTCGGCGCATCGCAATGCCACAATAGGCACACCAGTTCCTGCGGTCGTCTTGCCACCACGACCCAATCAGCTTTTCTGCAGAGCGCAGTACGATATGCAACTCATCTGTGTTCATAATGCATCCTGTAATTGAAACAGGTAAAAAACATCTCCAACTGGACAGGTTCAATTTTATCTAATGTTCATCCCCTTCTTCCTTCAGCTGAAAGCCGCGCGCGTTCCTGTTTCGCTTCGGGAATATCTGACGCTGCTTGAGGGGATGGACGCGGATCTGGTCACCTACGACATCGAAGCCTTCTACTATCTGGCGCGCACGACGCTGGTGAAGGATGAGCGGCACATCGACCGCTTCGACCAGGTGTTTGCCCATTGCTTCAAGGGCGTTGAAGCAGTGTCGGGCGAGAGCGCCGTCGATCCGCGGGAACTGCCCGAGGAATGGCTGCGTCGCCTTGCCGAAAAGCACCTGACAGAGGAAGAAAAGAAGCTGGTTGAAAGCCTCGGCGGTTTCGACAAGCTGATGGAAACGCTGAAAAAGCGTCTGGAAGAACAACAGGGCCGGCACCAGGGCGGCAACAAGTGGATCGGCACCGGCGGTACCTCGCCCTTCGGCGCCTATGGCTACAACCCCGAAGGTGTACGCATCGGGCAACACGAGTCGCGCCATCGGCGCGCGGTGAAGGTGTGGGACAAGCGCGAATTTCGCAATTTCGACGACTCCATCGAGATCGGCACGCGTAACATAAAGGTCGCCCTCAAACGCCTGCGCCGCTGGGTGCGCGAAGGGGCGCAAGAAGAATTCGATCTGCCCGAGACCATCCGCTCGACCGCCGAGCACGGCTATCTCGACGTCAAGACACGGCCGGAGCGGCGCAACG
The DNA here is from genome assembly GCF_000733725.1 of Nitratireductor basaltis. Taxonomy (NCBI): domain Bacteria; kingdom Pseudomonadati; phylum Pseudomonadota; class Alphaproteobacteria; order Hyphomicrobiales; family Phyllobacteriaceae; genus Nitratireductor; species Nitratireductor basaltis. Next base: position 531,993 of record NZ_JMQM01000002.1, on the reverse strand, counting down.
CAGTCAAGCTCCTGATGTTCTTTGATGTCGGTGGATCGATGGATGATCACATTCGCATAGTCGAGGAACTGTTTTCAGCCGTGCGAAGCGAATTTCGACACATGGAATATTTCTACTTCCACAACTGCCTCTATGAAGGCGTGTGGAAGGACAATGCACGCCGCCATGCAGACGTGATCCCGACCTTCGACGTGCTTCACAAATATGGCTCCGACTACAAGGTGATCTTTGTGGGGGACGCATCCATGTCGCCCTACGAGATCGCCTATCCCGGCGGTGCCGTTGAGCACTGGAACGCGGAAGCTGGCGCGGTGTGGCTGCAGCGGGCTCTCGAGCATTGGCCCAATGCGGTTTGGCTTAACCCGGTGCGTGAACAGCATTGGAGCTATACGCATTCCATCCAGATGATCCGGGAGATATTCTCCGACCGGATGTATCCACTCACCCTTCAGGGGCTTGAACAGGCCACGCGGGAACTTTCCCGCGCGCACTGAGCTACGCGTCAGGCAATACCGCGGCGCCCAACCTTTGCGTGATGCGTCGGCTTGAGTGACGGATCGCGACCGTCTGCTGCCATCACGCCCGCACCTCCGAATATGATTTGCAGGAACTCGACCAGCCACTGCTTGAGATGCCTATCCCAGATCATCCGCCCTCCTAGATGATCGCGACCGGGCTGCGCGCCGGGCATCACGAAACGATGAGCGCCACGCACCACCCAGCGCTGCATCATCACCCTTGTCAGCTCGGCATGAAACTGCACGCCCCAGGCGTTCTCACCATAGCGGAAGGCCTGATTGGGATAATGATCGGCAGTCGCCAGTAGAGTGGCATCCTTCGGCAGCGAGAACCCTTCGCGGTGAAACTGATAGACCATTTCGGGCCAATGCATGAGCTTGCGCCCTGCCTCGGTGGCACGCAGCGGGTACCAGCCGATCTCGACAAGACCGTCATCATGGCTCTTCACCTGCCCTCCCAGATGCTTCACCAGCATTTGCGCACCAAGGCAGATGCCCAGAAACGGCTTGTTCTCCTTGAGTGGAACCTCCAGCCAGTCGGTTTCACGCTTCACGAACTCATCGCGGTCATTGGCGCTCATGGGACCGCCGAATACGACAGCACCGGCATGCTCTTCCAGAGTCTCTGGCAAGCGGTCGCCAAGCGGGGGCCGCCTGATATCCAGCGTGAAGCCGGAGGCTTCCAGAAGCTGCCCGACCCGACCCGCACTTGAAAGCTCCTGATGCAGTACGACCAGGATCTTGTTGCTCATTCCCCAACGCCCATTCTTCGCGGTTTTAGTTCTTCGAGGCGCTTTCCTGCACCTTCTGTCGCATGATCACCCTCGTGCGGGAATCCACGCCGATCAGCTCGGCCACCCGCCACACGAGATTATCCTCAAGCTCATGAACTTCACCATCGGCAAGGACGATTTCCCACATGAGTCTGATGAATTCCGAGCGAGCCTCTTCACCCAGATGGCGCTTCAGAACGCTGGTGAAACCATAAAGATCAACCGAATCCTTTTCGGCCTCATCGGCAGCCTTTATCAGGTCTGCCAGTTCATCTCCGCTCAGGCTGTAGGCGCGCGCGAGCGTTTCGCGCAGCCGCGCCTGCTCCTCGGGAGTATTGACCCCGTCGGCTTCCATCACATGGATCAGGATCGCAGCCGCTGCCACGCGCGGGTCTTCGGCATCAAGCCGTGTACCGTTGCCCTCATCGCCGGGCAGTTCTTTCAGAAATTGCAGTATGCGCTCGAACATGAGGCCTCGAATTGTTGCTGCGTCCGTTTCGCTATCCTAATGCGAAATGGACGCAGCAATATGTAGTTCCCCGGCAACAGTGTCAGAAGAGTCTGAACCCTTGCTGCGGCTTCGCATCATCTTCCGGGTCAACACCCGGATCATCGGGAATGGGCGGGCGCTTCACCTTGTCTTCTTCGGCGAGCCGCTTGCGATGGGCAGTTGCCGGTGCTGACGTGTCCGCCACTGGTTTTGGCTGCGCCTCAGCCGCATCCGCAACCACTGCATCCGGCTTGCTCTCTTTCACGGGCGCAGCCGTGGCGGCCTGGAGTTTCGGCTCCGCCTTTGGCGTCTCCTGAACCTCATCTGCCTTGACCGCGTCGCCCTTGTCCGACGAGGCATCCGGTTCATTTGGCTTTGCCTTGCCGGCAACAGGCGGCTTCACCTCGGTCAGGCCTTCCTCTACTACGATCTCCGCATCTTCGGATCTGCCTGCGGATGAGGCTCCTGCGGGGGGTGCACTGATTGCAGGCAGTGGCTCCAAGGCATCATCGGCATCGAGTACCGGCGCGAGCCGCTCCACCGGAACGCGCCATTCATAGGCATCGAACCGACCAGACGGAGAGACGGGCGCCCAACGCTCCGAAACCTGGCCATCGGCAATCCATGCCGGATCGCGCGGCGCACGCAGCGCCTTCTGGAGCCAATGGCGCACACGTCCCTGCTCGCCGGTCTCAGCCTCTTCGATATCGGCCAGGATCAGGAAGGCGCTCTCGCGCGGTGCAATGCGTATCGCAGCTTCCGCTGCCTTGCGCGCTTCTGCATATTCGCTCGCATCAAGAGCGGCACGCGCCACGGCAAGTTCGGACTCCACATTGTTCGGCTTCAAGCCACGCAGTTTCCTGGCACGATCCAGACGGTCATGGGTGGAATCGCCCGGGCGTGCGTGCAGATAGGCTTCGGCCAGCTCCGGATGCGGCTCCTTCTTCCAGGTCGATTCCAGTACCTTCGCAGCCTTGCGCAGTTCGTTGTTGCGGAACAGCGCCTTCGCGGCCGTCACGGCTGCCGGCACGAATTCCGGCTGCAGCTTGTGTGCCTCAAGCGCGGCACTGCGCGCAGTTGCGGGATCGCTGTCCAGCACTTCCATGGCTTTCGCGGTCAGGAGAACCGCGCGACGGCGCTTGATGGCGTCCTTGTCCTGGTGCTTGGCGCTCTTCTGTGCATCCACAAGCGAAAGCGCGCTGTCCCACTCTCCTTCACGGGCCCGGGTAGCCAGTGCTGCATTGGCTGCCCAGCCAAGCTGGGGCGCCTGTTTGGCTGCTTCACCGGCATAGTGCTCGGCAGCTTCGCGCTCCCCAAGCCGCTCGGCCTCGAGATAAAGCCCACGCAAGCCAAGAAGCCGTGTCTCGGGATCTTCCGCCATCGCGGCAAACTTCTTGCGCGCCGTCTCGTGATCGCCTTCCAGCATCGCAGCCTGCGCATCCAGAAGATGGATGAGAGGTTCCTGATCCGACGAGATCAGCTTCGATGCCTGTGTACCCATCCGTCGCGCGACGCCACCATCACCGGCTCCCGCTGCAATAAGCCCGGTCGAAAGCGCCTGGTATCCCCGATCCCGGCGCCGCACCCGAAAATGGCGCGCCACGGTTTTCGGGCTGTACCAGATGCTCTTGAGCAGCCACCAGGTGATCATCACAGCAGCAACCACGCCCACAAGCAGGACTGCTGCCACCATCAGCGTGACTTCGTAGCGATAGCCCCCGAAGGTGACCACCAGATCACCCGGGCGTTCCGCCAACCAGGCGAAGCCCAGGCCAAGGGCGAAAATCAGGAGGAAGTAGAACAGGATTCTGAACATCAGCAGCCCCTCAAGCCGGCTTCAGCGCGCTTGAGAGCGCATCTTCGAGAATTTCATCTGCCGCCTGGCGCGCCCGCAGCTTTTCGGCAAAGGCGGACGCCCTTTCCTGGGCTTCCGGCGGCAGGCTTTCATACTCGGCCAGCGCCTTCTCGTAATTGCCCGCCAGTACGGCAGCTTCCATTCGCGCAGCAATGGCCGAGAGGGTCTCACCCTCGACCTCACCCACTGGGCGGACGCTGACAACCGACTTCGCCGAAGACATCAAACGGTCGACGATACCGGCGTCAGGGGGCGCCGCATTCTCAAGTGCGGCAAGACGCGTGGCCACCAGCGGGGCGGCTTCGGCCAGCTCCTCACGGGTGGGAATGCCCTGCTCGGCATAGGGCTGCAGCTGTTCCAGCCCCGGAGCATCCGGCGCAATTGCGGTGAATGTTTCCAGTTCGCTTGCAAAGGACGTGCCGCGCTCCACCGCCGACTTCAGCGCTGAGGCAGCAACGACCAGCGCAAGCTTCGGACCTTCATCCTCTGCTTCCACCTGCTGGGCCAGTTCGTCCAGCCGCCCTGCGACACTCTGCAGCTGCTCGCTGTTGCCTGAAGCAGCCTGCTGTGCGGCATTTGCAGCCTCACGCAATGCAGCCAGGTCCTGCTGAAGTGCTTCGACCTCATCGGCGGAAACAGCATTCTCCGGCAGCGCGGAAACACGCTCCTGCAGGGCACTCAGCGCCTGCTGGATGGCCGGGTCGGCCTCTCCCGCACCACTTTCGGCCGATGAGGATGCTGCCGCCTCAAGCTCCTGAACCCGTGCCTGAAGCGCTTCCAGACTGGCATTCTCGCCAGCTTCACCGGAAGAAACCGCCTCCTGCAGATTGGCAACCGCCTGCTCCACGGCCTCGACGCGGCCATTGAGGGCCTCTACCTCTTCCCCCGCAACGCCTTCGCTCGCGCCAGCGGAAGCCTCTGCAGCCTCAGCGGTCTGCGCGCGGAGCTGTTCGACTTCAGAAGAAAGGGCCGACAATTGCTCACGCAGCGCTTCCACCTCGGAATTGGAAGCCTGTTCCTGCGCGGCATTGTCACTGGAAGGAACCGGCAGGTAGCCGGAAAACTGCGCACCGGCGCCCAGTGCCAATGCAATCACGCCACCCGCGACGCCTGCCAGAAGGCTTCGCCCGGTGCCGCCTTTCCTGGCGGGTTCCGATGTTGCAGCAGTCTTGTTCGACGTTGCTCCAGCCGATGCACCCGTAGTCGTGGAACCTGCAGCTGCGCCCGTAGCTGCAGCACTCTTCACAGGCTCGTCCTTCTTAGCGGAAGGTGCAGAAGCCGCTTTCGCGTCACTATCCTTCTTGGCGCTGGCCGCATCCGATTTGACCGAAGGCTTCGTATCCGCGCCCTGGTTTCCGGGGGTCTTGGCTCCCGCAGCCGAAACTTCCGGCTTCGCCGGCTCGTCGCTCTTGGCAGATGAAGTCGGCTTGGCTGCTGCAGGCTCTGAGCTATCCTTCGGTTTCGCGGCAGGGTTGTCAGCGGACTTTACCTTGTCTGCCTCAAGATCAATCGTCACCGGCTCGCGGCTGGTTTTCGAATGGCGGGTCCTGGGGGTTTTGACCATAGGGCAGCTCCGCTGGAGTATTCAAACCGGGCGCTTGTGCAGCGCATTACATGCTACCTACCACACCACCGGGATGAAGGAAGGGGCATGGGCTCTATTTAGCGCAACAAAGCTAACTGCTTCATCATGCCGACTTCATCCGGTTGACTGGCGATAATGACATTCTCGGGCGCAACACCCATCAGTCGCTCTGCCACGCGCGCGGAGATGCAGACAAACCTTGTTTTGTCCAACGGGAGCGGCGGCTTGCGGTTCCCTGCATCATGCAGGAACAACTCGGCTGCATAGGATGAATACAGCAGCACGACATCCACACCTTCCCAGTCCGCGTGATGCGCCTGAAGCGCGCGCGTATCGTAAGTTTCGAGCATGAGCGGCAAACGACCCGCTTCATGCAGAGACTGCTCCAACACGCCGCGCCTTACACGACCGCACAGGATTGCGATTGTTTCACCGGCTTGGCTCTTGCCGATCACCTGTGCGGCAAGCTGCCGCGCGTCCCCTGCATCGCACGCAACAACCTGAAGTCCGCCAGCCTTGGCAACCTCACCGGTCTTTTCCCCCACCGCGAAAGCAGGCAGCATCGTCAGTTTCCGCAGCAACGCCCGCGGGGCGTGCCGCACCGCGTTGGGGCTGGAAATGGCCACAAGCGAGGCCGCCTCCAGTTCTGGTGGATATGCCGGCTCATTCGGCAATGTCTGCGTGAGAGGAGACACCACCGGCGTCAGCCCCAGGGCGCGCACCCGCTCCGCCGTCTCATCGGCACCCGGTTGCGGACGCGTGATGAGAACCCGCAAGATCACACCCAGTCGGTGAAGAAGCCAGGACCTGCGCTGTCCCGTATCCGAGCCCCGGCATCACGGCCAATTGCAATCGCATCGCTCGCCGCGCCATCCCCTGTGACTTCGTGCACTTCACGCCCATCAGGTGTCAGGATCATTCCGTAAAAGTTCAATCGACCATCATCCAGCTTTGCCTCTCCGGCAATCGGCGTCCGGCATGAACCGTCCAGAGTGGCAAGGAAAGCGCGCTCGCAGGCGAGCTTGGTGCCGGTCGGCTCGTGGTGGATGGGCCCGAGCATGGCCTTTATTCGCTCGTCGCCAATTCGGCTTTCGATACAGATCGCACCCTGACCCAGCGCCGGCGGAAATTCCTGCGCATCCATGATCTCTGTCGCGACATGCTCCATCTGCAGCCGCTTGAGGCCGGAAAGCGCCAGAAGCGTGCCTTCAGCAACACCGTTTTCCAGCTTGCGAAGCCGCGTTTGCACATTGCCGCGGAACATGCCGACTTCAAGGTCGGGCCGCATGCGCAGAACAAGCGCCTGCCTGCGCAGGGACGAAGTGCCGAGCTTGGCGCCTTTCGGCAAATCCCGAATGCGCTTCACGCTGCGGCCGATAAAGACATCCCGCACATCCTCCCGCTCCAGAAAGGCGGAAATCTCCAGCCCGTCCGGCAAAACCGTCGGCATGTCTTTGGAGGAATGAACCGCCAGATCGATGCGCCCATCGAACAGCGCTTCCTCGATCTCCTTGGTGAAAAGCCCCTTTCCACCAGCTTCGGAGAGCGGGCGATCCTGAATGCGGTCGCCGGAAGTGCGGATGACGACGATCTCGAATGCCTCTTCGGGCAGATCATGCGCAGCCATCAGCCGCGCCCGCGTCTCTGCCGCCTGCGCGAGTGCCAACTGGCTGCCGCGCGTTCCGATTCTCACCACATCAGTTTGCATGCCGTCACGTCCGTGCTAACCGGCTCTTCTCAATCAAGCCAACGCCCCTTCCCTAAAGGTCAAAGGCGCATTCGGCAACAAAGGTGAACAGGGACGACATGACGCGGGTGCTGGGCATCGAGACGAGTTGTGACGAGACGGCGGCAAGCGTCGTCACCCGCGACGCGTCCGGCAAGCCTCAGATCATCTCCAATATCGTGCTGAGCCAGATCGAGGAACATGTCGCCTTTGGCGGCGTCGTGCCGGAGATTGCAGCCCGCGCCCATGTCACGGCACTCGACGGCGTCATCAGGGCGGCACTCGATGAAGCAGGGATGAAGCCAGCAGATGTGGATGCAGTTGCGGCCACGGCCGGGCCGGGGCTGATCGGCGGACTGATCGTGGGGCTGACAACGGCGAAGGCGTTCGCCGCAGCCCTTGGAAAACCCCTGATTCCGATCAACCACCTGGAAGGTCATGCGCTGACACCGCGTCTGACCGATAAGGTTGCCTTCCCCTATCTCCTGCTCCTCGTATCCGGCGGCCACAGCCAGATCGTGGAAGTGCGTGGCGTCGGCGACTATCGGCGCTGGGCCACTACAATCGACGATGCGCTCGGCGAGGCTTTCGACAAGACCGCCAAGCTGTTGAGCCTGCCATATCCCGGCGGTCCGAATGTGGAGAAGGCGGCCAAGACTGGCGATCCCAAACGTTTCTCATTCCCACGCCCGTTGAAGGGTGAAGCCCGGCCTGACTTTTCCTTCTCCGGCCTCAAGACAGCGGTACGGCGCACGGCGACGGAGCTTGCTCCGCTCTCACCGCAGGATGTGAGCCACATCTGCGCATCCTTCCAGGCTGCCGTTACGGAGAGCCTGACCGACCGCGTCGCCCGTAGCCTGACGCGTTTTCGCGAGGAACACTCGGGGGTTACAACACCTACGCTTGTTGTGGCCGGCGGCGTTGCCGCAAACCTCACCATCCGGGCGGCTTTGGACGCTACCGCGCAAGAAGCTGGATTTCAGCTTGTGGCCCCGCCATTGCAGCTGTGCGGCGACAATGCCGCCATGATCGCCTGGGCCGGGCTTGAACGACTGGAAGCGGGTCTGGCAGAAGAAGCACCGATGAATTTCCGGCCACGCCCACGCTGGCCTCTGGACGAGACTTCCACACCCGTCTTCGGCGCGGGAAAACGCGGAGCCAAGGCATGAAGATTGCTGTTCTGGGAGCTGGTGCATGGGGCACGGCCCTTGCTCTGAATGCCCTGCGGGCCGGCCACAAGCCCCATCTGTGGGCCAGAGACCCGGGCCTTGCCGACCAGATCATGAGCGGCTCCAACAACCGTTATCTGCCAGACATCGCCCTGGATGAAGGCCTGACGGCTTCTGCGGAAATGGAAGCGGCTTTGGCGCAGGCAGAACTCGTTCTCGCCGTAACGCCTGCACAGACCTTGCGGACGGTTCTGTCAAACGCCAAGCAGCATCTAAGCCTCGACATTCCGATTGTTCTTTGCGCCAAGGGCATTGAGCGCGACAGCGGCAAGCTCATGTCGCAGCTTGCCCGCGAGGTTCTGCCCTACAACCCGATTGGCGCCTTGTCCGGGCCCAGTTTCGCAACGGATGTAGCGAAGGGATTGCCGACAGCCGTTACCGTCGCAGCAGTGGAAGAACCCCTTGCCCGCGATCTTGCGCATAAGCTTTCGGGCCCGCATTTGCGCTGCTACGCCACCGACGACCTGACAGGCGTTGAACTTGGCGGCGCGCTCAAGAACGTGCTGGCCATTGCGGCGGGCGCGACGGAAGGCGCAGGCCTTGGCGCCAGCGCGGTTGCCGCGATCATAACGCGCGGCTTCGTCGAGCTGCGCCGCATCGCCCGCAGCTTCGGCGCGCGAGAGGAAACGCTGATGGGGCTCTCCGGGCTCGGAGACCTGATCCTTACCTGCTCCTCCGCCCAATCGCGCAATTTCGCCTTTGGGCTGGCGCTCGGACGCGGGGAAGATCTGACGGGGCGTCCCCTGGCTGAAGGTGCCCATACGGCCGGCATCGCCGCAAGCATCGTCACCAGGAAGGGTTTTGACGCGCCAATTATCGAAAGCGTCAGCGATTTGATCGAAGGACGCGTGACAGTGCAAAACGCCATGAAGGCGCTGCTCTCGCGTCCATTGAAGAACGAAGCCGGTTGAACGAAGGGACCTAGACCGATGATTTTCGCCATTACCTGCAAGGACAAGCCGGGCCATCTGCAGACCCGCATGGACACGCGGCCGGAGCATGTCGCCTTTCTCAACGACCTCAATGACAAGGGCACCCTCAAATTCGCCGGCCCCTTCCTTGATGAAGAAGGCAAGCCCTGCGGCAGCCTTGTAGCCATCGAGGCCGCGGACAAGGCAGAGGCGAAAGCCATCGCCGACAGCGACCCCTACGCAAAGGCCGGTCTCTTCGAGAGCGTGGAAATTCGCCCCTGGAACTGGGTCTTCAACAATCCGGAGCAGGCGTAAATGGCCTATTGGCTTTTCAAGTCCGAACCCAACACCTGGGGTTGGGAGGATCAGAAGCGCAAGGGCGACGCTGGCGAGGAATGGAACGGCGTGCGCAACTACCAGGCGCGCAACAATATGCGGGAAATGAAGCTCGGCGATCTGGGCTTCTTCTACCATTCGGTGAAGGAAACCCGCATAGTCGGCATCGTGGAGGTCTGCAAGGAGGTCCACCCCGATTCCACCACGGAGGATCCGCGCTGGGAATGCGTGGACATCAAGGCCGTGCAGGACATGCCTGAACCCGTCACGCTGGCGCAGATCAAGGAAAATCCGGTCCTCGCCGACATGATCCTCGTCAACAATTCCCGCCTCTCGGTCCAGCCGGTGCGCGAGGAAGAATGGTTCGAGATCTGCCGCATGGGCGGCCTGAAGCAGGATTGACAAGATGCGGCGGCTGACGCCGGAAGAAGCCGAACATTTCATCCGTGAAAACACGGCTCTTCTGGCGCCGCCGCACGTCCCCGAAATACGCCTTCACCTTGCCGACGAAGCCCATGATCTGTGGCAGCGCACGGAAGAAGAGCTTGAGGAAATAGGCCTGCCGCCACCCTTCTGGGCCTTTGCCTGGGCGGGCGGTCAGGGGCTGGCGCGCCACGTTCTCGACTACCCTCAAATCGTGCGCGGCAGAAGGGTTCTGGATTTCGCAACCGGCTCCGGTCTCGTCGCCATTGCCGCCTGCAAGTCGGGCGCGGCCAGCGTGAATGCTGCCGACACCGACCCTTTCACCCTCTGCGCCTGCCGCCTGAACGCCGCGGCCAATGGCGTGTCGTTCACGACCACCACGGATGATCTGATCGGTACCATGCCCGATGCCGAAGTCGTTCTCGCCGGCGACGTCTTCTATGACCGCGAGATGTCGATAGCAGTGACGAAATGGTTCTCGATACTTGCGGAAGCCGGCAAGACCGTTCTCGTGGGCGACCCCGGCCGCAGCTATTTGCCGAAAGACAGGCTTGAGCGCCTTGGCGAATATCAGGTGCCGGTCACACGCGCCTTGGAAGACGCGGAGATCAAGCATACCACCGTCTGGCGCTTTGCCTGAAATCCGCCCTTGCGATATCCTGAGCCTCTATTTGAGCACGGGAGATTTTATCCATGGATTTCGGCGGAATGAACTTCATCGCCATCGTGGTCGCAGCTGCGGCAGCCTTTCTCTTTGGCGGTGCCTATTATGGTGCTGTCTCCAAACGCTGGCTGAAAGCCGCTCGCATAGACCCCGGTGAAGCCAGGATGACGCCCGTCCATTTCATCACCTCCATCGTGGGAGAGCTGATCATGGCATGGGTTCTGGCAGGACTGATCGGTCATCTGGGCACCGGCCAGGTCACCCTCATGAACGGCATCGTTTCAGGGCTGTTCGTCTGGGCGGGCTTCATGATGACGACCATGGCCATCAACCACCGCTATCAGGACTATGGCTGGGACCTGACCGTCATCGACGGCGTGCACTGGCTGGGCGTGGCCGTGATCATGGGCGCGATCATCGGCTGGTTCGGCGTGTAGATTAGCCAGAGGCGGCTTGAACGCCGCCTCATCTCCCTCAGCCTTCTTTCTGCTCTTCCAGCGAATGGCGCATGATGAGCGGCATCTGGCTCATGGTGAAGATCACCGTGATTGGCATGATGCCCCATACCTTGAACGCCACCCATGTGTTGGTGGAGAAATTGCGCCAGACGATCTCGTTGACTACCGCCAGGAACAGGAAGAACAGCCCCCAGCGCATGGTAAGCTTGCGCCAGCCTTCCGCATCCAGCTTGAACGCTGAATCGAAGACATAGCCAAGCAGCGATTTCCCGAAATAAAGCCCGCCGAGAAGGATCACGCCGAAAAGCGTGTTCACGATGGTCGGCTTCATCTTGATGAAGGTGTCGTTCTGCAAAAACAGTGTTAGCGCGCCGAAGACGAAGACCACTATCCCTGAAATCAGCGGCATCATCGGCAGCGTCCGCGTCAGTAGCCAAGAGGCGGCAAGCGCAATCGCGGTAGCCGCCATGAAAAGCCCGGTCGCGATGAAGATCGGGCCTCCGAGCTCACCCAGAGCAGGAAAGCGCTCGGCCAGCCATTCGCCCCGCGAATTGGCAAAGAAGAAAACGACCAGCGGACCAAGCTCAAGCACAAGCTTCAGGAGCGGATTGACCTCCTTGCGCTTCGGGTCGGACGGATCGCGTTCGATGATGCGGGTCAATGGGTGTGCTCCTTGTTAGAAGTAGGCGCTGCACCCCCCTCTGGCCTGCCGGCCATCTCCCCCTCAAGGGGGGAGATCAGTCGCGGCCTTGCCGTGCTTCCTTGGACGGGCATGCAAAACGTCGATGACAGCCGATCTCCCCCCTTGAGGGGGAGATGCCTGGCAAGGCAGAGGGGGGTGTCGGAGCGCACCATCATCAAATCACCCGATTCCCGCAATCGCCTTGGCGAAGTCTTCCGCCGAGAATGGCTCGAGATCCTCAACGCCTTCGCCCACGCCGATGAAATAGACTGGCAGCTTGTGCTTGGCGGCGATGGACACAAGGATACCGCCGCGTGCGGTGCCGTCGAGCTTGGTCATCACAAGCCCGTTCACCCCTGCCACATTGCGGAAGATCTCGACCTGGTTGAGCGCGTTTTGACCGGTGGTGGCATCGACGGTCTGCAGCACCGTGTGCGGCGCTTCCGGGTCGTGTTTGCCAAGCACGCGCACGACCTTTTCAAGCTCGGCCATGAGCTCGGTCTTGTTCTGCAGACGGCCTGCCGTGTCGATGATGAGCACATCGGATCCGTTCCGCTTTGCCTCGTCGAAAGCATCATAGGCGAGACCGGCAGCATCCGCGCCAAGCTTGCTCGCAACGACCGGCGAATTGGTACGATCGCCCCAGATTTTGAGCTGCTCTATGGCCGCCGCACGGAATGTGTCACCGGCTGCCAGGGTTACCTTCAACCCGCCAGCAGTCAGCTTGGCCGCCAGCTTGCCAATCGTGGTGGTTTTGCCGGTGCCGTTCACGCCGACCACGAGGATCACATGCGGCTTGTGCGACAGGTCGAGCTCAAGCGGTTTTGCAACCGGCGCCAGCACCTTCTCGATTTCTTCGGCCATGATAGCCTGAACTTCCTCGCCGGAGACATTCTTGCCATAACGGCCCGCTGAAAGCGCATCGGTGACGCGCATGGCCGTCTCCAGCCCGAGATCGGCCTTCAGGAGCACGTCTTCGAGATCCTGCAGCGTGTCTTCATCCAGCTTGCGCTTGGTGAAGATGCCCGAGATGCTTTCGCGCAGCTCCCGCGAGGAGCGCGACAGGCCTTCGCGCAGGCGCTGGAACCAGGGCTTGCGCACTTCCGGTTCCGGCTCGACCGGCACGGGCGCCAACCGGCGCTCAACGGCAGCGCCGACAATCACGCCCGTGCCATCGCCGCGAGGGCTTTCCTCTTCCGCCTGCTCTCCGACCGACTCGGTCGGCTCTTCTACGGGAATGGAAGCGGCTTCCTCGGCTGCCTGCTCAATCTCCTCGAGCGCCTCTGCTTCGATGGAACCATCCGCTTCAGATTCTGGCTCGAGTTGCTCGACGGGTGCGTTTTCCTCAACCGGCACGATCTCTGGAGCGGGCACGGCGGGCGCTTCTTCAGCAACCTGACCCACGTCGACAGGCTCTTTCGCTACCGGCTCTTCATCAGCCACCGGCGCTTGCGTGTCTTCAGGTTCGATGCGCTCCGGCTCGGCCTGCCCGTCCTCGACGGGAGCAACCGCCTCAACGGCCGCTTCCCGCTCCTGCGTTTCAGGCTTTTCTTCCTCTTCCGGCTTGTCCTTGCCGAAAGTGAAGACCTTCTTGATGAATCCGAATGCCATGCGTGCCTATGCTGCCTCGGCCAGGGGACGTGCGACCAGCTTGTCGCCGTCATGGCCGGTTATGGTTGCCTCGACGATCTCGCCGGGATTGCCTTTGTCGATAGCCGCGAGCGTGAAGCCTTCCGTGCGCCCGAGCCCCGGCTTTTCGACAAGAATACGCTGCTGCGTGCCATCCAGCGAGGCGAGATGCGCTCGGTAAGCCGCGTCGCCAACCGTCCTCAGCCGTGCGGCACGCTCCTTCACCAGACCGCGCTGAAGCTGCGGCATGCGCGCGGCCGGTGTGCCTTCGCGCGGCGAGAATGGAAAGATATGCAGATGCGACAAGCCGCATTCGTCGATGATCTTCACCGAGTTCTCGAACATCGCTTCCGTCTCTGTCGGGAAGCCCGCAATAATGTCTGCGCCGAAAACCGCGTCCGGACGCAGCCGCCGCACTTCCTCGCAAAAGGCAATGGTATCGGCGCGCAAATGACGGCGCTTCATGCGCTTCAGGATCATGTCGTCGCCATGCTGCAGCGACAGATGCAGATGCGGCATCAGCCGTTCTTCCTCCGCCAGCGCGCGCATCAGATGCTCGTCCGCCTCGATGGAGTCGATGGAAGAAAGACGCAGCCGCTTCAACTCCGGAACCTGTGAAAGGATCGTTCTCACGAGCTTGCCCAGACGCGGAGCGCCGGGAAGATCAGCGCCGAAGCTCGTGAGATCGACACCCGTCAGAACCACCTCGGCATAGCCGTTGCAGACCAGCCTGCGCACCTGATCCACCACAGCACCCATCGGCACGGAGCGTGAATTGCCGCGGCCATAGGGGATGATGCAGAAGGTGCAGCGATGGTCACAACCGTTCTGCACCTGCACGAATGCGCGGGCGCGACCCTCGATCGCATCGACCATGTGGGAAGCAGTCTCCTGCACCTCCATGATGTCGTTGACGCGCACCTTCTCGAACTGGTTCACGCCGAATTCCGGCAGCGCGCGATAGCTGGAGCTTTTCAGCTTTTCTTCATTGCCAAGAACGAGATCGACCTCGTCCATCTCGCCGAATGTGCCCGGCTCGGTCTGCGCGGCACAGCCGGTGACGATGATGCGTGCTTCCGGGTTCTCGCGCCGTGCCTTGCGGATCGCCTGCCGCGCCTGACGCACGGCTTCGGCAGTCACCGCGCAGGTATTGACCACGACTGCACCGCCGTCGAGTTCACCAAGCCCTGCCTCACCGGCTTCACGCTTGATGACCTCGGACTCATAGGCATTGAGCCGGCAGCCGAATGTCAGAACATCGACACCCATCAGGCCACACTCTCCTCGTCGCGTTCCCAGACACCGGTCTGTGGATCGAAGCGACCCGAAAATTCCCATTCGGCAGGACCGGTCATGATGACGTGATCGTCTTCGCGCCAGAGAATATGCAGCGGGCCACCGGGAACATTGACAGTAACCGATCGCCCTGTGCGCCCGGTGCGCGCTGCACTCACTGCACCAGCACATGCAGCCGATCCACAGGCACGCGTCAAACCAGCACCGCGCTCCCAGGTGCGCAGGTCAAGTTCGCCGCGGGAGAGAACGCGTGCAATGGAGATATTTGCCTTTTCCGGAAAGATCGGATGGCTTTCGAGCAGCGGCCCAAAGCGCTCCAGGTCATAATCCCAGACATCTCCCTCCACCCAGAAGATCGCATGGGGATTTCCCATCGAAGCGACCGAAGGCGAATGAAGAACGGGCGCATCTATGGGCCCCACCTGCAACTCGATCATGCGCGTATCGCGAAACTCTTCCGCCAGCGGGATCTCGTTCCAAACAAAGCGGGGCTTGCCCATATCGACCGAAATGAGCCCGTCATCATGCTCCTCGGCATTGAGAATGCCCGCGACCGTCTCGAAAGTGAAAACCTTCTCACCTGTTTCCGCAGCCAGGGCCTGCACAACGCAACGGGTGCCGTTGCCGCAGGCCTGCGCCATGCTGCCGTCGGAATTCAGGATCTCGATATAATTGTGCGTCCCATGGGTCCTGGGATCATGGATAGCCATGATCTGGTCGAAACGGGTCGCCGCATCCGCATTCAATGTACGAGCGGCATCGGGCGATACGCGGTCGGCACGACCGCGCATATCGGCAACGATGATGTCGTTGCCGAGCCCGTTCATCTTCGCAAATTGCGCCAGATCCGCCATGAGTTCCGTTCCGATGGGAATATCGGCCCTATATGGCGGATGATGGCGGCAATTACCAGATGGTTGCGCCTCAGGCGATGGCGACGATGCCAAGTACTGCCAGCAGGAAAAGAACCAGAACGATACCGATCAGTATCTTCACGCCTGTCATGGCGGCGCCGGCAACGCTGTTCATGCCCAGAAGACCGGCGACAGCAGCAATAATGAGAAGAATGAGAATCCACTTGATCATTGAAAGTCCCCTCTGCAGGTGTTGAACCTGCCCTCTCAATGCGTTGGCCGCGGGGCTTGTTCCCTGCACGATCATTGCCAACACAAAATTCTGCCATAATTCAGGCGTCCGGAAACCGGTTCTTAACCAGGAGCATATGTGTTAATCCTACACTTGTGCCATGGTACCGGCACGCTCCAGGGAATGATCATGGCATCGACGGAGAAGGGAATGCGAAACTCAAAAACCGGCTTGATCGCCGTGTCCTTGATGGCGCTTGCGCTTGCTGGCTGTCAGTCGGGAAGGCTCAATCCGATTCAGAGCTCGGCACCCGCCAACCCGCAGCCGCTCAACGCTGCGCCTGCGGGTCAGGTAACGACCAATCGCTTGCCGCCGCCGGCAAATCCGAGCCAGTTCCCACAGGCTCCAGCCAGCAATGACCAGACGCAGATGGCTGCAGTCGATCCGACCGACGGCACTGATCTGACACCCGGTGCCAGCGCTTCGGCCAATGCCGCGGACATCTCCAAGAACAGTCTCGTCGGCTCGTGGAGTGTGGCTTCCGGCGGTGCAAGCTGCCAGATGTTCCTGACGCTGACGAAATACGGAAACGCCTCGCGCGGCGGCACGCGCGGCTGCTCCGGCGACCTGCAGAACATGCGCGGCTGGGACGTCGCAGGCAAGCAGCTCGTCCTTTATGACGACAGTGGCAACACGATCGGTCGCCTCTATTCAAGCGGTGCCGAACGCCTCGACGGCCAGACCAGCGGCGGCAGCGCCGTCTCGTTGTCGCGCTGATTGATTGAAGGAGCCGGCGGTCCGACTACCCCGGCTCCGATATCCACCCTCTTCCAGAACCGATCCAGCGGCAAAACCGGATGTCCCTGCGCGAAGGCCCAACATCGCATCCAACGGTCATGCAGCGCTATGACCATCTGGTGGATTCGGGTCAGGTCAAGCGCGATGACGAACAGATACGGCTTGTCCGCGAACTGGATGCGCTGGCAGAGCGCATCGAGAAGCAGCGCCTCTCCCGCAAATCCAGCGCCCTTGGCTGGCTGTTCGCCCGCAAGCGCGAGAAGGAGACGGTTACCGGTCTTTACATTCACGGCGGCGTCGGTCGCGGCAAGACGATGCTCATGGACATCTTCTATGAGCTTTTGCCGGTGCGGAAGAAACGCCGCGCGCACTTCAACGACTTCATGGCCGATGTACACGACCGCATCGGTCGGCATCGCGACGCGCTGAAGAACGGCGACACGAAGGAAAGCGATCCGATTCCGCCTGTTGCCCGCGAACTGGCCGCCGAATCCTGGATCCTGTGTTTCGACGAGTTCACCGTCACCGACATTGCTGATGCCATGATCCTCTCTCGGCTGTTCTCCGCCCTGTTTGCCCAGGGCGTGGTGCTGGTGGCAACCTCGAATGTCGACCCGGTCAACCTCTATAAGGACGGCCTCAATCGCGGTCTTTTCCTGCCCTTCATCGATCTGCTTGCCCGGCACGTGAAGGTGCTGGAGGTGCAGTCCGAAACGGACTACCGGCTGGAAAAGCTCAACAAGCTGCCGGTGTATCTCTCACCGGATGACCAGCGGGCCCAGGCCACAATGGACGAGGCGTGGGATACGATTGCTGAAGGCCGCGTTGCCGCACCCGCACAGATCGAGGTAAAGGGCCGCAAGGTCGAGATCCCCCTTGCCGCAGGTGACGCTGCCCGGTTTGACTTCGACGACCTGTGCCGCCGTCCGCTAGGCGCACGCGATTATTTGGCCATTGCGCGCCGCTTCTCCACGATCTTCATCGATCACGTTCCGGTTCTGGGCCTGGCGCAACGCAACGAAGCCAAGCGCTTCATCCTTCTGATCGACACGCTTTACGATTGTCACATACGTGTGTTCATCTCTGCCGAAGCCGAGCCGACCGCGCTTTACACCGCTAATCGCGGCACGGAGCAGTTCGAGTTCGAGCGCACCGCTTCCCGCCTGATCGAGATGCAGAGTCACGATTGGCAGCAGCGGCACGAGCGGAAAACACTGGCGAAAGCCGAATAATTCTTACGTTTACGTAAGTCAAAAAGAGTCTAAACGATTGAAAAGGCTGGGCCAGAAATAACCGGTTGAATATTTCGCCCTATCGGACTATGCCAACGCTGTTTTGCGGCTGGTCCTCAACAGCGCAAAATCGATCCTGGCCGGGTCCCGAAAACGTGACCGCGGCGCGTCAACAAAGGGGGACTTTCATCACATGGCACGCAACAAGATTGCCCTTATCGGCTCGGGCATGATCGGCGGCACGCTCGCCCATCTCGCCGGCCTGAAGGAACTGGGGGACATCGTCCTCTTCGACATCGCCGAAGGCATGCCTCAGGGCAAGGCCCTCGACATCGCCGAGTCTTCCCCCGTAGACGGCTTCGACTCCAACCTCGTCGGCGCGAATGATTACGCAGCCATCGAGGGTGCGGATGTCTGCATCGTCACCGCAGGTGTTGCCCGCAAGCCGGGCATGAGCCGCGACGATCTCCTCGGCATCAACCTCAAGGTCATGGAGCAGGTCGGCGCAGGCATCAAGAAATATGCCCCCAACGCCTTCGTCATCTGCATCACCAACCCGCTCGACGCTATGGTCTGGGCGCTGCAGAAGTTCTCGGGTCTGCCGAAGAGCCACGTTGTCGGCATGGCAGGCGTCCTGGACTCCGCGCGCTTCCGCTACTTCCTCGCCGAGGAGTTCAAGGTTTCCGTTGAAGACGTGACGGCCTTTGTTCTCGGCGGCCACGGCGACACCATGGTGCCGCTCACCCGCTACTCCACCGTTGCCGGCATCCCGATCCCGGATCTGGTGAAGATGGGCTGGACCACACAGGACAAGATCGACCAGATCGTACAGCGCACCCGCGACGGTGGCGCAGAGATCGTCGGCCTGCTCAAGACCGGTTCGGCCTATTACGCGCCTGCCGCTTCCGCCATCACGATGGCGGAGAGCTTCCTGAAGGACAAGAAGCGCGTTCTGCCCTGTGCCGCGCATCTTTCCGGCCAGTATGGCGTGAAGGACATGTATGTCGGCGTCCCGACCGTTATCGGTGCCGGCGGCGTCGAGCGCATCATCGAAATCGATCTCAACAAGTCCGAGCAGAAGCTGCTCGACAAGTCGATCGAATCCGTCGAGGGCCTGTGCAAGGCCTGCGCGGAAATCGCGCCCAATCTGAAGCAATAGGAGCCTGAGGCCCGATGAACATCCACGAATACCAGGCCAAGCAGCTGCTGAAAGGCTACGGCGCGCCCGTAGCCGACGGCGTGCCTGTCTTCAACAAGGACGAGGCGGAAGCCGCAGCAAAGAAGCTGCCCGGACCGCTCTACGTCGTGAAGAGCCAGATCCACGCCGGCGGACGCGGCAAGGGCAAGTTCAAGGAGCTCGGGCCTGACGCCAAGGGCGGTGTTCGCCTTGCCAAGAGCGTCGAGGAAGTCGTCACCAATGTCGACGAGATGCTCGGCAACACGCTGGTCACCAAGCAGACCGGCAAGGAAGGCAAGCAGGTAAACCGCCTTTACATAGAAGACGGTGCGGATATCGATCGCGAGCTTTACCTCTCGATCCTGATCGACCGCACCGTTGGCCGCCCGGCATTCGTCGTCTCCACCGAAGGCGGCATGGATATCGAGGCCGTCGCTGAAGAGACGCCTGAAAAGATTCTCACCCTGCCGATCGACCCCGAAGCCGGTGTCACCGCAGACGACGTGAAGAAGCTCAACGAGGCGCTGAAGCTGGAAGGCGAAGCGGCTGCCGATGGCGAGAAGCTGTTCCCGATCCTCTACAAGGCCTTCACCGAGAAGGATATGAGCCTTCTGGAAGTCAACCCGCTGATCGTCATGGAAAACGGCCGTCTGCGTGTTCTCGACGCCAAGGTCTCCTTCGACGGCAATGCCCTTTTCCGTCACGACGATGTTGTTGCCCTGCGCGACACGTCCGAAGAAGACGAGAAGGAAATCGAGGCATCCAAATACGACCTCGCCTATGTTGCGCTGGACGGCAATATCGGCTGCATGGTCAATGGTGCCGGCCTCGCCATGGCGACCATGGACATCATCAAGCTCTACGGTGCTGAGCCCGCCAACTTCCTCGATGTCGGCGGCGGCGCATCCAAGGAGAAGGTGACGGCAGCCTTCAAGATCATCACCGCCGATCCGGCCGTGAAGGGCATCCTCATCAACATCTTCGGCGGCATCATGAAGTGCGACGTCATCGCCGAAGGCGTTGTCGCAGCCGTCAAGGAAGTTGGCCTCAAGGTGCCGCTGGTCGTGCGCCTGGAAGGCACCAATGTCGATCTTGGCAAGAAGATCATCAACGAGTCCGGCCTTGATGTCATCGCCGCCGACGATCTCGACGATGCGGCCAAGAAAATCGTGAATGCCGTGAAGGGAAGCTGAGCCAAGATGTCCATTCTCGTCAATAAAGACACGAAGGTCCTGGTTCAGGGCCTTACCGGCAAGACCGGCACGTTCCACACCGAGCAGGCGCTTGCCTATCACGGCACGCAGATGGTCGGCGGTATCCACCCGAAAAAGGGCGGCACCACCTGGACCGGTCAGGGCGGTGAAGAACTTCCGATCTTCGCTTCCGTTGCCGAAGGCAAGGAACGCACGGGCGCCAATGCGTCTGTCGTCTATGTTCCCCCGGCAGGTGCAGGTGCCGCCATCATCGAGGCGATCGAAGCCGAGATCCCGCTCATCGTCTGCATCACGGAAGGCATTCCGGTGATGGACATGGTGAAGGTGAAGGCACGTCTGGAAAAGTCGAATTCCCGCCTCCTTGGACCGAACTGCCCAGGCGTTCTCACCCCCAACGAGTGCAAGATCGGCATCATGCCGGGCAACATCTTCAAGAAGGGCTCTGTCGGCGTCGTGTCTCGTTCGGGCACCCTCACCTATGAAGCGGTGTTCCAGACCACCAATGAAGGCCTCGGTCAGTCGACGGCTGTCGGCATCGGCGGCGACCCGGTCAAGGGCACCGAGTTCATCGACATGCTGGAAATGTTCCTCGCAGACGACGAAACCGAGTCCATCATCATGATCGGCGAGATCGGTGGTTCGGCCGAGGAAGAGGCTGCCCAGTTCCTCAAGGACGAGGCCAAGAAGGGCCGCAGGAAGCCGATGGCCGGCTTCATCGCGGGTCGCACGGCTCCTCCCGGACGTACCATGGGCCACGCAGGCGCCGTGATCTCCGGCGGCAAGGGCGGCGCGGAAGACAAGATCGCAGCCATGGAAGAGGCCGGCATCAAGGTTTCCCCATCGCCTGCACGCCTTGGCACCACGCTGGTGGAAGCCATCAAGGACTTCCGTCCGTAAGATAATCAGGAACGCCAGCCCGTTCCGGCGGGTTGGCGTTTCGTACAGCTTGAGCACATGACGGTTAAACCGTCCGCGCCGGCCGGCGAGCAGGCCGCATTGCAAGGAGCCGGATTGAGTTCCGGAGCGCGAAAATGGCACGGCAGAACCAAGCCAACGACGAATTTTCCCTCACCTCTTTCCTCTACGGCGGAAATGCCGCCTATATGGAAGAGCTCTACGCGGCCTATCAGCAGGACCCTTCGTCGGTCTCTGAAGACTGGCGCGACTACTTCGCGCAGCTGAAAGACGATGCGGCTGACGTCAGGAAAAACGCCGAAGGCGCTTCCTGGAAAAAGAAGAACTGGCCCATCGAGGCCAATGGTGAGCTTGTCTCCGCACTCGACGGCAACTGGGGCGATGTCGAGAAGCATCTCGACAAGAAGATCAAGGAAAAGGCATCGAAGGGCGGCATCGCGCTGAACGAAGCCGAATTGCAGCGCGCCACCCGCGATTCCGTCCGTGCGATCATGATGATCCGCGCCTATCGCATGCGCGGCCACCTGCACGCAAATCTCGACCCGCTGGGCATCGCGAACCCTCTGGAAGACTACAACGAGCTGTCGCCGGAAGCCTATGGCTTTACCGAAGCCGACCTCGACCGTCCGATTTTCATCGACAATGTCCTGGGGCTTGAGACGGCGACGGTTCGCCAGATGCTCGACATCCTCAAGCGCACCTATTGCTCCACGCTCGGCGTGGAGTTCATGCACATCTCCAACCCCACCGAGAAAGCCTGGATACAGGAGCGCATCGAGGGGCCGGACAAGGGTGTGACCTTCACCGCCAATGGCAAGAAGGCCATCCTGCAGAAGCTGATCGAGGCGGAAGGCTTCGAGCAGTTCATCGATGTCAAATACAAGGGCACCAAGCGCTTCGGCCTTGATGGCGGTGAAGCGCTGATCCCTGCCCTCGAACAGATCATCAAGCGCGGCGGCCAGATGGGCCTGAAGGAAATCGTTCTCGGCATGGCCCACCGCGGCCGCCTGAACGTGCTCTCCCAGGTCATGGAGAAACCGCACCGCGCCATCTTCCACGAGTTCAAGGGCGGCTCTTTCGCTCCTGACGATGTGGAAGGCTCCGGCGACGTGAAGTACCATCTCGGTGCATCCTCCGACCGCGCTTTCGACGGCAACAATGTCCACCTTTCGCTGACGGCAAACCCCTCCCACCTCGAGATCGTTGATCCGGTGGTAATGGGCAAGGCACGCGCCAAGCAGGATCAGGTCTTCGGCCGCAAGCGCGAGGAGATCGTGCCGCCTGCCGAGCGCGCCAAGGTTCTGCCGCTCCTCCTCCACGGTGATGCTGCCTTCGCAGGTCAGGGCGTCGTGGCCGAGTGTCTCGGCCTGTCGGGTCTGCGCGGTCACCGCGTGGCTGGTACGCTGCACTTCATCATCAACAACCAGATCGGCTTCACCACCAATCCGCGCTTCTCGCGCTCATCGCCCTATCCTTCCGATGTGGCGAAGATGATCGAGGCGCCGATATTCCACGTGAATGGCGACGATCCGGAAGCCGTGGTCTATGCGGCCAAGGTGGCGATGGAATATCGCATGACGTTCCAGAAGCCGGTCGTCATCGACATGTTCTGCTATCGCCGCTACGGCCACAACGAAGGCGACGAGCCTGCGTTCACCCAGCCGATCATGTATCGCAAGATCCGTGAGCATAAGACCACGGGCGAAATCTATGCAAAGAAGCTGATCGACGAAGGCCTGATCACGCAGGACGAGATCGACCAGATGAAGGCCGAATGGCGCCAGCATCTGGAAACCGAGTTCGAAGCCGGTCAGGCCTACAAGCCGAACAAGGCCGACTGGCTGGATGGCGTCTGGACAGGCCTGAAGCGCGCCGACCACGAGGACGAGCAGCGCCGCGGCAAGACCGCCGTTTCGCTGAAGACCCTCAAGGAACTCGGCAAGAAGCTGACCGACGTGCCGGAAGGTTTCGAGGTTCACAGAACCATCAAGCGCTTCATGGATAATCGTCGCAAGATGATCGACACCGGCGAAGGTATCGATTGGGCGACGGCGGAGGCACTGGCATTCGGATCGATCCTGATGGATGGTAATCCGGTCCGTCTTTCCGGTCAGGATTCCGAGCGCGGTACCTTCTCCCAGCGTCACTCGGTGCTCTACGACCAGCGTGACGAGAACCGCTACATCCCGCTGAACAATCTCGGACCGCAGCAGGCCTATTACGAGGTCATTAACTCGATGCTCTCCGAAGAAGCAGTACTCGGCTTCGAATATGGCTTCTCGCTGGCAGAACCGCGCGCGCTGACCCTGTGGGAAGCCCAGTTCGGTGACTTCGCAAATGGCGCACAGGTCGTCTTCGACCAGTTCGTCTCCTCTGGCGAACGCAAATGGCTTCGCATGTCCGGTCTCGTCTGCCTTCTGCCGCATGGCTATGAGGGTCAGGGTCCGGAGCACTCCTCTGCACGTCTGGAACGCTTCCTGCAGCTTTGCGCAGAGGACAACATGCAGGTGGCCAATGTCACCACGCCTGCCAACTACTTCCACATTCTGCGCCGTCAGCTGAAACGCGACTTCCGCAAGCCGCTGATCCTGATGACGCCGAAATCGCTGCTGCGCCACAAGCGCGCCGTCTCGCAGCTTTCGGAAATGGCAGGCGAGAGCACCTTCCACCGCCTGCTCTGGGATGATGCGCAGATGCTGCCCGACCAGCCGATCAAGCTGGTGAAGGACTCCAAGATCCGCCGCGTCATCATGTGTTCCGGCAAGGTCTATTACGACCTTTACGAGGAACGCGAGAAGCGCGGGATCGACGACATCTACCTGCTGCGCGTGGAACAGCTTTATCCGTTCCCGGCCAAGGCGCTCATCAACGAGCTGTCGCGCTTCAAGAATGCGGAGATGGTCTGGTGCCAGGAAGAGCCCAAGAATATGGGTGCCTGGTCCTTTATCGACCCGTATCTCGAATGGGTGCTGCAGCACATTGATGCCAAGCACAAGCGGGTTCGCTACACTGGCCGTCCGGCGGCCGCCTCGCCTGCAACGGGCCTCATGTCCAAGCATCTCGAACAGCTGGCCGCCTTCCTTGAAGACGCTCTCGGCGGCAACTGACCTGAACAGAACCAACGGAAACTGATCCCATGGCTACTGAAATCCGCGTTCCCACTCTCGGCGAATCCGTCACCGAGGCTACCATTGGCCGCTGGTTCAAGAAGAAGGGCGATGCCATCACGGCGGACGAGCCCATCGTAGAGCTGGAAACCGACAAGGTTACGGTTGAGGTCCCCGCCCCCGCATCCGGCACGCTGCAGGAAATTGCAGCCGAGGAAGGCACGACCGTCGAGGTCAACGCGCTTCTCGGCATGATCGGTGAAGGCGAAGGCGCTCCGGCCAAGAAGGAAGAAAAGCCTGCCGCCAAGGCAGAGACCGCCAAGACCGAGGAAAAAGCGTCCGGCGGCAAGCTGGTGGATGTGAACGTCCCCTCCGCCGGCGAGTCCGTCACGGAAGCGCAGGTCGGCGAAATCTACAAGAAGGTCGGCGACAGCGTTGCGGTCGACGAGCCCATTCTCGAGCTCGAGACCGACAAGGCCGCTCAGGAAGTCATGGCACCGGTTGCAGGCGTTATCCGCGAGATCGTCGTCTCCAGCGGTGACGAGGTTCAGGTCGGCGCGCTTCTTCTGCGCATCGAGGAAGGCGCATCTGCCGGTTCCACACAGGCTGCCAGCGCATCGCAGGAAAAGGCATCTGCTCCTGCTTCCGATGAAGCCTCCTCCGGTCGCCCGCCCGCACCGGCTGCTGCCAAGCTGCTCGAAGAGCGCGGCATGAAGGCTTCCGACGTTCAGGGCTCCGGCAAGCAGGGCCAGGTCCTGAAAGGCGACGTTCTCGCAGCCGAAGGCAAGGGTGCGCCAAGCCAGCCGGTCGAGAAGCCGAAGGCACCACGCGCACCGTCCGGCACCGAGGATGAGGCTCGCGAAGAGCGCGTGAAGATGACGCGTCTGCGCCAGACCATCGCCCGCCGCCTGAAGGAAGCCCAGGACACGGCAGCCATGCTCACCACCTTCAACGAGGTGGACATGAAGCCGGTCATGGACATGCGTTCCAAGTACAAGGAGCTGTTCGAGAAGAAGCACGGCGTGAAGCTGGGCTTCATGGGCTTCTTCACCAAGGCGGTGACGCATGCCCTGAAGGAAATCCCGGCGGTTAACGCCGAGATCGACGGCACCGACATCATCTACAAGAACTTCTGCCATATCGGCGTGGCCGTCGGCACCGACAAGGGCCTCGTGGTCCCCGTCGTTCGCGATGCCGACCAGATGACGATTGCAGAGGTCGAGAAGGAAATCGGCCGCCTCGGCAAGGCAGCTCGCGACGGCAAGCTTGGCATGGCAGACATGCAGGGCGGCACCTTCACCATCTCCAATGGCGGTGTTTACGGTTCGCTGATGTCCACGCCGATCCTCAATGCTCCGCAGTCCGGTATCCTTGGCATGCACAAGATCCAGGAGCGTCCGATGGTTGTCGGCGGCGAGATCGTCATCCGCCCGATGATGTATCTGGCGCTGTCCTACGATCACCGTATCGTCGACGGCAAGGAAGCCGTGACCTTCCTCGTTCGCGTCAAGGAAGTGCTGGAAGATCCGGAACGCCTCGTTCTCGATCTCTAAGGCAGGATGGGACTGAGCCATGATGGCCGGCCTCAAGGCTTTGACAATCGCCATTCTTCTGGCAGGCAGCACAGGCGCTAGCCTGGCGGCCTGCCCGCAGGAACTGGCAGTCTATACGGAAGCCTATGACGGTCGGTCGGCTCTGGAATTTTTCGCCGATACGCGCAAGCCGGACATTCAGCATTTCCGGCTGCTTCTGCGTGGCGCCAAGCCGAATTCCGGCACTGTCGAACTGCAGGATAGCGGCACACGCAGCCTTGGCAGGGTCGATGGCCTGTGGTCCGGTGCGATCTATGCGATCCAGAGCGACGGCAGCGTTACACCGCTCAAGAAGCGCGGCAGCAAGGCCGCCCAAAGCATCATCCTGAGCGACCTGTCCTACACCTTGAACCGCCACAAATTCGCAGACGGCACACCGGTGCTGCCTGTTTTCGACCTTTACCACCTCACAGGCTGTCAGGAGTGACGGCCAAATCCACCGCAAAGCGGAAGGAAGAGAAATGTCCTACGATCTCGTCGTCATCGGAACCGGCCCCGGCGGCTATGTCTGCGCCATCAAGGCGGCACAGCTTGGGCTGAAGACTGCCGTTGTCGAAAAGCTGCCCACCCATGGCGGCACCTGCGTCAATGTCGGCTGCATCCCCTCCAAGGCGCTGCTGCATGCCACCGAAATGTTCGCTGAAGCCGGTCATTCCTTTGCCGATCTCGGCATCGAGATTTCCAAGCCGAAGCTGAACCTGAAGCAGATGCTGGCGCACAAGACCAAGACGGTGGAACAGAACACCAAGGGTCTCGACTTCCTGATGAAGAAGAACAAGATCGATGTTCTGCGCGGCGTTGGCTCCATCGCGGGCAAGGGCAAGGTCACCGTCAAGGGCGACGACGGCAAGGAACAGACGGTCGAGACCAAGAACATCGTCATCGCCACCGGCTCCACCGTCGCAGGCATTCCCGGCGTCGAAGTGAAGTTCGACGAGAAGGTCATCGTCTCCTCCACCGGCGCTCTCGAATTCGGGAAGGTTCCGGGCAAGATGGTCGTGGTCGGCGGCGGCGTGATCGGGCTTGAGCTCGGCTCGGTCTGGGCACGTCTTGGTGCCGAAGTAACCGTTGTCGAATATCTCGACAAGATCCTCGGACCGATGGACGCCGAAGTCTCCAAGCAGTTCCAGCGCATGCTCGCCAAGCAGGGCCTCACCTTCAAGCTCGGCCAAAAGGTCACCGACGTCTCCAAGGCCGGCAAGGGTGCGAAGGTCACCTTCGAGCCTGCAAAGGGCGGCGATGCGGAAACGATCGAGGCCGACGTCGTGCTCGTCTCGACCGGCCGCAAGCCCTTCACCGAGGGGCTGGGCCTCGACAGCGTTGGCGTCGAACTCGATGACCGCGGCCGGGTGAAGACCGACAAGCACTTCCGCACCAATGTGGAAGGCGTCTATGCCATCGGCGACGTGATCGCTGGACCGATGCTGGCGCACAAGGCCGAAGATGAAGGCATGGCTGTTGCCGAAATCCTCGCCGGCCAGGCCGGTCACGTGAACTACGACGTAATCCCGAGCGTCGTCTATACGAGCCCGGAAGTCGCCTCTGTCGGCAAGCCTGAGGAAGAGCTGAAGGAAGCTGGCGTCGAGTACAATGTCGGCAAGTTCGCCTTCTCGGCCAATGGCCGCGCCCGCGCCATGCTGCATACGGACGGTTTCGTGAAGATCCTGGCCGACAAGAAGACCGACCGCGTGCTGGGCGCACATATCGTCGGCTTCGGTGCTGGCGAAATGATCCATGAAGCTGCCGTGCTTATGGAGTTCTCCGGCTCGTCCGAAGACCTCGCACGCACCTGCCATGCTCACCCGACCATGTCGGAAGCGGTTCGCGAAGCAGCGCTCGGCGCGTTTGCAAAGCCAATCCATTCCTGATCATTCGAGTAATCGCTCACACAAAAAAGGCCGCTCTCGCAGCGGCCTTTTCTTCTGTTCGGTTGCCGGTTCTTACTGGGCAGCCGGTGCATCCGTATTCGGAGCGGGGGCGGTTGGCTCGTCAGGAGCCGGCGCGTCGGTTGCCGGAGCCTCGGTGGCCGGAGCTTCGGGTGCATCCGTATTTGCTGCTGGTGCTTCTGCCTCGGGTGCAGCCTCCTCGACCGGTGCTTCTGGTGCGGCAGGAGCAACAGCATCGCCGCCTTCCGGTGCCACGGTTGTCTCTTCCTGGATGGTCACATCGGCATCATCGGCTCCGCCCCAGATGCCTGCACCGCCAAAGACCAGGAACAACACGATCAGTATTGCTGCCAATACCGCAACCACGATCATCGTGCTGCCACCACCCGACGATGACTGCACAACCGTGTGGTTGGACGGTCGCACAGCGGGATCTGCAGCAGGGTCGGTACGCGGATCTACCGGATCGTTGGGATCGCGGGGCCTGTTGTAATTTGCCATCGGAATGTCTCCCATCTGAGGCCTTGATTGACGGTAGAACGCCTGATCAAGATGAGAGTTCCGGTTGAAGCTGCGCCTTAGCGCATGGCGACAGGAGAGACACGATAGCCCCGCTCCTGCAGGAGAGCCACCAGACCGTCTTCCCCCGGAAGATGAAGCGCCCCAACGGCTATGAAGGCGCCACCATCATTGATGAAGGCGGAAGCCGTCTCGGACATGCTCCGATTGCGCTTGTTCACCATGACCTCTTCAAATGTCGCATATCCCGCGCTCTCGTCGTCACCCGGCATCACGGTATCCATCATCGGCCAGAACATGCCTGTCTCGCCCTCGGTATAGAGAATGATCATGGTTTCGATCACATCGTCGATGCGATCTCCCAGCGCCAGGGTGCTGAGCAGGCCTTCGATGTGAAACTCCATCGGCAGGGACGCCATGGCCTCGAACTGGTCGACCATGGTCTCAAGCCCTGCCACCGCCTTACCTTCCTTCTTCGCATTCGCCGCCAGCAGGGCATCGAGCACCAGCGCCCCCTGTTCCTGCCTCTGCATTTCACAGCTTGGCAGCGAGGCCATGGAGACGAGCATCCAGGGCTTCATCTTGATGACTGTCTGAAGCGGAATGCCCCGATCTTCCAAGGCTGATTTCAACCCCGCCTGCTGCCGATCATCCAGATGATCGGTGAGCTTTTCCGAACCGGTGAACATCATGAGTTCCGGTTGCTGCGCCATGGCCGCCATCATGGCCTTGCGATCAAGCACGTCCGTCGTCTCGATCACGATGGTTTCGGCTTCCGAGAAAGCCGCCTTCGCGGCATCAGGCAAGTCCAACACCCGCGGATCGGTCACATGCATCGTGCCGAAGAGCCAGGAAGGTGCAACGCCGTCCGCCTCCACCTTCCACAGCAACCCGCTGCCATTGACGACCCCTGCGGCTTCCTTCTCGATGGCAGCGAAACGCTCCGGCTCATTCGCCCGGACCTCATGCAACAGATCGCGACCGCGACAGGCATCATCGGCCGCCCGCACCTGTGTCGCGCCAAGCAGGGCCAGAAGAAAGCTGGTGAATGCCAGCAGGTGCAAGATGCCGACAAGGCGCAGCAAGGTGTCGCTCAGCATCTCGGGAAAGTCTCGGAACATCTTTATTATCCTGATTTCAGGCGCGTGGATGGGCGGCGTCGTAAATTTCCAGGAGGCGGCTGGTGTCGACCGCCGTATAGACCTGCGTGGTAGACAGGCTGGCATGGCCCAAGAGCTCCTGGATAGCACGCAGATCCCCTCCCCGCCCCAAAAGATGGGTTGCAAAGGAGTGGCGAAGCGCGTGCGGCGTGGCCGTATCCGGCAGATTGAGCGCTGCGCGCATCTTGCGCATCTCCCGCTGGATGATGGCCGGCTGAAGCGGCCCGCCCTTCGCACCACGAAACAGCGGCTCTTCCGGTGAAAGGTGCCACGGGCAAAGCTTGCAATATTCACCGACAGCCTGCGCAACGACGGGAAGAACAGGCACGAGCCGCGTCTTTCCGCCTTTACCCTTGATGCGCAGCGCGCCCGCACTCTTCCCGTTCAACTCGCCTGCCGTCAGCCCAAGAGCTTCGGAAATGCGCAGGCCCGAACCATAGAGAAGCGCGAGTACCGCAGCGTTGCGGGCGGCGATCCATGGCTCCTCGGCAAGCTGTCCCTCGCCAGAGACAACCTTGCGTGCATCGGCAGCAGTCAGCGGCTTAGGCAAGCCTTTGGGTGCCTTCGGCGAACGTACGGCGCTAACGCCTGCGGCATTGGCCATCCCCTGGCGCTCGAGAAATCGCAGAAAGGACCGGATGCCCGCAAGGCCGCGTCCCAGGCTGCGCGCTCCCGCACCGTCGCGGCGACGCAGCGCGAGAAAGGCGCGAAAATCGGAAGGTCTCAGATCGGCAATATCCTTGATGCCGGGCGCATCGCCCAGATGCCCGGTCAGGAATTGCAGGAACTGCCGCGTGTCGCGCTCATAGGCCGTAACGGTGAGTGCGGAAAGCCGCCGCTCGCCGTCCAACCGCTTCAGCCATTCCACCCGCGCCTGCTGCAGGTCGGGTTTGGCGCTGATCAGAAATGCTTCGCTCATGCCGTGCCTCCATGCGTGCAATTTCGCTCATGGAGGTTAGCCAAGCGTGAAGGTGTCAGGCGCCTTCGATCTCTTCGCGCAGCATTTCCAGCTCAAGCCATTCTTCCTCGAGCTTCGCTCGCTCCTGGCCCTTCTTCTCAAGCTCTTGCGTGAAGCGGGCAAAGGCTGCAGCGTCTTTCGCGTAAAGATCCGGATCAGCCAGCTTCTGCTCAAGCTTCTCCATTTCGTCGGAAAGAGCCTCGATGCGCCCCGGCAAGGTCTCCAGCGCATATTTCTGCTTGTAGGAGAGCTTGGCGCTGTTGCTGCGTGTCTTTTCTCCGCCCGAACCCTTCGGCGATGAAGCTGCCTTCTCCGCACTGCGCGCCTTGCGCCGCTCCAGCTCCTCGCCCTTGCGCTGCGCCATCATGTCTGAATAGCCGCCCGCATAGATGATCCAACGGCCCTTGCCATCAGGTGCGATGGTGGCAGTGACAGTGCGGTCGAGAAAGTCGCGATCGTGGCTGACAAGCAGAACCGTGCCGGGGAAACCTTCCACCAGCTCCTGAAGCAGGTCCAGCGTTTCCATGTCGAGATCGTTGGTAGGCTCATCGAGCACGAGCAGATTGGCCGGCCGCGTCAGGAGGCGTGCGAGGATCAGACGTGCCCGCTCGCCGCCAGACAGT
This sequence comes from Nitratireductor basaltis, assembly GCF_000733725.1. Taxonomy (NCBI): domain Bacteria; kingdom Pseudomonadati; phylum Pseudomonadota; class Alphaproteobacteria; order Hyphomicrobiales; family Phyllobacteriaceae; genus Nitratireductor; species Nitratireductor basaltis. Next base: position 501,151 of record NZ_JMQM01000002.1, on the reverse strand, counting down.
TCGCGCACCGGCGTGCGCGCCTGCTCCGGCTTGAAGAGGAAGTCCTTCATGTAGGAGACGACATGCCGCTCCTCACCATTGACCACCACGCTGTCGCCGCGCCCGTCCGTGAGGAAATGAGCCAGCGTTTCGTCGGGTTTCGGTGCGTCGCGCTTCTGGTCGAGCACCGCCACTTCCAGATTGTGGCCGAAGCGTATCGCGCCTTCGTCCGGCTCTAGTGCGCCGATCAGCATCTTGAGAAGCGTCGTCTTGCCCGCGCCATTGGGTCCGACAAACCCGATACGCTCGCCACGGTTGATGCGAAGCGAGAAATCGCGAACGACTCCCAGCTCGCCATACGCTTTCGAGATGTTTTTCGCCTCAACGACCAGCTTGCCTGAATCGGCTGCATCGGCGGCCTTCATCACCGCCAGCCCTTCGGCCTTCTGGAAATTGCGGTGTTTTTCGCGCAAGCTTTGCAATTCGCCAAGCCTGCGCACATTGCGCTTGCGGCGTGCGGTTACGCCATAGCGCAGCCAGTGCTCCTCGCGCGCGATCTGACGCCCAAGCTTGTGCTGCTCGCGCTCTTCTTCTTCCAGAACCTTGTCCCGCCATTCCTCGAAATGGGCAAAGCCCTTGTCGAGCCTGCGCGTGACACCCCGGTCGAGCCAGACCGTCGCGCGGGTGACGCGCTCCAGAAAGCGGCGGTCATGCGAGATCGTGACGAGTGCCGAGCTCATGCGCGCGATTTCATCCTCTAGCCATTCGATTGTCGTTAGGTCGAGATGGTTGGTGGGCTCGTCGAGCAGCAGCAGATCGGGCTGAGGAGCAAGCGCCTGTGCAAGGGCCGCACGCCGTGCCTCTCCGCCCGAGAGCGTATGCGGCTCCTCCTCGCCGGTCAGGCCCAGACTGTCGAGCATCAAGGTGACACGGTTGATGTCATCGGCAGGGCCGAGACCCGCCTCGACATAGGCACGAACAGTCTTGTGCCCCTGCCAGTCCGGTGCCTGCGCCAGATAACGAATGGTCGCGGTGGGCTGGCGAAAGATCTCGCCATCCTGCGCCTCGGCAATGCCCGCCGCGATCTTGAGAAGCGTGGACTTGCCCGACCCGTTGCGCCCGACCAGCGCGATACGCTCACCCGGCCCGACCATGAGGCTGGCCCCGTCCAGGAGGGGCGTGCCGCCGAAGGTCAGCTTGATGTCTTCGAGCTTGAGAAGCGGTGGTGCCATCAGGCAGTTTCCTCGTCATTGAGATGAGCGACCAACATCGCGCGGCCTTTTTCCAGCCGAATCGCAAGCCTGTCGGCCACATAATTTGAAAGCGTGAGCGAAGAGCCGAATTCGACCTCTACATGATCAAGCGGCCAGCGAGCGCCCTCGACAGTTAGGCCGCTCAGCGGCTCGAACAGGAGGATGCTGAAGATCGTGCCGGGCGCATAGTCGAATTCGTGCTGAACGCCCGCCGCCAGATGTCGCCCTTCCTGATTGCCGCTCGTCACCAGCGTTGGCACCCCCATCTCGCAAAGGCGCACGACCTGCGTCAGATGCAGATGGGCATGATCGGCGCGCTCACCGCCAAACGCGCCCGCAAGAACAAGCGCGGTAGCGCCTTCTTCGAGCGCATGGTCAATGGCAAGCTCGCCGTCAGTCTTGTCCTTCTCCGGTGGGAACTCGCGGGTCGGCACATACGCGAATGCATTCCGCATCGCAGCGTCTACGCTGTCGAAGTCGCCAACCCAAAGCTCCGGCGTCACGCCAAGCAGCGAAGCATGTCGCATGCCGGAATCCGCCGCGATGATGCGACTGCCTTCAAGCATGGCTGAGAGGCGGCGGGTGGGGGCAAGCTCACCGCCGAGAAGAATGACAAAACGGCTCATGGCCCGACGACTTACAGCATTGGCGCGCAAGACGAAACGTCCTTCGCAATGCCCACCCGGTACCGAATGATGACCGGGCTTGCGCCCTCTGCCCCACCGCCCTATCTTCGCGCCGATCTAACGGGGTGCCAGGCAGGTCTGCCTGAGCTGAGAGGCCAAGCCAACCCGCAGAACCTGATCCGGATCATGCCGGCGGAGGGATTAGACTGTTCAAGCAGCACCCTTCGATACACGAGTGAGAGGTGCTCATGCGCATTACCCCCTATGCCGTATCACTTGCTGCAGCCCTGCTGGCCACCACGGCTGGCGCGCAGGAGAAGCTGACGGTCTACACATATGAAAGCTTCACTGCCGAGTGGGGCCCGGGACCGCAGATCGAGAAGAACTTCGAAGCCGATTGCGGTTGCGATGTTGAATTCGTCTCCGTCGCTGATGGCGTGGCACTGCTCAACCGCCTCAAGCTGGAGGGCAAGGATACCGAAGCCGACATCGTGCTGGGGCTGGATACGAACCTGACCGAGGAAGCCCGCAAGACCGGCCTCTTTGCCCCCCACGAGACGGATCTCGCCAATATCGACATCCCCGGCGACTTCTCTGACGATATTTTCGTGCCATTCGATTACGGCTATTTCGCATTCGTCTATGATACGCAGGCGGTCTCCACACTGCCGAAGAGCATGAAGGCGCTGGTCGATGCGCCTGCCGACATGGTGAAGATCGCCATTCAGGACCCGCGCACCTCCACGCCTGGGCTGGGTCTGCTCCTTTGGGTGAAGGCTATCTATGGTGACGAGGCGCCGCAGGCTTGGGAGAAGCTGCAGGACAAGATCCTGACTGTCACCCCCGGCTGGAGCGAGGCCTATGGCCTGTTTTCCAGCGGCGAAGTGGCCATGGTCCTGTCCTACACGACCTCACCGGCCTATCACATGATCGCCGAGGACACCGAGCGTTATCAGGCAGCGCCCTTCGCTGAAGGCCACTACATGCAGATCGAGGTCGCGGGCAAGACCGTGAAGGGTGCAGACAATCCGCTTGCAGCCCGGTTCATGAGCTTCATGACCGGACCGGGCTTCCAGGATACCATTCCGGAAAGCAACTGGATGTTCCCCGCTGGCAAGACCTCCAAGCCGCTCAACCCGGCATTCCACGAACTCGTAGAGCCGTCCGAAACACTGCTTTTCTCGCCCGCAGAGGTCGCCGAGAACCGCAAGGCATGGGTGGATGAGTGGCTGTCGGTCATGAGCAAGTGATCGCCCCTGTAGGGCGAGGAAGAATCTGGGCCGGCATGGCGGCCTTGAGCTTTCTCGCCCTTCTCATCGGCGGTGCATTTGCAGGTCTTGTTGCAGAAGCTTCCGGCTCCCTGGGTGCCGCAGTCGCGGCATTCGATGGCTATCTCCTGCGTGTCATGCGCTTCACGCTGCTGCAGGCATCACTTTCGACGCTCCTCTCTGTCCTACCCGCAATCCTCATCGCCCGCGCGCTTGCACGGCATCCGCAATTTCCAGGGCGAGGCCTGATCCTCAGCCTGTTTGCGGTTCCGCTGGCGCTGCCCGCCATTGTCGCGGCCCTTGGGGTGCTGGCTCTCTACGGTCGTGCGGGATATTTGGCACCATACCTGTCGATCCTGGGCAACAGTCATTGGGAAGGCATATACGGCCTGTCCGGCATCCTGGTGGCTCATGTCTTCTTCAACCTGCCGCTGGCGGCACGGCTTTTGCTGGCATCGCTCGAATCGGTTCCGGGAAACCACTGGCGCCTTGGCGCGCAGCTCGGAATGGGACCGTTGGCCTCTTTCCGGTTCATCGAATGGCCGGTGCTGCGCGGTTCACTGCCGCAAGTGGCTGCACTCGTCTTCATGCTGTGCGTAACCTCCTTCACCATCGTTCTCACGCTTGGTGGCGGCCCCCGGGCCACAACGCTGGAGGTCGCGATCTATCAGGCATTGCGATTCGATTTCGATCTGGCTCGTGCGCTCGCGCTGACAGTGGCACAGGTCGCGCTCACACTGCTCATCGTGTTGATCCTCGCCCGCCTTGGCGCAACCATTACCGCAGATGCCAATCTGCCGACCGCGCCACGACGGATTGTTTTTGCCGGCAAGGTTGAAACCACGCTGAACAGCCTTCTCATCCTGCTCGCCCTCTTATTCGTGGCCGGGCCGATGGCAGCAACGTTCATGGCCGGAATTGACGCTGATCTTGCGCGTCTCGCCCAAGACAAGGCGGTCATTCATGCGACAGTGACCAGCCTCGTTCTCGCGACGCTTTCGGCTCTGCTTTCCGTCGTCATTTCCACCGCACTGATAATGGCGCGTCGGCAGCTGGAACTGGAGCGCCGCACCGAAGGACGCGGAATCCTTGAACATTTGAGCGATGCGGGTGCGAGCTTCGTTCTGATCATTCCCCCCGTCGTGATCGGAGCGGGCTGGTTCATTCTTCTGCGCCATTTTGGAAGCGTCTTCAGCTTTGCCCCCCTCATGGTCGTGACAGTGAACGCAGCCATGGCAATGCCATTTGCCATGCGCGTCCTTCGCCCGGCTCATGATGCCGCAAGCGCCCGCCATGAGAAATTATGTGCCAGTCTCGGGATTCGGGGCATCAACCGACTGCGGCTGGTGGAATGGCCGGTGCTTCGACGCCCGATGGCCGTGGCATTCGCATTCGCAATGGCCCTTTCGCTCGGCGATCTTGGCGTGATCGCCTTGTTCGGAAGCGACGCGGTTCAGACCTTGCCTTATCTCCTCTTGCAACGAATGGGCAGCTACCGAACCGATGATGCGGCGGGACTTGCCCTTTTTCTCGGTCTGCTGTGCTTGTTGCTTATGCTCGTTGCAAGCCGCCTCTCAAGGGAAAGACATCCATGACTGCCCCTGCCACGATCGAACTCCGTGATATCCGCTTTTCCTATCCCGGCGGAGCCGACATGGTCTTCGATCTCAAGATTCGTGCTGGTGAGAAAGTGGCCGTCATGGGCCCCAGCGGTTCGGGCAAGTCCACATTGCTCAACCTGATTGCCGGCTTCGAGCGCCCGCAAGAGGGAAGCATTCTGATTGACGGACAGGATGTGACGACACTTCCCCCCGACAAGCGCCCGGTCTCGATGGTATTCCAGGAGAACAATCTGTTTTCGCATCTGAGTGTGAGGCAGAATGTAGGCCTTGGCCGGTCTCCGTCACTGCGATTGAACGATTGTGACAGGCAAGCGGTGGAATCAGCCCTGATGCGTACCGGCCTTGGCGACAAGGCGGACCGCCTGCCTGCCGCCCTGTCCGGCGGAGAACGCCAGCGCGTGGCCCTCGCACGCGTCCTCGTGCGCAATCGCGCGGTGCTCTTGCTTGACGAGCCGCTTGCCTCCCTCGGTCCGGCCTTGCGCGAAGAGATGCTGGCGCTCATCGCTGATCTGCATCTGGAGGGCAAGATGACGATCGTGATGGCCACGCATGCACCTGAAGATGCCGGCAGGTTGACCGATCGCCTGGTACATGTGGCCGAAGGCCGCATCGCCGGCATTGGTGCAACCAAGGATTACCTCGGCGGGCAGGCTCCTGAGGGTTTCCGCGACTATCTGGGAAAAAATCGCGCTTGAGCGGCGTTGGAAAGCCGTTATTTCACCACTATGTTTACGCAAAGCCGGGATGAATGGCAGGACCTGCTTCTTGTCTTGTGGTCTTAGCTGTGGCTAGTTCCACCGCGAGACTGGCTCATGGAAATCGGAAGGATTAGCGCCCTGTCGCATTGCAGTGTCCGATCTCTGAGAATTTCGCGCGAGGTGAGGTTCGGCCGCCTGAGAGCAGGCTCCGCACTTCTCCTCGTGACGCTGCTTGCCGGCTGCCAGACACTGGACCTGAACGAAAAGAACTTCGTCCCCTCGTCAAACCCGGTCACGGTGGACACGGTTACTCGCGGGGACCGCCTGGCTGGCCTGGCGAAACGCCAGCACCCCAAGATTCTCAAAACCTATGGTGGCGAATATTCCGATCCGAAGCTGGAGCGCATGCTCGCCCGCGTTGTCGGAAAGCTGACACTGGATCCTGACAATCCGGAGCAAAGCTACCGCATCACCATCCTCGATTCGCCCAATATCAACGCCTTCGCACTGCCCGGCGGCTATCTCTACGTCACGCGCGGGCTCTTGGCCCTTGCGAACGATTCGGCCGAAATTGCAGCCGTACTTGCTCATGAGATGGCGCATGTGACGGCGAATCACGGCCTTGAGCGTCAGCGTCGCGAGGCCGAAGCCAATCTGGCAACCCGCGTGGTCGACGAGGTTCTGGGTAGCAATGGCACTGCACGTGCGGCTGCCGTTCGCGGAAAACTGCGATTGGCGCAATTCTCGCGCAATCAGGAACTGGAAGCGGATTCGGTCGGCATCAGGTCGATCGGCCGCGCAGGTTACGACCCCTATGCGGCAGCGCGCTTTTTGCGCTCCATGGATCAGTACCAATCCTTCCACAATGTCAGCGGCAGCTCGGATGCCAGCCTGGACTTCCTTGCAAGCCACCCCAATGCCCCACGGCGGATCGAACTTGCCCAACGCCATGCGCGCAATTTTGGCCCTCCGGGTAGCGGCCTGAAGGAGCGCGAGCAATATCTCGCAGGCATCGATGGTATCCTGTTCGGTGACAAGCCCTCGCAGGGCTATGTACGCGAACGCTCCTTCCTGCACCCCGGACTGGGCGTCGCTTTCACCGTTCCGAATGGCTTCGTTCTGGATAATTCAAGCGGCGAAGTCGTTGCCGCAGGGCCTGGCAATCTTGCATTCCGTTTTGATGGAACGACGGTCGATACCGGCACTCAGCTCACAGACTATCTCGGCAGTGGCTGGTTGGATGGGCTTGATCCCTCATCGGTCCGCGTCACGACCATCAACGGCCTGCCGGCTGCCCGTGGGCGCGCATATTCCTCCGATTGGCAATTTGACGTAACTGTCGTGCGTGTTGGCGAGCAGGTATATCGCTTGTTGACCGGAGCACCCAGAGACAGCAGTCAACTGGACGCGGTGGCAAACGAGATCACCAGCAGCTTCCGCATGATGAGTCAGTCGGAAGTGGCCGATCTGAAGCCGTTGCGCGTTCGCGTGGTAAATGTCGGACCGGGTGACACGGTAGCGACGCTGGCCTCCCAAATGGTGGGCGTGGAACGCAAGCTTGAGCTGTTCCGCCTGATAAATACCCTCGGCCCCGGCGCGACGCTGACCGCAGGGGAAAAGGCGAAGATCATTACCGATCGCTGATCAGTTTATGCCGGCGCGCGCAACTCAGGATGTTTGCGGCTCAAGCATTCCTGCAGCTTTTCAAGGGCGCGGCTTTCGATCTGACGAACCCGCTCCTTGGAAATACCGAGACTCTCGCCAAGAGCTTCAAGCGTTGCGCCATCTTCCGACAGGCGACGCTCTCGCACGATTTTCAACTCGCGCACATTGAGCGTTTCAAGCGCCTGCTCCAACCATGCGGTCCGGCGCTCTCCATCAATGGATTCGCCCGCAACATCATCGGGCAGCGGGTCATCGCTGACCAGCAGATCGAGCCGTTCGGAGGATTGCTCGCCATCGCTTTTCAGCGGTGCATTGAGCGATGTGTCCGAACCGGACAGACGCGCATCCATCAGCGCGACATCCTTCTCCGGTACTTTCAGCGCGTGCGCCACTTCACGGTAGAGGTCGCCGGATGGCATGGCTTCCCCGCCGGCGCGCTGCATCTTTGCGCGCAGCCGGCGAAGATTGAAGAAGAGCGCCTTCTGTGCGGAGCTTGTGCCGCCGCGCACGATAGACCAGTTGCGCAGTACGTAGTCCTGCATCGAAGCCCTGATCCACCATGTCGCATATGTCGAGAAGCGGACTTCGCGCGAAGGGTCGAAGCGTGCCGCTGCTTCCAGCAGACCCACATATCCCTCCTGGATGAGATCGCCTGCCGGTAGACCGAAGGAACGGAATTTGGACGCCATCGCAATGACAAGACGCATATGAGCCAGGGTGATACGGTGAAGCGCTTCCTGGTCCTGCGCCTCTTTCCAACGGCGCGCCAGCTCCTGCTCTTCGTCCCGTTCGAGATAAGGAGCCTTCATGGCGGCTCGGACCATTTCCTGTCTCGCGCTGTCCTGCATTAATGGCTCCCTTCGGCAGGAGCAGAATGGCGGCGGGCCACACTGCTGATCACAAAAGGTAACAACAGACTACGAGAAAGGTTCCGCTGCACTAAAAGCCGGATGCAGCTCAAAATGCATGAAGCCCGGCCATCACTCGGAGACCGGGCTTCATGCAGAAATAATCAGATGCCGTTCAGGGCACGGAAGATCAGGCAGCTTCTTCCTTCGCTGCTTCTTCGTCTTCAGCCTTCGGACCGCGGCGCGGACCCTTGTTCAGATTGGTCTCGATCAGGCGCACCGCTTCCGTCTCCGACATGCGGTTGACGGCTGCGATTTCACGCGCCATGCGATCAAGTGCCGCTTCGTAGAGCTGGCGTTCCGAATAGGACTGCTCCGGCTGGTTTTCCGCGCGATAGAGGTCGCGGACAACTTCCGAAATGGAGATGAGATCACCGGAATTGATCTTTGCATCATATTCCTGCGCGCGGCGCGACCACATGGTGCGCTTCACGCGTGCACGGCCCTGCACCACCTTTAGAGCGCGATCCACATAATCGGTCTCGGAAAGCTTGCGCATGCCGATGGAGGAAGCCTTCGCAACCGGCACCTTCAGGCGCATCTTGTCTTTCTGGAAATCGATAACGAACAGCTCCAGCTTGTGGCCCGCAACTTCTTGGTCTTCGATCTCGACGATCTGGCCTACCCCGTGTGCTGGATAGACGATGAACTCACCGGTCTTGAAGCCATTTCGCTGCGACGATTTTTTCTGCTGGGTTGCCATACGCCTAACACTCCTGTTTTTATGGGCCGAGGAGATTCGCGTCTCCGCCCGGTCGCAATGCCGATGCTGGCTGGAAATGGCGTCAATTCAGGAGTTACATGCCGCACGGGCACCGGCAGTCATGCCGATCCTCAAGGCCCCGAAAAGTCTTGGCCTTGGAATGTAACGCACCTTTCGAATGATTAGGTTTTCTGCGCCATCTGCAGACGTGTTGAAATCGGCATGTCTTCGGAAGCTACCACAAAAAGCTGAGGAAATCAACTATTTGCCATAGTTGAAGCTTTCCGGCGCAGGGGCCAGATTCGCACCACGCTGTTTTCGCGACAAAGAGTCGCAGAGGCTGAAATGGCTATGCGAGCGGCAAGCCCACATGTGTGACGTCAGTCGCCCTGGCCCGGCTCAGCCGAGAAATACTTTTCGAACTTGCCTTCTTCGCCGTCAAACTTCTGCGCATCGTCGGGCGCGTCGCGCTTGATGGTGATATTGGGCCACTTTTCGGCATATTCGGTATTGACCTGGAGCCACTTGTCGAGACCCGGCTCCGTATCCGGCTTGATGGCTTCAGCCGGGCATTCCGGCTCGCAGACACCGCAGTCGATACACTCATCCGGATGGATGACAAGCATATTCTCGCCTTCATAGAAGCAGTCGACCGGGCATACCTCCACGCAGTCCATATACTTGCACTTGATGCAATTGTCGGTCACGAGATAGGTCATCAGGAACTCCCGGGCGAAGGCGAACGGCTAAGCCGCTTCCGCCGACATCATCTGCTAGTGGATACCCGCCAGGCCGCTTGAGACAAGCGCTGCGAAGGTCGTGGCGGTGAGGTAGCCGCTTTGTCCGACGCTGGCAAGAGTTGGCTGTTGCGCCAGATCACCCTGAAGGGAAACAGCTTTCCAATTCGTTGCAATCAGGTGTCTTCGCCAAAGATGCGCTGCAGTTGGCGGCGGTCCTTCTTTGTCGGACGACCGGCCCCGCGATCGCGTACTGCGATATCCGCTGGCTCGGCTTCCCGTGCGGGCTCGGGCGGGGTCAGATCTTCATAGAGTTTCCGCGCTTCTTCAGCCGGTCCTCTCCGCGTGCCCGGATCAATCACCCGGTAGACCAGCACCCGCCGCTCAAGAGTGATGGTCAACACATCTCCCACCTTGAGCGGATATGAGGCCTGCTCGATCCGGTTGCGATTGACCCGAACCTTGCCCGCCTGCGCCAGCTTGGCAGCAAGCGACCGCGACTTCACGACCCTGGCGAAGAAGAGCCACTTGTCTACACGCTGCCGATCACTGACGACCAAATGTGTATCCTATTTCTTGAGTTGATCTTTGAGAGCAGCGAGCTTGGCGAACGGTGAATCGGGATCGATCCGTGCCGGGCGTTCAGGTCGGGCTTGGCGTGGGCCATTGCGGTTTTCACCGCCTTTGCCACCCTTCCGCGGTCCGCCCTCATGACGCTGGCGAGGTCCGCGACCCTTTGCACCCTTGCCCTTGTTGGCGTCGTTGGGGCGCTCATTGCCACGCTGGGGCCGACGGCGCTCGGAGCGGCCGGGACGCCAGAGCAACACGGGCTTGGGCTCTTCGGCTTCAGCTTCAACCACGGCCTCAGCTTCTGCAGCCGTTTCTACGGGCGCAGCATTCACGCTCTCGGTTCCGGTTTCGGCGACTGCGGGAGCCGCCGTTGCTGCGGCCGCTGCCTCACTGGCAGCCGGAGCAGGAGCGGATTCAGCTTCTCCTGAGGTATCTGCAGGAGCGGGTGCCGCACTTGCCTCGGCACCTTCCAGTTCAGGCTTGGGCGCCAATTCCGCCAGCCGCTTCTCAACCTCGTCAGCAGGCTTGGCCTCCGCACGATAGCCCAGGCCCTTCAGTATCGCTTCCATGTCATCCGGCGTTGCACCCAGAATCGACATCATCGCGGGCGTGACCAGGAAGGCCGAACCGTCATAGGCTCCCTCCGGACGCTCGTGCTGACCAATCTTCCATGAAAGCGCGGGGCGGATGAGATCGGCAAGACGCTCAAGGATGTCTACGCGGACCGCACGACGACCAAGATTGCGATAGCCGGCGAGCCGGTAGAAGGCGCGGTCGAATTCCGGTTCCGTCACCAGCGACGTTCTGCCGGAGGCAAGCGCAGCCACGACATCGCCGTAGCCGGGCTTGTCCTTGCCGTCATTTGCCAGCGCCCAAAGAAGCGTAGCAAGGCCTGCAGGACCGGGCTTGACGAGAGCCGGAACAAAGATGTGATAGGCACCGAAGCGGACGCCGAGCCGGCGTAGTGCCGCACGCGCATCCTGATCGAGCGAGCGCACCTCTTCTGCAACATCGCGACGATTGAGAAGACCAAAATTCTCGACAAGCTGGAAGGCAAGGCCGCGGGCAATGCCCGTCAGGTTGTCAGCCTGTTTCAGGTCGACAAGCGGCTTGAGCTGGCTTTCGATCTGGAAATTCACATAGCGATCAACACGTGCGGCAACCTTGTCACGCGAAGGGCCGGTCAGTTGCTCGTCTGCCAGGAGTATCGCGCGCGGCCGAAGCGGATCATCACCTGCAACCAGGGTGGCCACCGGCGCACCGAGCCAACGAACCACGCCTTCCGACGACAAGGCCAGATCGCCATTGGCAGAAGATGCAAAGCGCTCCGCGCGGGTTTCGAACTCTGCAGCAAGTGCCTTTTGCGCTGCAGTCTTCACCGCACGCGCATCTTCACCTTCGGCAGTCTTGTCCGCGGTGAAGCGGAATCCCTGCATTTCACCCACGTGGTGCCCCTCCACCAGGACTTCACCAGCGTTACTAACTTCAGCTTCCGGCATTCTGTTCTCTCTCAGGCGCTTCATGAGCACGGAAGTCCTGCGGTCCACGAAGCGTTTCGTCAATCGCTCATGCAGCGCATCGGACAGGCTGTCCTCGATCTCCCGTGTTTTTTCCTGCCAGTGTGTCGGATCCGACAACCACCCCGGCCGGTGGGAGACAAAGGTCCAGGTGCGAATTTGCGCAATCCTGTGCGACAGCGTGTCGATCTCACCCTCGGTGGATGACGCGCGCCGCACCTGATCGGCCATGTAATCTTCATCAACATGCCCCTGCCGGGCAAGGTCTTGATAGACGGCAGCCACAATTTCTGCGTGTTGAGCGGGTGCAATCTTGCGATAATCGGGCAATGCACAGGCTTCCCATAGCAGCGCGACCCGCGCGCGGCTGTCGGCAAGCCTTGCCACATCCTCGTCATTTGCCAGATGCTCAAGCACACGCTGGTCGGCTGCAGGAAGCGCTTTTGTAAGCCCTTCACGGTTGGGCGGCGTCTCCAGCGACACACGCAGCGCCTTCAGGCTCGAGAAATCAAAATCGGCCGTACGCCACTGCAATACCTTGGCCGGCTCGAAATGATGGGTCTCGATACGCTCCACGAGAGCATCGTCGAATGGGTCGACATGACCCGTGACGCCGAACGTGCCGTCCCGCACATGGCGACCCGCGCGGCCTGCAATCTGGCCAAGCTCAGCGGCAGACAGGTCGCGAAACTGGAAACCGTCGAACTTGCGGTTCTGCGCAAAGGCGACATGGTCGACATCGAGATTGAGCCCCATGCCAATCGCATCGGTCGCCACGAGATAATCGACATCGCCGGACTGGTAGAGCGCCACCTGCGCATTGCGTGTCCGCGGGCTGAGCGCGCCGAGGACGATGGCCGCACCACCGCGCTGACGGCGGATCAACTCGCCAATTGCGTAAACCTCGTTGGAAGAGAAGGCCACAATTGCAGACCGGCGCGGCAGGCGCGTGATTTTCTTGGAACCGGAATAAGTGAGGACCGACATGCGCGGTCGAGTGATCACCGAGATGCCCGGCAGCAACTTCTCCAGCAGCCCGCGCATGGTGCCCGCACCCAGAAGCAGCGTCTCGTCGCGCCCGCGCAGATGAAGCAGCCGGTCCGTGAAGATGTGGCCGCGTTCCAGATCCGCGGCGAGCTGGACCTCGTCGATTGCAACGAATGCCGCGGTCGTTTCGCGCGGCATGGCCTCGACAGTACAAACCGAATAGCGCGCCTTGGGCGGTACGATCTTTTCTTCACCCGTGATGAGCGCGACATGCTCGGGACCCACACGCTGCACCACGCGCTGATAGACCTCGCGCGCGAGCAGCCGCAGCGGCAGGCCGATGACCCCGGTGCTGTGCGCCACCATCCGCTCGATCGCCATATGCGTCTTGCCGGTATTGGTCGGACCCAATATCGCGGTCACGCCGCGTCCCGTCAGCGCGGTGGGAGATTTCTCATATGGCTGAATATTCATCCAAAGCCTTTTCACTGCCAGGCGGCGCGCGCCCGCGCTAGACATATAGGATGGCGACCAAAGAGCAAAAGGCAAAAACCCGCAGCATTAACAATTGGAACGAGTCTGGAACGAATCGGCGACGAATCGGCTTCCAGGCCGGATTCCGCTTTTGTTCACCACAAGATATGGACGGGTCCACAAGATATGGAGCAGATGCTGATCGAGCAAGTTCTCCAGATGTCGGGATTGACCTTTGGTCGTTAACTTTTGCGGGCGGAACGTCTGCCGCGACGGGGCAGAAAATCTGAAATCCTTGAAAGCGTTAGGTTTTCCTAACAACTGGTTAACCCATTCGGAAGGCCGCCAGCGGTTCCGATTAACAAAGCGGCCAAAGGAAGAACGAATCGGCGACGAATCGGCTGTTCGCGCATGTTCCCTGTATGTTCACTACAAGATGTAGTGTTTTCCACCAGCTATCAACAGGCTTTCCACCGAAAGTCCGCCAAACATTGTGGAACAGGACGAACTCCAAGAAGCGACTTGCCCCAAAACGGGACAGCAACAGGAGAGGCAAAAGTTAAATAGGAAGCGTGTGATCCGGCGGGAATTCGAAGCTCCCGCCAGATCGCTGGCGCCCGAATATGGCGATTAGCCCTCGAAGACTTCAACACACATGGCAACACCCATGCCGCCGCCAATGCAAAGGGTCGCAAGACCCTTGCCGCCGCCACGGCGCCGCAGCTCGTGCAGCAGCGTGTTCAGCACCCTTGCACCGGAAGCTCCGATCGGATGACCAATGGCGATCGACCCGCCATTCACGTTCACGATCTCCGGATCCCAGCCCATGTCCCGGTTGACTGCGCAGGCCTGAGCGGCGAAGGCCTCGTTGGCTTCCACCAGATCAAGGTCGCCTACCTTCCAGCCAGCCTTTTCGAGTGCTCGTCTTGAAGCGGGGATGGGGCCGGTGCCCATGATCTGCGGATCGACCCCCGCAGTGGCCCAGGACGCAATGCGCGCAAGGGGCTTCAGCCCGCGACGCTGAGCCTCCGCCTCGCTAATCAGGAGCACGCCGGCTGCGCCATCATTCAGACCGGATGCATTGCCGGCCGTAACCGACCCGTCTTTCGAAAAAGCCGGCCGCAGCTTCTGCATCGCCTCGAGAGTGGCGCCGTGACGAATATACTCGTCCTCATCAACCTTCACCTCACCCTTGCGGCTCGAGAGCGTGACGGGAACGATCTCATCCCTGAAGCGGCCTGCCTTTTGCGCGGCTTCCGCCTTGTTCTGGGAAGCAAGCGCGAATGCGTCCTGCTCCTCACGCGAGATCTGAAACTTCTCAGCGACATTTTCCGCCGTGACACCCATGTGATAGCCGTTGAAGGCATCCCACAATCCATCCCGGATCATGGTGTCGATCATCTGGAAATCACCCATCTTCACTCCGCTGCGCAGATGCGCGCAATGAGGTGCGAGCGACATGGATTCCTGCCCGCCGGCAATAACCACCTGCGCGTCACCGCAAACGATCTGTTGCATGCCGATTGCGACCGCCCGCAAACCCGAGCCACAGACCTGATTGATGCCCCAGGCGGTTGTCTCGATCGGCAAGCCTGCATTCACGGCAGCCTGTCGAGCGGGATTCTGCCCCTGCCCGGCCGTAAGCACCTGACCGAGGATGACTTCATCCACTTCTGCTGCATCCACGCCAGCTCGCTCAAGCAGCGCCTCGATCACGGTGCGACCAAGCTCGTGAGCCGGAGTATGGGCAAAGGAGCCATTGAAAGAACCGACAGGCGTACGCGCTGCACTCGCAATGACAATCGAATTCGCTTTGTCCATCTTCAACTCCTGAGAATAGGTCGTTCCGGAGGATATATGGGCGTCTGTTCCGGTCAATCAAAAGGCAGCGCCATGACCAGTTTTTAGGCCAGCGGCAAAGCGGCTTTGCTGCACTGCGTATAAACCGCTTTCATTTGCCGCATTCTTTCGCATATCCTGCACCCAAAGGGCAGGACAGATCGCGAAGCTTGCCTAAAAAAGCGCCAGGGAGGGTCGAGGATGCCAGAGAAGGACGATCCGGTCGTCATCAAGAAATATGCGAACCGGCGCCTCTACAATACTGGAACCAGCACCTATGTGACGCTTGAGGACCTTGCGGAAATGGTCAAGCGCGACGAGGAATTCGTCGTGCAGGACGCCAAGACCGGCAATGACATCACACACACCGTTCTGACCCAGATCATATTCGAACTCGAAAACGACAAGGACGGGCAGAACATGCTGCCCATCTCCTTCCTGCGCCAGCTTATCGCCTTCTACGGCGACCAGATGCAGATGGTCGTGCCGAGCTTTCTGGAACAGTCCATGCAGGCCTTCTCCAAGGAGCAGGAACGCATGCGCGAGCACATGCAGAAAGCCTTCGGCGGCAAGCATGCGGACATGATGGATTTTTCTGCGCCCATGAAAATGATCGAGGAGCAGACGCGCCGCAATCTGGAGATGTTCCAGAGCGCCATGCAGATGTTCGCGCCTGCCCCATCGCCCACCGCCAATCATTCATCGACGAATGAGGATGAGCGAACGGCTGCGCCTACGAGGGAAGGCGCTCAGGACGACCTCAACGATCTGCGCGAGCAGATTGCCGCAATGCAGCGAAAGCTCGACTCCATGGGTCGCGACTAAGGCTGCACGCCAAACAATCCGATATATTCCGAAAACGCAAAAAGACCGGCCACAAGGACCGGTCTTTTCTGAAACGCTACACTGCCGGAAAGGAAGCTTACGCGTCCTTCGGCTGGAGAACCTGGCGACCGCGATACATGCCGGACTTCAGGTCCACATGGTGCGGGCGGCGCAGTTCGCCGGAATTCTTGTCCTCGACATAGGTCGGGTTCTTCAGCGCATCTGCCGAGCGGCGCATGCCGCGCTTGGACGGCGTCGTTTTCCTTTTAGGTACAGCCATTGTTCTGCTCCGATATTCGGTCAAACCGGCCCTGCGGCCCCCATCCAGGGTGCCCCGCAAAGCCAGTCGGGTATCTGAATTCGGCTCGCCTATACACTGCAATTGCAGCTTTGGCCAGTAGGTGAGCCCATGTTTTTGCTGCCAACGGCTCTTTCGCCGGCAGTTAATCTCCGCGCTCCACTGCACGCAGATCATACTGATCGACTGTAACCGGGTGGATCAGCTTCGCGTGCAGCAGAAGCAGAATGAGTTCGGCATCTATCCCCTCACCTTCCTCAAGCGCCCGTTCCAGCCGGTTGCGGGCACTTTCCGTTCGAGCCTGACCATTCTCATGCGCAAAATGCTCTTCACCCAAGGCACACAAAGCCATCAATTCGCCGGCAGGCGGATAGGCCGAATCGGGAGGTTCACCCTCCCCTTCACCTGCGATGATGCCGACGGCAGCAAGCTTCACCCCTTCAGGAACCTGCGCTGGATGCAGGCCCGAGAAGCGCAGGGCGCGGTCGAGATTTCGCATGTCCTGCGAGCGGCCGAACCGTCCGAAGAAGCCAATGGATGCGCCGCGTTTCACCATTCCGCACGCTCCTTCACCTGACGCATCCCACATAGCCACCGGCCTTGGCCGCGCGACGTTCTATCAGACCGGCAAGACGCGAGAGACCGGGGCCGGGCCGGGCCGGGTTTCGCTCTGCCGGATTCGGCAACGTGACCGCCAGCAAGGCTGCTTGCCTTGCGGTGAGATTTGCGGCACTGCGCCCGAAATGATGTTGGGCCGCGGCTTCAATTCCGTACAGATCAGGCCCCCATTCGGCAATGTTCAGATAGATTTCCATAAGGCGCTTCTTCGATACGACTGCGTCGAAATAGAGCGCCAGCGGCACCTCCATCGCCTTTCGCACGAAGGACCGCCCCTGCCACAGATAGAGGTTCTTCACCGTCTGCATCGAGATGGTCGAGGCACCCCTTGCCTTCTCGCCCTGCAGCGCGTCTTCGATCACCGTGTTCAGCGCTTCCCAGTCCACTCCGGAATGCGAACAGAAACGTCCGTCTTCGGACATGATCACGGAATGGACCGCCACCGGTGCCACATCGTCAATGGAAGTCCATTGCCGCGTATAGCCCTGCAGCGTGACAAGGTCCTTCACCATGAGCGTGGAAACCGGATGCACCCAGGAAATTCGGTACAGCAGGCTGAGCAGGACCGGCAGCGCCAGCAGCGCAAGTACCGTCAGCAGCCCATATCGCAGCACGCGCCGCAAGGGACGGCGTTGAGCATTCTTCTTGCGCCGTCGTCGAACCTGCCTTTTCTCGCCTTCCACCTGTGGTGCAGCCACGGACCTTTTCCCCCTTGCCAGCCCTTCGATAGCCCTGCGCGTCTTCTCTGGCAACGCACAAGACGCTCGGCTCACGCCAGCCGCACTTGACCGCACAACGTTTTGACGGCATCGCTCCGCCCATGGATGAGACAGCCCCACCCTTCGAAGCACTTCTTGCACTGCGTGCAGAAGAAATGGATGCCCTTCTCAGGGAACTCCTGAGCGCCCGCCCAAGAGACGGAGAACTGGCACGCCCCCAGGGGCTGTTGGCAGCCATGCGCCACGGGGTTCTCAATGGAGGAAAACGGCTGCGCCCCTTCCTCCTGGTGGAGACTGCCTGCCTCTTCGACGCCGGCCATCATGCAGCCCTGCGCGTGGCCGCCGCACTGGAATGCGTGCATTGCTATTCGCTCATCCATGATGACCTGCCTGCAATGGACGATGACGATTATCGGCGCGGCCAGCCAACCGTCCACCGCGCCTTCAACGAGGCTGACGCCATCCTGGCAGGCGACAGCCTGCTGACCTATGCTTTCGACATCATCACCGACGAGAAAACGCAGCTCTCGCCGATCGTGCAGGTCGACCTGGTGAAGAAGCTGGCGCGCGCGGCGGGCCTTGGCGGGATGACCGGCGGACAGTCCCTTGATCTGCTGGCTGAGAAATCTGCACCCGATGAGCAGGGCGTCATCCTGCTGCAGGCCATGAAGACCGGTGCATTGATCCGCTTCGCCTGCGAGGCCGGTGCATTGATAGGCGGCGCCGACGAACGCCAGCGCGAGCATCTGATCCAGTTTGGTGAAATCATCGGCCTTGCCTTCCAGTTGGCCGATGATCTGCTGGACGTCACCTCCAGCGCAGAACAGATGGGTAAGGCAACCGGCAAGGACGCGGCCGCCGGCAAGGCAACGCTCGTTGCCATGAACGGCGAGCAATGGGCCCGCCGACAGCTTGCCGGTCTTGTCGAACAGGCAGAGCAGCTACTCCTTCCATTTGGCGAAAAAGCTGCGGTCTTGCGCCTGGCGGCACGCTTCGTTGCGGATCGGCAGCACTAGGCTGCAGTTTACGGAACAAGGTGACGCGGCGTTAATCACGGCTTAATCGGATTGCTCGATTTTAGCTCCCGGGAACAAGGGGTTAGTGGGGCGATTCATGACATCTGTGGTAACACGCGGCTACATGCACCGTCGGCTTTTGGCGGTACTGATCGGCTTTGTCATGACGGTGGCATTGGGTGCCAGCGTACTTCTTTGGCAGGCTGAGCGCGCCAAGACGCAAGCCCGCTTTTCCGGTCTGATTGGTTATATGACCGACGCCACGAGTGACGTCATCTACAGTGCGCTGCGCATGCAATATGCAAGCCTCCACGCCGCAAGCCTGCGCAATGTTCCGGTCAACTTTACGCGCCGCAGCGTTTCAAGCAGGTATGGCATTTCCGCCAATCTCGCCGCCGTCCCTTCCCCGAATCTCGCCCTTCCACCCATGGAGGATGCCCGCGCCGCATTGCAGTCTGCTCTGGAAGCACTGGAGAACGGCTACAACGCGATGGAAATGGCCCTCCATGGCGATGTGACAACGCTGGAAAGCCAACGTCTTACGGCTGAAGAAGACGGATCTGGCAAAAGCGGAGCGAATGAGGCCGGCTCATTTCTCGAGACACTGACCGGGCAGAGTGCACCATCCTTCGTCCGCGAAATGTGGGAAGGTGATGGTGAAGCCTCCCTCAAGACCGAGTTGAAGGCCATCATCGGGCTCGCCAATCGGCTTGATATCTTCGGCGACTACTCGTCATCCGCTGCACGGCGTGTGTTTACCGAGATGCAGTCGCTGGCGAACGGTTCGATCGTGCCGCATCTAAGCTCGATATCCAATGAGCTGAACATCCAGATGGCGGATACATATGGCACGATGCAACTGACCATCCTGATCATCAGTCTGGCCATCGCGGTGAGTGCCGTTCTCATTTCCGCCCGGGTGTTCCTGCCCATGATCGGGCGCGTGAATGCGGCCCAACAAGCGCTTCACGAAACGAACGAGCAGCTTGCAGAGGAAAAGGTCCGGGCTCAGTCCGCTGACAAGGCGAAATCGGAGTTCCTGGCCAATATGAGCCATGAGATCCGCACTCCCATGAATGGCGTCATGGGCATGGCCGAACTGCTCGCGCGCACGGACCTTGACCAGCGCCAGTCCATGTTCGTGGATGTGATCGTGAAATCCGGCTCTGCCCTTCTCACAATCATCAATGACATCCTCGATTTCTCGAAGATCGATGCTGGGCAGCTACGGCTGGAAGACGCGCCCTTCAGGCTCGGCGAAGCGATCGAGGACGTGGCAACATTGGTGTCGCCGAAGGTCGCGGAGAAGGATCTGGAATTGATCGTACGCATCGATCCGGAAATGCCGGTCTCCTTCATCGGCGATATGGGCCGCTTCAGGCAGGTGGTCACAAACCTTGTCGGCAATGCGGTCAAGTTCACCGAGCGCGGCCATGTGCTGATCGATGTGTCGGGTGAAGCCGGGGAAGATCATGCAAGCGTCACCGTACGCGTCGAAGATACGGGGCCGGGCATTCCCCCCGACCAGCTCAAGGCGGTGTTCGAGAAATTTGCACAGGTCGACGCCTCCTCCACCAGACGCCACGAAGGCACGGGCCTTGGCCTTGCCATCGCCTCCCGTCTGGTTGAACTGATGGGCGGCCAGTTGCAGGCCGACAGCACGGTCGGCGAGGGCTCCGTGTTCTGGTTTACCGTGGATCTGCCGCTGAACCATGAAGCGGCGCCACAAAAGCCGCTGCCGATAGATGTTTCCGGTGCACGCGTTCTTGCCATTGACGACAACCCCATCAACCGCAGCATCCTGATGGAGCAGCTCAAGAGCTGGGGCTTCGACTGCGCGGCTGCCGAGAGCGGTCAGGTGGCACTTGCCTTCCTCAACCACGCACGTGAACTGGGAGGCGCTGTCGACTGCGTGATCCTGGATTACCAGATGCCTGGCATGAATGGCGCAGAGGTGGCGCGTGCGATAAAGTCGGACCCGCGAAACGCCGATCTGCCCATCGTTCTCCTTACCTCTGTCGATCAGGCCGAGACGATGCGCGTCCTTTCAGATTGCGGCATCACCGCACAACTCAACAAACCGGCCCGATCCTCGGCACTTCTGGAAACACTCGTGAGCGCAATGCAGAAGGCCGCACGCAGCAGGAATTCGCCTATCGAACCGCTGGAAATGAATGTGAAGCCGCTACGTCAGCCGCAGAAAAGGCCCGAGGCGAAGAATGCAGCTCAACTCGACATACTGGTCGCTGAGGACAATGAGGTGAACCAGCTTGTCTTCTCCCAGGTTCTGGAGGGTCTCGGCGTCAGCTACCGCATAGCGGGCAATGGGCGCACGGCCACCCAGATGCACCATTCACTGAACCCCACACTTGTGCTGATGGACGTGTCCATGCCGGAGATGAACGGCTTCGAGGCAACCGCAGCCATTCGTGAGACGGACAAGCAGACGGGAAGACACACGCCGATCATCGGCATCACGGCCCACGCGCTCAACGGCGACCGCGAGAAATGCATCAATGCGGGCATGGACGACTACCTTACCAAGCCGATCTCTCCCCAGAAACTCGCGTCCAAGATCAGCGAATGGCTGGAACAGAAGATGGCGGCGAGCGCCTGACGCTGCCGCCATTCATGCAGCTTTGACCGGGTGCGGTTACTCGGCCGCCGCCTGCTGCCCGAAACGCTGCTCGATATATTCGCCGACCATCTTCTCGAAGTCCTGCGCAATTTCAGGCCCGCGGAGGGTTGCAGCCTTCTTGCCGTCGATAAAGACCGGTGCAGCCGGTGTCTCGCCGGTGCCCGGCAGCGAGATGCCAATATCGGCATGCTTGGATTCGCCCGGTCCATTGACGATGCAGCCCATCACGGCGACTTTCAGGGCTTCAACCCCGGGATAGCGCTCGCGCCAGACCGGCATGTTGCGGGCAATGTCGTTCTGGATCTTCTGCGCCAGTTCCTGGAAGACTGTTGAGGTCGTGCGCCCACAGCCGGGGCAGGCAGCAACCACGGGCACGAACTGCCTGAAGCCCATGGTCTGCAGAAGTTCCTGAGCAACCTGCACTTCACGCGTGCGGTCACCGCCAGGTTCGGGCGTCAGCGAAATGCGGATCGTGTCGCCGATCCCCTGCTGAAGCAGGATGCCCATCGCGGCCGACGAGGCAACGATGCCTTTCGACCCCATGCCTGCTTCCGTCAGACCAAGATGAAGAGCATGATTGCTGCGCTTTGCCAGCTCTGTGTAGACGGCGACCAGATCCTGCACCTGGCTGACCTTGGCCGACAAAATGATGCGCTCGCGCGGCAGGCCGATCTCCTCGGCCAGTTCCGCTGAGAGCAATGCCGACTGGACAATCGCCTCCCGCGTCACTTCCTGCGCGGTCATCGGAGAACCGTTTGTCTGGTTCTCATCCATCAGGCGCGTAAGAAGCTCCTGATCGAGCGAGCCCCAGTTCACCCCGATGCGCACCGGCTTGTCGTAGCGGATCGCGGTCTCGATGATCGCGGCGAACTGTTTGTCCTTCTTGTCCTTGAAGCCGACATTGCCCGGATTGATCCGGTACTTTGCCAGCGCCTCCGCACAAGCCGGATGATCGGCGAGAAGCTTGTGGCCGATATAGTGGAAGTCACCGACCAGCGGCACATCCACGCCAACGCGCTCAAGCCGCTCGCGGATTTTCGGAACCGCAGCCGCTGCCTCGTCACGGTCAACGGTGATGCGCACGATCTCCGAACCTGCGCGATGCAATGCGGCAACCTGTGCGACCGTCGCATCGATATCGGCAGTGTCCGTATTGGTCATCGACTGGACAACCACCGGCGCATCACTGCCCACGGTGACGCCACCCACATCCACATTCACCGAAGGGCGCCGTGGGAAAGGTTTGTCGAGGTAGTTCGGGAGGCAATTGCCGCTCATGGCACATTCCGCTTGTTCAAGCCGCTCAAGGCCTTCAGGTGGCTGAGCGAGGTGTGAATGTCAATGGTCGCTCCCGTGACACCACGCTCCGGAAGATGATGGAACCACGAGCCCGATGCGCCGTTTCCTTCGCAGTTGGGAACATGAAAGGAAATGACCTCCATGCACCGCTACCGGGATTCCATGGCTGATGATCTCCATGATCAGATTGCCAGCCTCTCCAGCGAAGTGGCCGATCTGCGCCGGCAGATGTCGCGCAAGAGCGCACGCGCTTTCAACGATACTCGCCACATGAGCGCGGAATTCGGAGAGACGCTACGCGAATATCTGAACGCCGCTCTTCCCGAAATCCGCAAGAACGCACACCGGCTTGAGCGCACCGCGCGCGACAATCCGGCTGCCAGTGCAGGCGTTGCAGCTGCAGGGCTCGTTGCCATTGGCCTGGCCGCAACCTTCTTCCTGCGCCGCTAAGCTGCAAACACCGATTGATAATAGCGCCCCGCCGCCGGTGGGGCGCTATTTGGTCTGTCGCGTTGAAACTAACCTGCAGCCTCGGTCATCCGCGCGTCCCGCGCGCATTCGATCGCCGTTTCGGCAAGCAGCAGCATACGGTCGGCGGCCTCTCGAGCGCCCGGACCGCATTCGCCGCGCATCCGCATGCCTTCCAGCATGTCCAGAAGCATCTCGGCCAGGCTCGCCGCCGTAAGCCCCCTTTCCGCAAGCACGACACCTTCCCTCCGAGCTGCTGATGCGAACTCATGGGTGAATGCCTCCACGAGAACATCGCGCCAACCGCTCACGATGTCGGAGGCGATGCGGTTTTCCATATCCACCAGCTCTACACCGTGCGGCGAGGCGTTGATCTCGTCCATGAGATCGAAGACCGCGGCATCCAGCGCGGCCAGAATGCGCTCGCGCAGCGACCCCGATCCTCGCAATGCCTCTTTTGCCTTGGCGCTCGACTGCTCCAGAAGGTCCTGCCCCACGGCGCGGAATATGTCGGCCTTGTTTCGAAATTCCAGATAGAGGGCCGGGCGGGAGAGACCTGCCGCCTGCGCGATATCGTCCATCGTCGTGCGTGCAAAACCATAGGTGAGGAAGGTCCTCAGCGCACCTTCAACGATCCGCAACCGCTTGTTTTCGCCCAATTTCAGCCTTCGCTTTCCGGTATCACGGGACCCATGTCAGATGGAAGTTGACATTTTTTCGTATTTTGTCAATGTGTCACGAGCCATATAGGCCCATAAGTCAGCGCTTCAACTTTACGTTTGAAAAGGGAAATCCTCTTACCCTTGATGTCAGGAGGGAAGTGTCACCATCTTTCTCCCAATGCTGCGGCATTGTAGAGTTGTGGTTGTGCTTTTTCTCGGCACGAGATTTCTGGGCCGCACAGCGACCCCCACGCGGTCGCCGACAGGCAGGCGCTTCACACTGGAAAAGTAGAATGGCAAAGATAAAGTTCCACAAGGTCGCAGCCATTGTCGTGCTGCTGGCAACAAGCGCGTGGATCGCGACTGGCGAATTCGCGTCCGTTGGCAGCGCCAGTGCCGAGGCTGAAGAGAAGCAGGCGCAAGCGGCGGAAGCACCAGCGCGCGAAGTTGCGCTGAAGACGGTACAGGTTGCCGTCCCCCCTCGCCTTGAGCACGCCCGCACCATTCGCGTATCCGGTTACACGGCTCCTGACAAAAAGTCGGTTCTTGCCGCGCGCTCCTCCGGGATCGTTGAAGAGCTGACGGTGGAAAAGGGTCAACATGTTGAAGAAGGCGAAGTCATTCTGAAGCTTCAGACCGAGGGCAAGGAATCTGCGCTCGCTTCGGCAAAGCAGGCGCTTGCTCAGCGCGAAGCGGAGGCAAGCGCGGCCGAGCGCCTGTCGAAGAGCGGCAATATTGCCCGCCTGCAGCTCGATGCAGCCCGTTCCGCACTCGCCAGCGCACGCTCGGCAGTTGAGGCAGCACAGGCCGACCTTGATCGCGTGATCGTCAAGGCGCCTTTCGCCGGCCTTATCGATTCGGTACCGGTCGAGACAGGCAGCTCCATCATGCAGGGCAGCGAGGTCGCCACCCTGCTGAAGCTCGACCCGATGCTTGCGATCGGCGAAGTGTCCGAGCGCGATCTCGGCACGATCAAGAGCGGCGACAAGGCGCGTGTGCGCCTCGTGAATGGTCGCGATCTGGATGGCACCATCCGCTATGTCAGCCGCGAAGCCTCACCCCAGACACGCACATTTCAGGTCGAGGTGGCTATCGACAACAAGGCTGGAACCATTCCGGCCGGCATGACTGCTGAGATCAGCATTCTCTCCGAGTCGGTCGAGACGGTCGCCTTGCCGCGCTCCGTCGTGACATTGAGCAATGACGGCGATCTCGGCATTCGCGCAGTTGGCGAAGAAGACTTGGTTTCGTTCTACCCGATCGACATTGTCGACGACACGCCCGGCGCGCTGTACCTCGCCGGCATCCCGGAAAATGCGCGGGTCATCGTGGCCGGTCAGGATCTGGTGCGCGACGGCGAAAAGGTCAACGCGGTCGACGCCGACCCTGAACTCATCCGCAAACTCGCTGGCTCCCTTGCGGAACAAGCGGTTCAGTAGGAACCAGCCCTGATGGATATTGTTCGTCTCGCCATACGCAATGCGCGCCTGACGCTGTCGATTCTGATGTTCTTCATCGTCGCCGGCGCACTGGCCTATCAGTCCATTCCGAAGGAGGCTGAGCCGGATGTTCCCATACCGATCATCTATGTGAGCCTGTCTTATCAGGGCATTTCACCGGAAGATTCCGAACGTCTGTTGCTGCGTCCCGTCGAAACGGCCCTCAAGGGGCTGGAAGGCGTCAAGGAGATGCGCTCTTCCGCCTATCAGGGTGGCGGCTATGTACTCGTCGAGTTCCAGGCCGGGTACGACTTCTCCAACGCCATCGAGGATGTTCGCGCCAAGGTTTCCGATGCAGAGCGCGAGCTGCCCCAGGGTGCGGACGAACCCGGTGTCCACGAAGTGAATGTCTCCGAGTTCCCGATCCTCGTCGTCACCCTTTCAGGCGATGTGCCGGAGCGGATTCTCACCAATGCCGCCAAGGAACTGCGCGACCGTATCGAAGAAGTGCCGGGCGTGCTTGAAGGCGCCATTCAGGGTGCGCGCGACGAGCTTGTCGAGATCATCATCGATCCGGTCAAGCTCTCATCCTATGGCCTGCAGCTCGATCAGCTGATCGGCGGCGTGAACGCCTCCAACAGTCTTGTTGCTGCCGGTGCCCTGGAAGGCAGCGAAGGCAAATATGCGGTCAAGATTCCTTCGCTGATCGAGGACGTGGAAGATGTGGCAAATCTGCCCATCGTGGCCACGCAGAACGCGGTGGTCCGCGCGCGTGATCTGGCGACGGTCCGCTCCACCTTTACCGATGCCGATACGGTTACGCGTCTCAATGGCGAGAATGCCATCGCGATCGAGGTAAAGAAGCGCGTTGGCTCCAATCTCGTGGAGACCGTGGATGAGGTGAAGGCGATTGCCGAAAGTTTTGTTGAGGAGACCGGCGCAGGCGTGAATGTCACGTTCAGCCAGGACAAGTCGGTGATGATCCGTGACATGCTTTCGGATCTTCAGAACCACGTTCTGATCGCGGTGATCCTCGTCTTCATCGTCGTGCTCTACACCCTATCGGGACGCGCGTCCTTCCTGATCGGCCTCGCCGTGCCCGCTTCGTTCCTCATGGGCATCTATGCCCTCTCGCTGATGGGCTACACCGTCAACATGGTCGTGCTCTTCAGTCTTATCCTGGCTGTCGGCATGCTTGTCGACGACGCGATTATCGTCACCGAATTTGCAGAACGCCGCATGACCGAGGGCATGGATCGCGCCTCGGCCTTCGAGCTTGCCGCCAAGCGCATGGCCGGTCCGGTGATTGCGGCGACCATGACCCGCATCGCTGCGTTCTCACCACTTCTATTCTGGCCCGGTATCGTGGGCGAGTTCATGAAATATCTGCCAATCACGCTGATCGTGACATTGGCAGCATCCATGTTCTACGCCCTCATATTCACCCCCACGCTGGGCGCGCTCATCGCCAAGGCGGAGGTTCACGAAGAGCCCAAAAAGGACGGCTGGTACATCAGCCTCGTGCGCGGCGCGATCCGTTTCCCGAAGACGGTTCTTCTGCTGACGATAGCTCTTCTGGTTGGTGTCCAGTTTGCCTATTCGAAATATGGCGCTGGCGTCGAATTCTTCCCCGAGGTCGAACCGGAATACGGCCTGATGTATGTGCACGCGCGCGGCAACCTCTCGCTCGACGAGATGGACCGTCTCGTGCGCCCAGCAGAAGACAAGCTTGTCGGCTGGCCGGGCATCGAGTCTGTCTATACCCGCGTTGGCCAGACCCGCGGCGGCGGACAGGATATCGATGCGGATGTGATCGGCGTCATCCAGTACGAGTTCGTGGACTGGCGAGAACGCAAGCCGTCCAACGAGATCCTGGACGATCTGCGTGCTGAGATGGCGAACATGCCGGGTGTGGAAATCGAGGTTCGTGTACCTGAAGCCGGCCCCCCCACCGGCCAGCCAATCCAGATCCAGCTTTCCGCTGCCGATCCGCGAAATCTCAACGAACAGGCCCAACAGGTCGCATCCATGATCGGCGAGATCGACGGTGTGATAGACATCTCTGACGGGTTGCCGCCGCCGGGCATCGATTGGGCGATCCGGGTGGACCGCGCCAAGGCCGCCCAATATGGCGTCAGCCCCGCCTCGGTCGGCACCGTGGTGCAACTTGTTACCAATGGTCTGAAGCTGTCGGATTACCGTCCGGCCGGTGTCGATGACGCGGTCGATATTCGCCTGCGTCTGCCTGAAGACCGGCGCACGCTCTCGACACTCGACCAGCTTCGGGTCCAGACAGCGCAGGGCCCCGTACCCATTTCCAATTTCGTCGAGCGCGAACCGGAGATGGCAACGGGCATCCTGAACCGCATCAACAGCCAGCGAACCGTTTCAGTGACGGCCAATGTGTCGAGCGGGTTCCAGGTCTCGCAGGTGCAGGCAAATGTCGCGCAGGCTATGGAAGGTCTCGACCTCGGTGCGACCCGCTGGAAGCTTGCAGGCTCCAGCGAGGAAAGCGATGAGGCAGCCTCCTTCCTGAGCAAGGCATTTGGCGCAGCGATTTTCCTGATCTTTGTTGTGCTGCTCGCGCAGTTCAACAAGTTCACGAGCGTCTTCCTGGTGCTGATGACCGTGGTGATGGCAACGATCGGCGTGTTCCTCGGCCTGCTGCTCACAGGTCAACCTTTCGGCATCGTCATGTCGGGCATCGGTGTCATCGCGCTTGCCGGGGTCGTGGTGAACAACAATATCGTGTTGATCGATACCTATGACCGCTTGCGGAGCGAAGGCATGGGCAAGCAGGAAGCCATCCTGCAGACTTGCCGAGAGCGCGCACGTCCAGTTCTGCTAACGGCCATTTCAGCCGTGCTTGGTGTCTTGCCGATCGCGTTTGGCCTCGGGCTGGAACTCTTCGACCACGAGGTAACGATTGGTGCGCCCTCGACCCAGTGGTGGGTTTCGCTGTCGAGCGCCATCGTCTATGGCCTGACCTTTGCGACGATCCTCACTTTGATCGTGACACCATCGGCTCTCATGGTGTTCACGCGCGAAAATCAGCCCGCCGGTGAAAAACGTCGCGGCATCCTCTCGCGCATTTTCCGCCGCAAGTCTTCCGCGGAGCGCAAGGAGCCTTTCCTGGACGGCGAGAATGATGATCTGCCCTATTCAAGGGCCGCTGAGTAGAGCATGAGGGGCGGGTGCTGGAACCCGCCCCATTTCATTTGCGTTGTGCGCCTGTTGGTTCATCTCTAGCAAGGGCAACACACATGTCACTCGGCACAATCCTGATTATCATCCTGATACTTGTGCTTATCGGCGCCATCCCCGCATGGCCCTACTCACGCGGTTGGGGTTACGGGCCCTCGGGCATACTCGGCCTGATTCTCGTGATCATTCTGATACTGGTCTTGATGGGCCAGATCTGACCGGCCACACAAAAGCGCCTGTACCCTCACGGGGTGCAGGCGCCTCCAACATGGTTGTCATTCTGCCGGCTGAGACAGAATCCGGTCTGCAGGTGCCACGATCTGGGCCAGCATGATAACAAGAGCCAAGAGGCCTGCCAGCCCCAGATAGACCACCTGAAAGCCGGTATGCTCGGCCACATATCCGATGAGCGATGGAGCAATCAGCAGGCCGGAATAGCCGATCGTGGTCGCCACGCTCATTCCCGCACTTGAAGAAATACCCGGCTGGTTGCCTGCTGCCGAAAAGGCAATGGGCACCATGTTGGCAATACCGAGACCGGTAAGCGCGAAAGCCGCGATCGCAATGACCGCAGATGGCGCGAGCCCTGCCCCGATCATTCCCACCACCGCCAGCATCCCAGAAAAACGAAGCATCCGCACTGCCCCGAAGCGATTGCGCAATCCGTCACCGGCAAAGCGCATCAATGCCATCGCACCTGAAAAGGCCGTGAAGGCAAGGCTCGCTACGGCAATGTTCGCGCCCATCTCCTCGCGCAGATACAGCGCGGCCCAGTCGAGAACCGCGCCTTCCGGCGCCATGCAGAACAGCGTG
Organism: Nitratireductor basaltis; assembly: GCF_000733725.1. Lineage (NCBI taxonomy): Bacteria > Pseudomonadati > Pseudomonadota > Alphaproteobacteria > Hyphomicrobiales > Phyllobacteriaceae > Nitratireductor > Nitratireductor basaltis. The sequence goes on along the minus strand of NZ_JMQM01000002.1, from coordinate 472,306 downwards.
ATGATGCCCACGAGATAGATCGCAGGATTGCGCGGCAGGCGCATCTTCCCCCGATCCTCCAGAACCGGCCGTCGCTCCAGAAGCAGATACGGCCACGCCATGACCGCCAGCACAATTGCAGCCACGGCGACCGCGATGGCATGGAAGACATAGCCATTCGCTTCCAACACCAGCCCGCCGACGCCCGCACCGACGAAGCCGCCAAGGCTCCAGAACCCGTGGGCAGACGACATGATTGCACGTCCAAGGCGGCGCTCTATCAGCACCGCATTGGCATTCATCGAGACATCCATCGCCCCCAGCATGGCACCGAACAGTGCGAGCAGCACCACGAGAAGCGGCAGTGTGGGTGCGAGTATGACGGCAAGGAATGCGGTCGGGAGCAATATTGCAGACAGACGCAAGAGCGGGCGGGTTCCATAGGCTCCGATCAGCATACCGCTCAGCGGCATGGCGCTCACCCCACCGATGCCGAAAACCAGGATCAGCAGCCCAAGTTGCGATTCACTGAGGGAAAAGCGCAGTGCCAGTTCAGGTATCTGCGGCGCCCAGCTGCCGACCATGAAGCCATTGGCGAAAAAACAGGCAGCGCCGGCCCTGCGGCCGCGAATATTCGTGCGATCAGTCATGGTGGTTTCCATTAAGACGAGCCGTCCGGCTCCCCTTGCAAAATCGAATGCTGCACATAGCGCCGTTTCGTGACAGGAGGTCAACAGACATGGCGTTCCCGCGATTTGGTCCAGAACGAAGAAAGCCGGCTGCAACGAGCCGGCTTTCACTGGGTGGTCGCGGATTGGATCAGGCGCTCTCGAAGACCACGAGCAGATCCTTTGCGTCGATCTGCTCACCGGCTTTCACCAGAACTTCCGACACCACGCCGTCACGCTCAGCATGAAGCGCTGTTTCCATTTTCATGGCTTCGATGGACAAGAGGACATCGCCCGCCTTCACATCCTGACCCGTCGTAACCGAGACGGAGGAGATGACGCCCGGCATGGGTGCGCCCACATGTGCCTCGTTGCCGGCTTCCGCCTTCGGACGCGTCTTCGCAGCACCTGCATGGCGGCGATCCGGCACCTTCACGCGGCGCGGCTGGCCGTTGAGTTCGAAGAATACCGTGACCATGCCCTTCTCGTCCGGCTCACCGACGGCAAGGCAGCGGATGACTAGCGTCTTGCCGCGCTCCAGATCAACGAAGATCTCCTCCTCGGTCTCGACACCATAGAAGAAGACCGGCGTCGGCAGAACGCTGACCGGGCCATAGGTCTCCTGCGCGGCCGCGAAATCAAGGAAGACCTTGGGATACATCAGCCAGGAGACAAATTCGAAGTCGCTGACTTCGCGGCCAAGCTTTTCTTCCAGCTCCTTGCGATCTGCCTCCAGATCAGCTGGCTCCAGAAGCGAGCCGGGGCGTACGGTGATGGGCTTCTCGTTCTTGAGCGCCTTTTTCTGCAGCGCTTCGGGCCATCCGCCCGGCGACTGCCCCAGATCGCCGCGCAGCATGGAGACGACCGAGTCGGGGAACGCGATGTCCTTCCGCGGATCAACGACTTCATCAACCGACAGGTCCTGGCTGACCATCATCAGCGCCATGTCGCCAACGACCTTTGAAGACGGCGTCACCTTCACGATATCGCCGAACATCATGTTGACGTCGTGATAGGCGCGCGCCACCTCGTGCCAGCGCGTCTCCAGACCGAGCGAACGTGCCTGTTCCTTCAGATTGGTGAACTGACCACCCGGCATCTCGTGGAGATAGACTTCCGAGGCTGGGCCCTTCAGGTCGCTCTCGAAGGCCGCATATTGATTGCGTACGGCTTCCCAATAGAAGGAAATGCGGCGCACCCATTCACGGTCGAGCCCGGTGTCGCGTTCGTCGCCCTTGAGCGCCTCGACGATCGAGCCCAGGCAGGGCTGGGAGGTGTTGCCCGAAAGCGCATCCATGGCCGCGTCCACTGCGTCCACGCCGCTCTCCACCGCCGCCAGAACGGTCGCTGCCGAAATGCCGGACGTGTCATGCGTGTGGAAATGCAGCGGTAGATCCGTCGCCTCGCGCAGTGCCTTGAAGAGCGCGCGCGCAGCATTCGGCTTCAACAGGCCGGCCATGTCCTTGACAGCGATTATGTTCGCACCGGCAGCCTCAAGCTCCTTGGCCATGCCGACATAATATTTCAGGTCGTATTTGGCGCGCTCCGGATCAAGGATATCGCCGGTATAGCAGATGGTCGCTTCGCAGAGCTTGCCGCTCTCGCGAACGGCATCCATCGCCACGCGCATGTTCTCCACCCAGTTCAGGCAGTCGAAAACGCGGAAGAGATCGATCCCGCCTTCTGCGGCCTTCTCCACGAAAAGCTTCACCACATTGTCGGGATAGTTGGTGTAGCCGACGCCGTTTGCGCCACGCAGAAGCATCTGCAGAAGCAGGTTCGGCGCACCTTCGCGTACCAATGCCAGACGCTCCCACGGATCTTCCTGCAGGAAGCGCATGGAAACGTCGAAAGTCGCACCACCCCAGCATTCGAGCGACAACAGCTCCGGCAGCGCGCGTGCATAGACAGGTGCGATGCGTGCGATATCGTGCGTGCGCATGCGCGTGGCCAGAAGCGACTGATGGCCGTCACGCATCGTGGTGTCGGTCACCAGAATGCGCTTCTGCTCGCGCATCCACTTGGAAAAGCCTTCAGCACCGCGCTCATCCAGCACCTGCTTGGTGCCATCGGGAACGGCTCCGTTGATATATGGGATGATCGGGGCAGCCGCATCGGCCTTGGGCCGCGGGCGGTCACGTGCTTCGGGGTGACCGTTCACCGTCACATCACCCAGATAGTTCAAAAGCTTAGTCGCGCGGTCGCGGCGCTTCACCTGGTCGAAGAGTTCCGGCGTCGTATCGATGAAGCGGGTGGTGTAGGTGTTGTTGCGGAATTTCTCGTGGCGAATGATCGCCTCAAGGAAGGTCAGATTTGTCGCGACACCGCGGATACGGAACTCGCGCAGCGCGCGGTCCATGCGCAGGATTGCTTCTTCCGGCGTCGGTGCCCATGCCGTCACCTTTTCCAGAAGCGGATCGTAGAAGCGGGTGATGACCGCGCCCGAATAGGCCGTGCCGCCGTCAAGACGGATACCGAAGCCGGTCGCACCGCGATAGGCTGTGATGCGTCCGTAATCGGGAATGAAATTCTGCTCGGGATCTTCCGTGGTAATGCGGCACTGAAGCGCGTGACCATTGAGCTTGATCTCCGACTGAACCGGAACGCCGGTATTGCCGTTGCCGATCTCCTGGCCTTCGAGAATGCGGATCTGTGCCTTCACGATGTCGATGCCGGTCACTTCCTCGGTGACCGTATGCTCCACCTGGATACGTGGATTGACCTCGATGAAGTAGAAGGCGCCCGTGTCGGCATCCATGAGGAACTCGACGGTGCCCGCCCCCACATAGTCCGTTGCCTGCGCGATCTTCAGCGCATAGCCGCTGAGCTCTTCGCGCTTCGCGTCGTCAAGGTAAGGTGCCGGCGCACGCTCGACGACTTTCTGATTGCGGCGCTGGATGGAGCAGTCGCGCTCGAACAGATGCACCGCATTGCCATGCGTGTCGCCCAGCACCTGCACTTCCACATGGCGCGCACGCTCGACGAGCTTTTCAAGATAGACCTCGTCCTTGCCGAAGGCGGCCTTTGCCTCGCGCTTGGCTTCCATCACCTCGCGTTCAAGGTCTTCGGCCTTGCGGATGGCGCGCATGCCGCGACCGCCACCGCCCCAGGAGGCCTTGAGCATGACCGGATAGCCGATCTCGTCCGCCATCTTTCGAACCGCATCCATATCGTCCGGCAACGGTTCGGTAGCCGGAACGACGGGCACGCCCACTTCGACGGCGAGATTGCGCGCCGCAACCTTGTTTCCCAGGCGGCGCATGGTTTCAGGCTTCGGTCCGATGAAGGTGATGCCGGCTTCCGCACAAGCTTCGGCGAATTCGGGGCTTTCGGAAAGCAGGCCGTATCCGGGATGGATTGCATCGGCGCCGGAGAGCTTTGCGACGCGCATCACTTCCTCAATCGAAAGATAGCTCTCGATCGGGCCGAAATCCCTGTCCAGATGCGGCCCGCGTCCGACTTGGTACGACTCGTCGGCCTTGAACCGGTGTAGCGAGTATTTGTCCTCTTCCGCCCATATCGCGACCGTTCGAATTCCCATCTCATTGGCTGCGCGAAAGACGCGAATGGCAATTTCGGAACGATTTGCGACGAGAAGCTTCTTGATCTGCACTGGCATACTCCGGTGAAGGAAACAAAATTGCGTACGCTTCGCCGGGCAGAGGCACGAGGCGCCGCCCCTCCCCGAAAAACGCCATGCATTGATTAGCGTGCGGAATGCTGCAGCGCAAACGCATATATCGCAAGGTCAGGTCCCGTATGAGCATATCTTTGCAAGAGAAGGATCCTGTAAAGGATCTTGCGCAAACAAAAACGGCCCGGCATTGCTGCCGGGCCGCATTCTTGCAATTCGAGCTTTGATTACTGCTCGAGATAGTCGTACTGGCCGTCTTTCCACTCGTAGAAGACATAGCCCGGCAGGGTCACGTCGCCCTTCTCGTCGAAGGAGAGTTCTCCCAGAACGGTGTCGAAGGTGCCTTCATTGAGCGCCTTGACCACCGCATCATACTCGACCGAACCGGCATCATTTGCAGCCTTCGCCCAGGTCTGGATGGCTGCGTAGGTGTAAAGCGCATAGCCTTCAGTGGTCTTGCCTGCAGCTTCAAGAGCTTCAACAACCGGCTTCGCGACTTCGTTCTTGCGCGGATCCGGAGAGAAGGTCATGAGCGTGCCTTCGCCGGCATCACCGGTGATGGCCCAGTACTCGTCGGTCACGAGAGCGTCACCGGAAACGAGAACCGTGTCCATGCCCTGCTCGCGCATCTGGCGTGCCATGAGGCCGGCTTCGGTGTGGTAGCCACCTACATAGAGAACGCCAATGCCTTCCTGCTTCAGCTTGGAAACAAGCGCGGTGTAGTCCTTTTCACCAGCGGTGTAGGCTTCGTAGAGCGCTGACGTGCCACCTGCAGCCTCGTAGGCAGCCTTGGTTGCGTCGGCCAGACCCTTGCCATAGGCGGTCTTGTCGTGAACGAAAGCAACCTTCTTGTCGCCGAAATTCTCGACGAGGAAGTTGCCGGCCACTTCACCCTGCTGGTCATCACGACCGCAAACGCGGAACACGCCGTCGCCCGGACGCTCATCGGTGAATTTCGGATTGGTCGAAGCCGGAGTGATCTGGATGATGCCTTCTTCAGCGTAAACGCTGGAAGCCGGGATCGAGGAACCCGAGCAGAAGTGACCTGCAACGAATGCCACGCCCTGACCGGCGAACTGGTTTGCAACGGCAACGGCCTGCTTCGGATCGCAGGCGTCATCACCAACTTCCAGAACGAGCTGTTCGCCGTTCACGCCGCCAGCCGCGTTGATATCGGCCACGGCCTGTTCTGCACCAGCCTTCATCTGAGCACCGAAGGAGGCATACTGCCCCGTCATCGGGCCGGCGGTTGCGATTGTGATATCGGCCCAAGCGGAACCGGTCATCACGAAGCTGAGCGCTGCGCCAGCCAGAAGTGCTTTTTTCATGGTATCTCCCTTTAACACCTGATGTTCCCACAGCTTTCCGGAAATGGTGTTCGGCTTTCCGGTTCTGCCGCGCGGGCCTGCGCCCGCTTAACCAGCATCAAAGCTCAATTCTAACGCGAAGTGAAGCTATTGTTCTGGTTAATCATGAATCCGCGGCGGCTTTTTTGGTCCAGTTCATCGGACCGCTGCGCGAATATTGAAAACTGTACTGGGTGCTCATCTGCCGCGCTCTCGTGATCCGCTTCCCGACAAAGGCAATCGCCATCAGCACCACTACATCGACAATGTAATAATAGGGCGACAGGAGCGTGCCGTTGAAGAGCGCGAAATGGATGAAGCGGGTTGCCAGCCCCAGAAGCAGCACATAGGCCGCCAGCTGGAGATTGGGCTGCCATGCACTGGCCACGGCCTTGCCCGTGAGATAGGCCGCACCGCCAGCAAGCAGGACCGTCACGAAGACGAATTCCCAGACGGAGACTTCCCAGATCAGACTGTTTGCATTGCCTTCCATCAGTGTGCCCCTCCTTCAAGATAGGCTGCACGCACTTCTTCTTTCTTGAGAAGTTCCTGCCCCGTGCCGCTCATCGTGATGTTGCCATTGACCATCACATAGCCGCGATGGGCGAGCTTGAGCGCATGGAACGCATTCTGCTCCACCAGGAACACCGTCAGTCCCTCGGTCTCGTTCAGCTCGCGTATCGCGTCGAAGATCTGCTTCACGATCAGCGGCGCGAGCCCCAGCGACGGCTCGTCGAGAAGCAGAAGCTTGGGCCTGCTCATGAGAGCACGGCCAATGGCCAGCATCTGCTGCTCGCCACCCGAAAGCGTGCCGCCACGCTGATGCTGGCGCTCCTTCAGGCGCGGGAACAGCGTGAACACCTTGTCCAGGTCCGACTTGAAGTGCTTCGGGTCGACAAGCGAAGCGCCCATCTGCAGGTTTTCCATCACCGTCATGCGCGGAAAGATGCGCCGCCCTTCCGGAGACTGGGCAATGCTCATGCGCATGATCTCATGGGTGGGCATCGAGGTGATGTCCACGCCGTCATAGATGATCTGACCGGTGCGCGCCTGCGGATTGCCGCAGATAGTCATCATGAGCGTTGACTTGCCGGCACCATTGGCGCCGATCATCGTCACGATCTCACCGCGATGCACCTCGAAATCCACGCCCCGCAGGGCACAGATCTTGCCGTAATAGGTCTCGACGCCGCGGACCGAAAGCAATGTATCTGCCGCGTTCGTCATGCCTTGCCTCCCTTGCTACCTTTGGCCGGACCACGACCCGCGCGGCTGGAGGACACCTTCCCCCCGTCGACGCGTTTGGAGAATTCCGTGTCCCCGCCTTCTGCCAGAACCTTTGCCTGGGCAACCCATTCTTCCCGCTCGATACGACCGGGGAATGCGAGATAGGAGCCGACCCACCGGATCTCTTCGGCACTCCATGAGGCGATCTGTCCGAAGGTCCAGATGCCAAGCGCATTCAGCTTGCGCTCGTTCTGCGGACCGATGCCGCGGATCCGCGTCAGGTTGTTTGCACCCGAAGCCGGCGGCTCGATGGAACCCACCGGCTGGCGGCCGGGATAGTTTGCCGCATCGGCGATGACGATTTCCTGTGCTTCGGGCACGTCCGAGGAGGCATGAACCTGTTCTTCATGCTCCTCCACGACTTCCTTCACGTCCTCCAGGACTTCCGGAATGTCGATCTCTTCCTCGTCATCCACGCCCAGATAGGCGGCAATGACCTTCGGATCAGCCTTCACTTCATCAGCCGTGCCATCGGAGATTTTCACGCCGTAGTCCAGCACGATGATGTGATCGGAGATCTCCATCACCACGCCCATATCGTGCTCGATCAGAAGCACCGAGGTGCCATGTTCTTCGCGGATATAGCGCAGGAGATCATTCAGCTCGGCAGATTCGCGGGGGTTGAGACCGGCAGCAGGCTCATCAAGGCACAGAAGCTCCGGGCCGGTGCACATTGCGCGTGCAATCTCCAGACGGCGCTGCGCACCATAGGGAAGATCGGATGCCGGATCGTCGGCGCGGTCGATGAGATGCGTACGCTCAAGCCAGTAGACCGCCCGCTCGATCGCCTCTTCTTCCGCCTTCTTGTAGCTCGGCAGCCCAAGAATGCCGCCAATGGAAAATCCGGATGCCACCACCAGCGGATTGTGCTGGGCGACAAGCAGGTTTTCCAGACAGGTCATGCCGCCGAACAGGCGGATATTCTGGAAGGTACGCGCCACTTTCGCCTTGTGCGAAATTTCGTGGTCGGGCATCCGCTCCAGAAGATAAACCCCCTGGCCACCTTCCTTGTGGAAGCGCAGGCCGCTATCCGTCACGGTCTTCACCGTATCGTCCTGGCGCCCCGGTCCGTGACGCATGATGATGCGCCCTTCGGTCGGCTTGTAGAAGCCGGTGACGCAGTTGAAGACCGTGGTCTTGCCCGCACCATTCGGCCCGATCAGGGCGGTGATGTCACCCCGCCCCACATCAAAGGACAGGTCACCGACAGCAACCAGTCCGCCGAAGCGCATTGTCAGATGCTCCACCGAGAGAACAGGGTCCTGCTCCCAACGACGAAGCGCTGCGCCCGCGGGCGCCTTTTTTCCCGTCATCGCGTTCATCAGTGACCCTCACCCTGTGCAACCATGTCTGCGCCGATCTTCTTCTTCTCCTTGAGAACGGCCGAAGGTTCGCGCGTCGAGACAAGCCCGCGCGGTTTCCAGACCATGATGAGAACCATGGCGAGGCCGAAGATCAGCATGCGGTACTGGACCGGATCAAAATTCGGTCCGAATACCTGGCTGAGGAAGCCAAGATTACGCAGCATCTCGATGCCGCCGATCATGACGACCGAGGCAATGACCACGCCGACCTGCGAACCAAGACCACCCAGAACCACGATGGCGAGGATGATGGCCGATTCCAGGAAGGTGAAGCTTTCCGGCGAGATGAAGCCCTGGCGCGTAGCAAAGAACGAGCCGGCGAATCCACCAAACATCGCGCCGATGGAAAAGGCGGTCAGTTTCGTGTTGCGGGTGTTGATGCCCAGCGAACGGCAGGCAATCTCATCCTCGCGCAGCGCTTCCCAGGCGCGCCCGATCGGCAGTCGCCGCAGTCGCATCGTGACGAAATTCGTCAGAAGCGCGAGTGCGAAGATGATGTAGTAGAGGAAGATGAACCGGTGGATCGGGTCATAGGCAATGCCGAAGAAATCGGCAAACCCGCCCTCGCCGCGCTTCAGTTCCAGACCAAAGAAGGTGGGCTTCGGAATGCCCGAAATGCCATCCGGGCCGCCGGTGAACTCGTACCAGTTCAACAGAACGACACGGATGATCTCACCGAAGGCCAGCGTCACGATGGCCAGATAGTCACCTCGCAGGCGCAGCACCGGGAAACCAAGCACCATGCCCCAGACCGCGGCCAGAAGACCGGCAAGCGGAAGCGCCACCCAGAAGCCGATGAAATCGAAATACTGGGCAAGCAACGCGAAGGAATAGGCACCCACCGCATAGAAGGCGACGTAGCCCAGGTCGAGAAGACCCGCGAGGCCCACCACGATGTTCAGGCCCCAACCCAGCATGATGTAGGTCATGATCAGGATCGCCAGGTCGATGAACTGGCGGTCACGGCCGGGGAAGAGGATCGTGAAGAAGAAGGGCAGGATGCAGGCGAAGATGAAAAGGCCCCGAAGGAACCATTTTCCCATTCCCGGTGCTGCATTGCCCAGTGCGGCGACCTTCTGCCCCAGCGTCTCCGTTGCCGGCTTGCGCGCATTGAACACGAAGACGTTCAGCGCCAGGCGGCCGGCAAAGGCAATGAGGATCGATACGAACCAGGCAACCCAGCGGGTGGTGACGTCCAACCCACCCGGTGCGATGTCGGTGCGCACGTTGATGAAGAACAGTCCAAGCACGCCGACCAGAACGGCAGCCGTCAGCGCGTCACGCAGAGAATCCTGCATGGTCTTGCCGGTCGGCACCGGTGGCTGCGTGCCTTCGCGGCGCGCTTCCGCCTTGGCCTGGGCTCCTGCGGGCTTTTGAATGTCCGCCGATACGTTTTTTGCAGGTCCGGCCATCACACCTTCTCCACTTCAGGTTGGCCAAGCAGGCCGGATGGCAGGAAGATGAGCACGATCGCGAGGATCGAGAAGGCAGCGACGTCCTTGTACTCAACCGTGAAATAGCCCGACCAGAACACTTCGATCAGACCGATCAGCAGGCCCCCGAGCATCGCGCCGGGCAGCGAACCGATGCCGCCGAGAACAGCCGCGGTGAACGCCTTAACGCCGGCAAGGAAGCCGATATAGAAGTCGATCACGCCGTAGAGCAGCAGGAACATCAGGCCTGCAACGGCCGCAAGGGCTGCACCCATCACGAAGGTGAGCGAAATGGTGCGGTCGACATTGACGCCCAGCAATGCAGCCATCTTGCGATCCTGTTCACAGGCGCGCTGCGCGCGGCCGAGCGAGGTGCGGTTGATGAGCATGGTGAAACCAGCCATCAGCGCAAGCGTCGTCAGGATGATGATGATCTGCATGTAGGAAAGCTGGACGACGATGGCGCCGGTTTCCGTGTTGCCTTCCATCAGGGTGATACCGCCCTGGATCTGGGGCGGCAGCGGCTTCACGCGGGCGCCCTGGGTGATCTGGACGAAATTCTGCAGCACGATCGACATGCCGATGGCCGTGATCAGAGGCGCCAGGCGGAACGAACCGCGCAAGGGCCGATAGGCCAGACGTTCAACCGTCCACCCCCAGGCGGAGGTAAAGATCATGGCGACGATCACCACGATGAGCAGAACGAGCGGCAGAAAGGCGAAGCCGAGCACACTGGTCAGAATGAGGAACATCGCCAGCGCGATGAACGCGCCGATCATGAAGATGTCGCCATGGGCGAAATTGATCATGCCGATGATGCCGTAGACCATCGTGTAACCGATGGCGATGAGACCATAGATGGAACCCAGCGTCAGCCCGTTGATAAGCTGCTGGACGAAATATTCCATATTTCGCGTATCTCCCCTGAGCGGAATCGAGAGACGATCCGCTGCGTCATTGTTGTTCCCTGGTCGCCTGGTCGGACTTCTGCTGGTCCAATATTTTTCCCGCGACCTTGTTTATCGTGCCATGCCCGCATTGTGGCGTAACCGTGGCGGGGAGGCTATCACCCGCACTCTGCAATGTCCTTGTGTTGAAGGCCAGATTTTTTTCGAATTTTCGAATTATCCGCAGCATTTGGACGAAGTTACGCACAATTCTTGCGCGCATTCAAGATAGCCAGCAACTGCTTGCTCACTGCGGAGGATTCTCTTTTCTAAGCCCTGCGACAGCCTGGAGGCTCTACACGGCGTTGCTGACGTCGCGCATTTGTAGCGGAACCGGTGCAAGGATGGTGCCGGTCGCCTTGCGGCTGCCCCCGGGACACTCAAAATCGTTGCGGTGAGAACGGCGTCAGGTCCAGCGGTGGTGCTTCATCCAGCATGAGACTGCGCACAATCCTACCCGTCGCCGCGCCCTGGGTCAGGCCGAGATGCCCGTGGCCGAATGCCAAGATCACGTCCCGATCCCGGCGCGATCGCCCGATGACGGGCAGTGAATCAGGCAATGAGGGGCGATATCCCATCCACTGCCGCCCGCCTTCGCGCTTCAGTCCCGGCAGGAATCGTTGCGCCTTGTCCAGCATCGCACTGGCACGCGCAAAATTTGGCGGGCGCCTCAGACCACCCAGCTCCACCGCGCCTCCCACGCGAATTCCGGTTGCCAGCGGCGAGACGATGAAGCCATGGGCGCCAAAGATGAGTTGCTTGCGCACCGGAAACGCATCAAGTGGAAGCGTGGTATTATAGCCGCGCTCAGTCTCGAGCGGGACGAGATCACCAAAGCGCTTGGCAAATTTGCGCGAATAGGCGCCGGCCGCGATCACAAGTCGGCGACATATCAGGCTTCGTCCATCGGAAAATACGATTCGCTTTCCGCTCTCGGCTGATCCGATGGAGGTGATTTCTCCGGGCAGGAAGCGAGCGCCATGCGCTTCCGCATGCGCCCACACGCGCTGTCCGATCAATCGGGGGTCGGCGACCGTGTACCAGCCGGGCACATAGGTGCCGCGCTTGATGAACGCAGCCAGACCCGGCTGCAACGCCTCGAGCTCTGCTCCTTCCACATGGGAAAATGAAATGCCGCACTGCTCCCGCGCCTTCCAGCCGGGCAAGGATGCCTTGAATGCGGCCTCATCCGTGTAGAGTTCCAGGCTTCCTTCTTCACGCAACATGTCCATGCTGCCGGCACGCTTCAGAAGATCCGGCCAGGATTTCGCTGACAGCTTCATGAGGGCCGCCTGCGCTGCCAGCGCGCTGTCATAGTGTTTCGGTCTGCTGGCGATAAGAAAGCGGACCAGCCATGGCGCGATCCGCGCCGCATAGCCAGGTGGAATGGCGAAAGGACCAAGCGGATCAAGAAGCCATCCCGGCACCTGTCGCAACATGCCTTTCTGCGACAATGGCAGGACGTCGGCGAAGGCAAGTGCGCCAGCATTGCCGGAACTCGTCTCCTCGCAGATCCCCGAGCGATCGATGACGAGGACCCGTTGCCCGGCTTCGGCAAGATGTGCGGCGACATTGACCCCTATTATGCCGCCGCCAAGCACGACTATGTCTTCGACCATCGTTCCTCTCCGCCTGCTGACACTTGTCGTGCCGCCCAGGCCCGCTCTCGCCGTTGCCGGTCTTCATGTCCCTGATATGCATTGCTGCCCATGAAGGACTAGCCGTGCAAGCGCCTTCTCTTGGTCCAGTCTCTTCACCAGGCACCTGAAGTCCATGGCAACGACGCGGGACCGCCTCGAGAGCCTCGTGTGGACCGGCATGTAAGATAACTCTGTTGATATATCTTTATCATGCTGGCGGCTCGAGGATGCGGGCGGCTATGGTTGAACAAGATATATCACAATGGACCATCATGTATTCCCTCACTCCGACCAATCTGCCAGCAGCGGCGCGTGCCTATCACGCGCTCGAGAAGATGATCGTCACGCTTGAACTTCCGCCACGTTCGGTCACAACCGAAGGCGCGCTCATCAGGATGCTGGGCCTCGGTCGCACACCGGTGCGTGAGGCAATACAACGGCTGTCGTGGGAAGGGCTTGTGGAAATCAGGCCGCGTGCGGGCCTGGCAATTGCCGACCTGAATGCGAGTGACTGGCTGAAGGTGTTGGACGCCAGACGCGGTTTGGAAGTTGCACTCGCGCGCTCTGCGGCACGCTTCGTCACGGCGGATCTCGCCGTTCAGTTTCGCCAGGCAGCACTGCGCATGCAGAAGGCTACCGTCGCTGGAAACGCGATGGCATTTCTCGAGGCGGACCGTGAAGTGGATGAAACCATGGCGCTGGCATCAGACAATCCCCATGCCGCACGTGCGGCCGCGCCGCTTCAGACGCACAGCCGCCGCTTTTGGTACCGTTTCAAGGCCGATTCAGGCCTTGCACCAGCAGCAGAGCAGCATATCCACGTAATCCAGGCCATACTAGACGGGGACGAGCGTGAGGCTGCCAAGGCCGCCGACCAGCTTGTGACGTTCCTGCGCAAGAACGCAGAGGCCGCAGCCCGCATTTGAAGACATGGCGGGTTGTTACCGGACCATGTCACTCCTCAGACGCCCTGCCCCACGAGTGTGGAGAAGTTGTCGTCCCAACCTTCGCCAGCGGCCATGATGCAGCTATTGCCATTCACGTCGGTGGTGAGTATGGTCCAGCTGCCTTGGCTGGACGTGAAGACTTCCATAACCGCTTCCGCACCCAGCATACCGACAGCCTTCTGGCTTTCGTTGAACTGAAGGCCGAGCTGGTTCACCAGATCGTCACGCGGTGCACACACACTCGCTTCACTGGTGGCCTGCTGCGAACCGGTAAAGAGTGCGACGGCGGCAAGCGCCGTCAAGCCGAAGCCGGCTTTCATGGCCTTAATCATCTGAACCTCCTGCCACCTCGTCGGTCGTCTGACGGGGCATCACTCATTGGTTTACGCTTTTTTAGCGCCTTGTCCGGGGAGTAACGGATTTGCGCGGCAGGTGTTCCCTGCGCCCGCCAGAAGCCGATGTCACGTTTTTGAGAGTGGCGCGCGCGCTGCGCCCGAAATACAGACTTATCGCCGCCGGTTTCCTTCAGGATCAACGGATGAAAAAAGCCCCGCTTCGATCCGAAACGGGGCTTCACCTTGCATCTGCGGACTAAGCCGTCAGTTCATGGTGGGGATGACGAATTCCGCACCATCCTTGACGCCCGAAGGCCAGCGCGAAGTGACGGTTTTGGTCTTGGTGTAGAAACGGAATGCGTCAGGGCCATGCTGGTTCAGGTCACCAAAGGCCGAAGCCTTCCAGCCACCGAAAGTGTAATAGGCAATCGGCACAGGGATGGGCACGTTGACGCCGACCATGCCGACATCGACGCGGGCGGCAAAGTCACGCGCCGCATCACCGTCACGGGTGAAGATCGCAACACCATTGCCATATTCGTGGTCATTGGGAAGCGCGAGAGCTTCCTCATAGTTCTTGGCACGCACGACCGAGAGTACCGGCCCGAAGATCTCTTCCTTGTAGATGCGCATATCCGGCGTGACATTGTCGAAGAGGCAGCCGCCCATATAGTAGCCGTCTTCATAGCCCTGCATCTTGAAGTCGCGGCCATCCACGACAAGCTTGGCCCCTTCCTTGACACCCACATCGACGTAATTCTTGACACGCGCGAGTGCATCGGCCGTCACCAGCGGACCGAAATCGGCTGCGCTGTCTGTTGAAGGACCGACCTTCAGGCTTTCGACGCGTGGGATAAGCTTCTCGACAAGCCGGTTCGCCGTCTCTTCACCAACCGGCACCGCAACCGAGACAGCCATGCAGCGTTCACCCGCGGATCCGTAGCCGGCACCGATAAGTGCATCGACCGTCTGGTCCATATCCGCGTCGGGCATGATGATGAGATGGTTTTTCGCGCCACCGAAACACTGTGCGCGCTTTCCGTTCGCCGTGGCACGTCCGTAGATATACTGCGCGATCGGCGTCGAGCCCACAAAGCCGACGGCCTTGATGTCTGGATCATCCAGAATGGCATCGACGGCTTCCTTGTCGCCATTGACGACATTGAGAACGCCGGCGGGAAGTCCTGCCTCGATGAAGAGCTCGGCAATTTTCATCGGCACGCCCGGATCGCGCTCCGACGGCTTCAGGATGAAGGCATTGCCACAGGCCAGCGCGGGACCGATCTTCCAAAGCGGGATCATGGCGGGAAAATTGAAAGGCGTGATGCCCGCGACCACACCAAGCGGCTGGCGCATGGAGTAGACGTCGATGCCCGGACCTGCGCCTTCTGTGAACTCGCCCTTCATCATGTGCGGTGCACCGAGGCAGACCTCGATCACTTCAAGTCCGCGCTGGAGATCGCCCTTGGCGTCGGGAATGGTTTTTCCATGCTCGCGGGCCAGCAATTCCGCCAACTCGTCATAGTCGCGATGTGCAAGCTGAAGAAACTTCATGAGCACTCTTGCGCGGCGCTGCGGATTGGTCGCGGCCCAGGCAGGCTGTGCGGCCTTCGCATTCTCGACTGCCTCACGCATTTCCGCTGCGGACGCCAGCGCCACCTTTGCACGGACCGTGCCGTCCATGGGCTGCATGACATCCTGCGTGCGCCCGCTCTTGCCGGCAACATGCTTGCCGCCGATGAAATGTCCGTATTCTTCCACTGGATGCCTCCAATCGCGTCCTGCGTTCAAAATTCCGCCACGCCGATCGTGGCGGCAGACAACACGCCGGGAGGTGCGGGCTGTCTGTGAATTCAACTGTATTTTCGCGAGGAAGAGCGGCGATTGCAACGCGTCTCCAAAACCAACCGTTGTGCAAAAATTAAATGCGCAATAATATGTCGCGTGCAAAAAACGCTTAACGGGAGGAGCGTCAATGAACTGGGATGATGTGAGAATTTTTCTGGCTGTCGCGCGGGCGGGCCAGATCCTGGGCGCGGCGAAAAGGCTGAACTTGAACCACGCCACGGTCTCACGCAGGGTCGCGGCACTTGAGGAGTCGCTCGGTACACAGCTTTTCCATCGTTTGACGACCGGGTCGGAACTGACTGCGGCCGGCGAGCGGTTGATGGAATCGGCCGAGCGCATGGAAGCCGACATGATTGCTGCCCGGGCAGAACTCGGCGGCGAAGGTGAAACCGTGTCAGGCACCGTGCGCATTGGCGCACCGGACGGGTTCGGCGTGGCCTTTCTTGCCCAGCAGCTTGGTAATCTCACAGCCCAGCATCCCGGACTGTCCGTGCAACTGGTCCCCGTCCCCCGCTCCTTCTCCCTGTCACGCCGCGAAGCCGACATCGCGATCACGGTCGAACGTCCGACCGAAGGCCGTCTCGTTGCCCAGAAGCTGGTGGACTACACGCTCAATCTCTATGCCTCGCGCGCCTATCTGGACGAGAACCCCGCCCCAAGCCGCGTGGAGGACCTGAAGCACCACCGGCTTGTCGGATATGTCCCCGACCTCATCATCAGCCGGACCCTCGATTACGCCACTGAAATCTACGAAGGCTGGGAAGCGGCCTATTCCGTTTCCTCCGCACTTGGCCAGGTGGAAGCGGTGCGCGCGGGCTTCGGCATCGGCATCCTGCACACCTTCATCGCGCGCAATCATCCCGAACTGGTAGAACTGAACCTCACACAGCCGATCCGGCGCAATTACTGGCTCGTCTACCACGAATCCATGCGCCCCTCCCGCCGCGTTCAGAAGGTCGCCGAATTTATCTCCAAGCTTGTGGAGAAGGAGCGCGGCTTGTTCGTGTAGCCTTAGACAAACACCCGCCCCACCTCGAATTTCCGCGGCACGAGACGCTGCAGATAGCCCAGCCCTTCGGCTGATATCCTGTTTGCATCAGGCTCCAGAAAGGTCTCAGGCATGTGGCGGGTCTTGGCCGCCACTGCTTCGAGGGGCACCAGCTTCGGCTCCGTTCTCACGCCATTATACTGCAACGCGACAGAACCATCGCCCTGCTCGACACTGGCAACCGCAAATGCACCCGCCTCGAACGCCTCGCGCGCATCGGTGTCGTTGATGGTGGCAATATTGCCGCGCGGCAGATAGCCGAAAGTATCAACCCGGGCACGCTGTCCGGGCAGGTCCTCGGCGAGCATCCGCTCCACCGCTTGCCCCAGATCCGTGCCTGAAAGGCGGACATTGCCGTGCGCGTCGCGCTCAAGCATTTCCGGCGGCACCAGGCTTTCGACCAGCGATGTACCACTGCCATCCGACACGCCTTCCGACATGGCAACGATGCAGCGCCCATGTCTGGCGAGCACGGATTTCACGTCTTCGATGAACCGCGTGCGGTCAAAGGCGCGCTCAGGCACATAGGTCAGATGCGGTCCTGAAGCTTCATCCGCCGCCCAAGTGGATGCTGCAGCCGTGAGGAACCCGGCATGGCGCCCCATGACGATACCCACATAGACCCCCGGCAATGCGCGGAAATCGAGATCCACGCTCAGAAATGCACCGGCCACGAATTCCGCAGCCGAGATAAATCCTGGCGTATGGTCACTTTCCATAAGGTCGTTGTCGATGGTTTTGGGTGCATGCATGAAGGTCATGCGGCCACCCGCGGCATCCCTCAGAATGGCCTGCGTGCCGGATGTGTCATTGCCACCAATATTGATGAAAGCATCTGCTCCGACAGCTTCAAGCCCCTTGAGTACCTGCGCGCAATAGGCCTCGTCCGGCTTGTCGCGCGTTGACCCGAGGGCAGCGCTTGGCGTGGCCGCAATAGCGCGCAATTCCTCTTCGCTCAGCTCGGAAAGCGTGACGAAGTTTCCGTCGCGAATGCCGCGAACACCGTGAAGCGCGCCCAGCACACGCGCACCGGGAAAGCGTTTCCTGGCCTCAAGCGTTGCACCGACAACGGTTTGATTGATGACGGCGGTCGGGCCTCCGCCCTGCGCGATTACGAAAGTCTCAGCCATTCAAAACGCTCCCGGTGGTCATATGGAAATGTGCCACGCCGCAGCGCAGCCGAAAAGTCGCCTCAACCCTCGCCAACCCGCTGTTGCACCATGGGCAGGAGAACCAGCCCCAGAACGAAGAGCAGAAGAATGGGCGTCACACCCAACCGCTGCGCATCCTCGACCGACAGATCGAAAAGCCGTGAGGAGAAGAATGCGGTGGCGGCGGCGACGGCGAATGGCCCTATGAATGTCGTGGCCTTGCCCGACAGGGCATATAGCCCAAAGGCCTCCGTCACCCGTTCCTGCGGGACCTGATCCACCAGCAGAGTGCGCGACGCGGCCTGTATCGCACCGCCTGCAGCACCGATGAAACCGCCTGCGATGAAGAAGGCAATATCCGGGGCAGAGCTGTCCGTACTGCCGAGCGAAACGAAAAGAAGTTCGCTGCGCGTGGTGGAAATCACCAGCAGACAGCAGGCCGACAGCACGAGGATCGAGATCGTGACCACGAATTTGGGACCAAATTTCTGATCCATTCGGCCGCCGATCCAGGCACCCGCAGCACCGGTCACATTGGCGAGGATGCCAAACAGCCCGATCTGCGTGATCGACCAGTTGAGTACCCCGGCCGCATAGATCCCGCCGAAGGCATAGAGTGCGTTGAGCGCGTCGCGATACAGCATGGAAGAAGCGAGAAAGCTGAAATAGCTGCGCTGCGTGGGCAGGCTTTTCAGCGTGTTCATCAGCTGACGCAGCCCGTCCCGCACTGCTCCAGCGACCGCCTCACGGCGGGGCTGATCGGGCGTGAAGAGGAACATCGGGATGACGAATACGAGAAACCACAGTCCAGTCAAAGGACCCGCCGCGCGGTCGCCTTCACGCGAAGCCGCGTCGAGCCCGAAGATCGGTTCGACCCCCAGAATCGTCAGCCCTGACTCCGGCGAAGCCGACATGAAACCAAGCACGAGGATGAGCGAGACCAGCCCGCCCAGATAGCCAAGCCCCCAGGCGGAACCCGAAAGCCGCCCCAGTTCCTCTCGCGGCACAAGCCCCGGCATCATCGCATTGTTGAAGACCGCGGCGAACTCCATGCCGAAAACCGCAAGCGACACGAGCGCCATGACAAGCCACAGATGCTGCATGTCGGGCACGGCGAACCAGAGTGCCGTATTCGCCAAAATTCCGATGACAGCAAAGACGGCAATCCAGGGCTTGCGGGGACCGGAAGCATCCGCGATCGCCCCCAGAACGGGTGACGAAAGTGCAATCAGCAGCCCGCCCACACCGGTGGCAAGACCCCACATCTCCTGGCCCTGCGCCGCATTGGGCGCAACGGCTGAGGCGAAATAGGGCGCGAACACGAATGTGATGATGAGCGTGTGAAAAGGCTGCTGCGCCCAATCGAACAGCATCCATCCCCAGATCCCGCGCCGCGAGACCCGCTTTTCCTCGATCACTCCATCCGTGGCACTCACCTTCAGATGCTCAGATCGGCCATGAGGCCTGAGGCAACGGTGAGTTTGGAGACGGAAATATCGCCAGTATCGATGAGCGACGTCAGCCGGTCGCGCACCCGGGCAACACGCTCGCCGCCGGACTCAACCCAAAGCACCGCCGGATCGTCAGCCTCCGGATTGGCCTTGATGGCGGCAACAGCCACGTCGCGGCGTGCAGCATCGATCATTTCCGTGGCACGGTTCAGCGCCAGACCGTCATAGTAATCCGCAGGTGTGATCGTGCGCGCGGCGTCCTCGATACGGCTGATGCGGAAGGCTTCGGAGATACCGAAGAATGTGCGCGCGGCGCGGGTCAGGCTCGTATCGGCTTTCTCTGCCGCCAGCATGATGTCCGGCACCAGCTCGATCACGCTGAGGCTCGCCAGTCGCCTGGCAAGGGCCTCCGGTGCGCCATCGGCCATGAACTGGGCTCGTAGTTCCTCGCTACGGTTGGACAGAAACGCCGGCAGCAAGTTGTCGAGAGCGGGTTCCAGCTCCTTGCGCGCTGCCTGCAGGCCCTTGATCCGCTCGCCCACATTGACCTTCTCGGACGCATATTTGAGCTGCCATGCGGTGGCCGAGAGAAGCAGACGCCAGACACGCTGGTAAAGCCGCAATTGCGCCTCGCCATCAATCGTGTTGTCGAGGGCGTCGATTTCTCCAAAGAGCGAGCGCAGGTCGAAACCGTCGCGCACCACCGCATAGGCCGCCACGATCTGCGGAGCAGGCCGACCTGTACGGTCCTGCAGACGCGTGATGAAGCTCGGGCCGCCACGGTTGATCACGTCATTGCCAAGCTCGGTCGCGATGATCTCGCGGCGCAGGCGATGTCCACGGATTTCCTCGGCATATTTCTTCTGCATTTCCTTCGGGAAATAGCCGAAGAGATCTGCCTCGAAATGGGCTTCGTCCGGCACTTCGCTCGCAACCAGCTCGTCGAAGAGCACGATCTTCGCATAGGCCAGAAGCACACCGATCTCCGCACGCGTCAGCGGCTCGCCCCGCGCTTCGCGCTCGGCAAGCTCCTGGGGTCCGGGCAGGAATTCCACCGCACGGTCAAGCAGTCCACGCTGCTCCAGAAGCGTCATCATCCTTGCCTGATGCGGCAGTTCGGACATGCCGCGTTGTTCGACAAGCGAGATCGCCAGCGTCTGCTGATAGTTGTTCTCAAGCACCAGAGCGGCGACTTCTTCCGTCATCTTCGCAAGAAGCTTGTCGCGCGCCTCGCGCGTCAGCGTGTCCGCCCTCATGGCAGCAGCCAGCGCAATCTTGATGTTCACTTCGACGTCGGACGAGTTCACGCCACCGGAATTGTCGATGGCATCGGAATTGGCGCGCCCGCCATGCTTGTTGAATTCGATGCGGGCAAGCTGCGTGACGCCAAGATTGGCGCCTTCGCCGATGACCTTGGCCTTGACCTCCGGTGCGGTGACGCGGATGGCGTCATTGGCGCGGTCGCCGACCTCGGCATTGGTCTCCGATGTCGCGCGGATATAGGTACCGATGCCGCCGAACCACATGAGGTCTACCGGTGCCTTGAGGATCGCGCGCATGATTTCGGTCGGGGAGCCTGCCTCGCCTTCGAAGCCGATCGCCGCTGCCGCTTCCGGCGTCAGCTTGATCTTCTTCTGGCTGCGCGAAACGATCATGCCGCCCTTGGAAAGCTTCGATTGGTCGTAGTCCTGCCAGCTTGACCGGCCCATATCGAACAGCCGCTGGCGCTCTTCGAAACTTGTCTCCGTGTTCGGATCGGGATCGATGAAGATGTCGCGATGGTCGAAGGCCGCAATCAGCTTCGTGCAGGGTGACAACAACATGCCATTGCCGAACACATCGCCCGACATGTCGCCGACACCTGCCGCGGTGAAAGGCTCCTTCTGGATGTCGCGGTTCATCTCGCGGAAATGCCGCTTCACCGCCTCCCACGCGCCGCGCGCTGTAATGCCCATCTTCTTGTGATCGTAACCGGCAGAGCCACCCGAAGCAAAAGCGTCGTCAAGCCAGAAGCCGTGGTCCTGGCTGATGCCATTCGCCGTATCCGAGAAGGTCGCCGTACCCTTGTCGGCGGCAACAACGAAATAGGGATCGTTCTCATCGTGACGCACCACATTGCGTGGCGGTACGACATCGTCGCCATCCAGATTGTCGGTGAGCGACAGAAGGCTGGAAACGAAATTGACATAGGCTGCGCGACCGGCCTCGAACACGGCCTGGCGATCACCACCTTCAGGCAATTGGCGCGGATAGAACCCACCCTTTGCGCCTACCGGCACGATGACGCCGTTCTTCACCTGCTGGGCCTTCACCAGCCCCAGCACCTCGGTGCGGTAATCCTGCGCACGGTCCGACCAGCGCAAGCCGCCGCGGGCAACCGGCCCGAAGCGAAGATGCACGCCCTCCACTTCCGGCCCGTAGACGAAGATCTCGCGCCAAGGACGCGGCTGGGGCAGACCTTCAACCTTGTGGGAATCGAATTTCAGCGCCAGCGAGCGGTTTTCCGGCATGTCTTTCAGCGCGAACCAGTTGGTGCGCAGCGTCGACTGGATGAGGTTGACCATGCGTCGCAGGATCGTATCGTCGTCAAGGCTCGGCACGTCCTGCAGAAGATCTTCGATCTCCTCTTCCAATCGTGCTGCCTGATCCTCCTTCACCCCTTGTGGGTCGAAGCGTGAAACAAACAGCTTGAAGAGACGGGCGGAGACCTCCGGATAACGGTTCAGCGTTGCCGCGATGAAGTCCTGGCTTTGCGGAATGCTCGCCTGGTGCAGATACCTGCTATAGGCGCGCAGCACCGCGATCTCCTCGGCGCGCAGACGCGCGGTCTGCCCCAGTGCGTTCAGCGGATCGTTGTCATGCCGCCCCCGCCAGACAGACAGGAAGAGGTTCTCGAAGAGAGTGCCGTCATCTTCCAGGTCTATGGAGCCGGCGAAGGCATTCTCAAGCTCCATGTCGTGAAGGAACACGGTCTGGCCATCGCGTTCACCCATCTCGAAGGTGCGCTCGGAGATGACGCGGAAGCCCATATTCTCCAGAAGCGGGACGCGACGGCTGAGCGCAACAGGCTTGCCATAGTGATAGATGCGAAGGGCCGCCTGGTTTTCGCTCTGGTCCTCATGGCGATGGAAATCGATCTCGATTTCGTTTTCTGCCGATAGCGCGGCAATGCGCCTTGCGTCGACCAGTGCGGTCTCTGCGGAAAAACTGTTTCGGTAATCGTCCGGAAAGCCCGATGCGATGGAAGCGATCTCGGGCTCTGCAGCCGTGTCCTCGACAGCCGAACGCAGGCTGTCATCCCAGGTACGCACGATCTTGCGGATGCCCGATTCCAGCGTTTCAGCATCGATGCGCGGCGTCTTGCCGCCGGAACGCCCGATGATGAAATGGACGCGTGCCAGCGTGCCTTCCGGGAAGGCCGGATAATATGCTGAGACGCGTCCCTCGAAGACTGTCTTCAGGTACTCGCCGATTTCGGCGCGCACGCGTGAATCGTAGCGGTCCCGCGGCACGAAAACGATGACGGACACGAAACGGTCGAACTGATCGACCCGATAGAGTGCACGAACGCGCGGTCGCTCACCCAGCGCGAGAATGGCCTCGGCATGTTTGCGGAGGCGTTGAACAGGGATCTGGAACAACTCGTCACGCGGATAGGATTCCAGCACATTCATCAGCGCCTTGCCGGAATGGTCGGTGGGAGCGAAGCCGGATTTCTGCACCACCGCCTGCGCCTTGGAACGCAGATAGGGGATTTTCATGACCGAGCTTGTATAGGCGGTGGAGGTGAACAATCCCACGATGCGAAGTTCGCCCGTCAGTTTTCCTTCCTCATCGAAGGTCTTCACGCCCACATAATCGAGATAGATGCGCCGGTGCACGACGGAGCGCGCATTGGCTTTCGTGACAATGATGGGCTCCGGCCCATGCAGGAAGGCGCGGATCTCCGGCGTGGTCGAAACGGCTTCCGTACCCCGGCGCAGGACGAGCACCTTGGGATCGGAAAGAATGCCCAGGCCCTTTTTATCGGAGCGCTCCAGCGTTCCCTCTTCCTCGTTTCCGGTGTAGCGGAACTCGCGCATTCCCAGGAAGGTGAAATTGTCGTTCCTCAACCACTCGAGAAACTCGATGGCTTCCGAAAGCTGGTCCTGCTCGATCGGCACCGGCGCGTAGCGCAGCCGCGTCAGCTCCTGATCGAGCCGCGCCAGCATCGGCTTCCAGTCGGTTACGGCAGCGCGGACCTGGGAAAGTATGTGACAAAGCCGATCCTTGAGCGCCTTGCAATCTTCGTCGGAAAGGCGAGGCAGGTGAACATGGATGAGGCTGACCTTCTCCGCATCAGCCACGGCCTTGATCGACGCATCCCCCAGGACCTCACTCACACCGTGCGCGTCATGGCGCACGAGAAGCACGGGATGCAGAACGAGAATTGGTTCACCGCCCGAATCCGCAATTTCCCCAAGCACCGAATCAAACAGGAACGGCATGTTGTCGTTCACGACCGTGATGGTCGAGATCGCCCGCCCCTCGTGGCGAATATCGGAAACGGGCTCTATCTCCACGATGCTGTCGCCGGCCTTGTGAGCGCCAAGACACTCAGCCGCCAGCCGCACCGCATGGTCGATGTCACCCCGATCATAAGCAGCCAGATCTTCGGTCGGCGCACGCGCCACCATCGCCTCGCGAAGCCGCTCTTCACTGATTCCCGATACCGATTTGGCGGATTTTGCCTTGGATGCCTTGGTGCTCATTCGGGACTATCCCTCCGTAGCGCAATGGATTTTGACCGTAGCCTTATATGGATGGTTTGACGAGGCAATGTCTCTCGGCGAACCTGATGAACAAATGTGGTCTTCCTCCGGAAAGGTGAATTAATCATGACAAAAGACGTGACCGCTATGGACATCGAGGCAGAAACGCCACTCTCGCCTGAAAACGAGGCCTACTTCCAAAAGTGCCGGGAGAAGCTCGGCATGGTGCCCAATGTGCTGACGGCCTACGCGTTCAATGATGCGAAGCTGACGGCCTTCGCGCAGATGTATAACGATCTGATGCTGGCCGATTCGTCGCTGTCAAAGCTGGAACGCGAAATGATCGCGGTCGCCGTATCCAGCGTAAACCACTGCTATTACTGCCTCACCGCCCATGGCGCAGCCGTACGACAGCTCTCGGGCGATCCTGCATTGGGGGAGATGCTGGTCATGAATTATCGTGCAGCCGATCTTGAACCGAAGCAGAAAGCCATGCTGGATTTCGCGGTGAAGCTGACCGAAACGCCCGACCGCATCGAGGAACCCGACCGTCAGGCACTGCGTGATGCCGGCTTCACCGATCGCGACATATGGGACATTGCAGCGGTCGCATCCTTCTTCAACATGTCCAACCGCATGGCAGCCGCCGTCGACATGCGACCGAACGAGGAATATCACGCGATGGCGCGCTGACTTCAGCGCACCACCTCGAAGCTGCGGCCTGGGTGCAGCAAAGGCAAAAGCCTGCGCATCACGAGGGGTTCAACCGCAATACACCCCTCGGTCGGCTTCATTCCCTCTCGCGCGATATGAAGAAAGATGGCACTGCCGCGCCCGCGCGTCCGCGGACGCAAATTCCAATCCAGCACGACAACGACGTTGTAAAGCCGATCATCGCGCTTCATCGTCTCGTGGCTCGCCTTGAACGGCAAACGCACCAGGCGATTATAGTTGGCGTCCCCGGGCGCATCGCACCAGCCCATGTCGCTGCGGATGCGCTGCATCGGCAGTCCAGCCCGCGCCACCGGAAGCGTTGTCTTGTCGCCCCGCCAGAAAATTTCCACCACCTTCATGCGCGCGAGAGGTGTGGCGCCATCGCCTTCGCGCTTGAATGCGCTGATGCCGCCGCGCCCCAGCGCACACGAAAATGTCATGCCATTGTAATTGAGTATTCCGCGGGAGGGCTGGCCCGGCTGGGCGTGAACCCGTATGGGTGTGGATTGAAGCATGCCCCTGTCAAACCTTTGTTTCTCGCATATAATCCTTTGGTGGAAGCAAAGTTTGGCAGTACCGCCCCTCAGCAACCTGACCGTTAGGGCTAGGTTTCCGATTTGGCGGGCAGGGTCAACATCAGCTTTGAGCACAGACGGGAAGCAATATGACGCCACGTACCATTCTGATCGTTGATGATGATGATGATCTGCGCGCCACACTTGTGGAACAACTGGCACTCTATGAAGAATTCGACCTGCTCCAGGAGCCGAATGCCACCAAGGGCATCAATACTGCCCGCAATGGCATGGTCGATCTCATCATCATGGATGTGGGTCTCCCGGACATGGACGGGCGCGAGGCGGTGAAGATCCTGCGCAAGGGCGGGTTCCGTGCACCAATCATCATGCTGACCGCACAGGACACCGACTCCGATACCATTCTGGGCCTTGAAGCCGGTGCCAACGACTATGTGACGAAACCTTTCCGCTTTGCGGTTCTGCTGGCCCGCATCCGCGCTCAGCTTCGCCAGCACGAGCAGAGCGAGGACGCCAAGTTCACCGTCGGGCCCTACACCTTCAAGCCGAGCCAGAAACTTCTCATCGACGAACGTGGCGGGAAAATAAGGCTTACCGAGAAGGAATCCGCCATCATCAAGTTCCTCTACCGTGCCGACCAGAAGGTCGTGACGCGTGATGTGTTGCTGGAGGAGGTTTGGGGATACAATTCCGGCGTTACGACGCACACGCTGGAGACACATGTCTACCGCCTGCGGCAAAAGATCGAACGCGATCCTTCCAAAGCGGAAATTCTTGTGACAGAAAGCGGCGGATACAAGCTCGTCCCTTGAAGACCGGATGCGGGGGCATCATCCGTCTTGAACAAGGCACGGGCGGGGACGGGTGAATGGCGCTGGACGATGATATTCGCGTACTGTCCGGTGTGAGACTTTTTCAGGGTTTCACGCACGAACAGTTGCGTCTGATGGCCTTCGGCGCAGAAACCATCACACTTGCTCCCGGCAAGAAGCTCTATGCCGAAGGCGCTCCGGCCGACTGCGCCTTTGTCATCATTTCAGGTGAAATCGGCCTTTACCGGCAGCAAGACGGCAAGCGCGAGCGCGTCTCCACAGAGCGCAACGGCGCGATATTGGGCGAATTTGCGCTGATCGCGGAAAGCCAGCGCTTGATGGAGGCGGTGGCCGAACACGAGACCAGGCTGCTCCGCCTCAGCCGCTCCATGTTCCGCCGCATACTGGAAGAGTTTCCCGATACCGCAGCGATCCTGCACCGGCGCATCTCGGCCAATCTTCAGGCCATGCTGCGCCAGATAGAGGCTGTCGCCAACCGTCTGCAGCGCTAGCCGATATCGAAATCCGTGATCACCGGCACATGGTCCGATGGGCGATCCCAGCCACGGGCGTCCTTGAGCACGGCCATATCCTTGAGCACCGGAGAAAGATCGGGGGAGGACCACACATGGTCCAGCCTGCGCCCGCGGTTCGACGCTTCCCAGTCCTTTGAGCGATAGCTCCACCAGGTAAACAGCTTCTCTTCCGGCGGAACATGCTGGCGCATGATGTCGACCCAGCCACCCGCCTTGCGCATGGCCTCCAGCCCTTCCGTTTCCACCGGCGTGTGGCTGACGACCTTCAGCATCTGCTTGTGCGACCACACATCGGCCTCAAGCGGTGCGATGTTCAGATCACCCACGAGTATGCTTCCCGTATCGGCGATGGTGGCGGGCAGGATGTCGTGCATCTCCTGCACGAAGTCCAGCTTGTGCCTGAATTTCGGATTGACTTCCGGATCCGGCTCGTCACCGCCTGCGGGTACATAGAAATTGTGCAGATGGATGCGGCGACTGCCAAGCTCGACAGATGTCGCCAGATGCCTGCAATCCTCGATGCCGCAAAAGGTTCGTGTTTCCAGAACCGACATGGGACGACGCGAAATGGTGGCGACGCCGTGATAGCCCTTTTGGCCATGGATCGCGACATGATCATAACCGATCTTGCGGAAGGCGGCTGTCGGGAACTGGTCATTGGGACACTTGGTCTCCTGGAGGCACAGCACATCGGGCTGATGCTCCTCAAGGAAACGCAGAACCAGCGGCAGGCGCAGACGCACCGAGTTGATGTTCCAGGTGGCAATTCGCAGCGGCATCCGCACCCCAACTTTCAAGACTATTCTTGGTCAGGCGCGAAAATGGATGCTGCGGCTCCATAAGACAAGCCCGCCGCGGCAGAAGGCCGGGACGGGCTCGACTTTCCACAAGCACTGCTGACGGATCTGTCAGTTACGCTTGCGGTTCATCTGGTTCACCTTGCGATAATCGATGGCAAAAGTGCTGGGGTCGAATGCCACGCCGTTCTGCACGTTGAAGATCATCACGGTCGTGTCTTTGCCCTGCGCATCCGTGATCGTCCACTGGCGCAGCTCATACGACTTGCTGTCGAACATCATGGTGATCGTCGAATCGCCGAAGACCGACTTGTCGGCGAGCTTGATCGTCGTCAATTCGTCATCCTGCTTTACGCTTTGCACCTTGCTGCCGGAAAGATCGATCTGGCGATCAAGAAGAAGCTTCAGCGGCGTCTTGCCAAGCGGATAAACGTCCGCCGTCTGCAGCTTGCGGTTCTGCACGACCAGAGATGTGCCGTCCGAGATCACTTGCACATTTGAAGGTGCTTCATAGTCGAAGCGCACCTTGCCGGGTCGCTCGATATAGAACTTGCCACCTGTCTGCTCGCCGCTCGGACCGAACTGCACGAATTCGCCGGTCATGGTACGCACGCTGGAGAAGTGGTTTGCGATAGCCTGCGCGGAAGAGGCATTGCCCTGCGCGTGTCCTGCGACGGGCGCAGCCACGGCTCCCAACATCACCAGCCCCATTGCAGCTGCAAAAGCGCGGATCGTGCGGCTGAGCTTCGATGTCTTGTTCATGATCGCTCCGGATGCTGAATCTGATAGTTGCGAATACAAACGCAACTGGGCTGAAATTTGGCTTCCCTCAGGAGAACGGCTGCAACATCTTCAAGTTCCCGATGGAGCCAGGGCCCGACTAGACCTCATCCTGCTCCGTCGGCACCAGTATCTCGCGCTTGCCGGCATGGTTTGCGGGACCGACAATGCCTTCCTGCTCCATGCGCTCGATGATGGAGGCTGCACGATTGTAGCCGATACCAAGACGACGCTGGATATAGCTGGTCGAAGCCTTGCCATCACGCAGCACCACGGCAACCGCCTGATCATACGGGTCGTCGGAATTGCCGAGATTGCCGACCGAGCCTCCGCCCCCGGAGCTGTCACCCTCGTCGCTGCCATCATCTTCAGTGACGGCCTCGAGATAGGCCGGTGCGCCCTGGCGCTTGAGATGCGCGACCACCTCCTCCACTTCGCCGTCGGACACGAAGGACCCGTGGACACGCTGGGTGCGCCCGCCACCGGCCATGTAGAGCATGTCACCCATGCCCAGAAGCTGCTCTGCACCCTGTTCGCCGAGGATCGTGCGGCTGTCGATCTTCGACGTCACCTGGAAGGAGATACGCGTCGGAAAGTTGGCCTTGATGGTGCCGGTGATGACGTCGACGGACGGGCGCTGGGTGGCCATGATGACGTGAATGCCCGCGGCACGCGCCATCTGTGCCAGACGCTGCACCGCGCCTTCGATATCCTTGCCCGCAACCATCATCAGGTCGGCCATCTCGTCGATAATGACGACGATGAACGGCATCGGCTCCAGATCCAGCTCTTCCGTCTCGTAAATGGCTTCGCCCGTTTCACGGTCAAAGCCGGTCTGGACGGTGCGCTGGATGGTCTCGCCCTTCTTCTTGGCGGCCGTAACGCGCTGGTTGAAGCCCTCGATATTACGCACGCCGACCTTGGACATCTTGCGGTAGCGGTCTTCCATCTCCCGCACGGTCCATTTCAGCGCCACAACCGCCTTCTTCGGATCGGTTACGACCGGCGTCAGGAGATGCGGAATGCCGTCGTAAACCGAAAGCTCGAGCATCTTCGGGTCGATCATGATCAGGCGGCACTGCTCCGGCGTCATGCGGTAGAGCAGCGACAGGATCATCGTGTTGATCGCAACCGACTTACCCGAGCCGGTCGTACCGGCAACGAGCAGGTGAGGCATCTTGGCGAGGTCCGCGATCACGCCTTCGCCATTGATGGTCTTCCCCAGCGAGAGCGCCAGCTTGGCCTTGGCCGATTCGAAGTCTCGGCTGGAAAGAAGCTCGCGCAGATACACGGTCTCACGCGTGGAATTGGGAAGCTCGATGCCGATGGCGTTGCGCCCGGGAACCACCGCAACACGTGCGGCAATCGCGCTCATGGAACGGGCGATGTCATCAGCGAGGCCGATCACGCGGGAGGATTTGATACCTGGTGCAGGCTCAAGCTCGTAGAGCGTGACCACGGGACCCGGGCGGACATGAATGATCTCGCCCTTGACGCCGAAGTCCTCCAACACGCCTTCCAGAAGGCGCGCGTTCTGCTCCAGTGCCTCCCTGGAAAGAGAGGGATCTTTCGCCGTGGCTTTCGGTTCAGCCAGCAGATGCAGCGCGGGGAGCTCGAAGCCATCATCACCAAGAAGCGAAGGCTGTGCTTCACGGCGCACACGCGTGCCCGGCTGCGGACGCGGCGTGGGATTGTCCACGCGTGAGGTTTGGGACGTTTGTGCGCCAGCGGGACGCGGTTGAGCAGCAGGCGCTGCGCGCTGGCTCGGCTCCTCCCAGGGGTAATCATCATCCTCGTCATGTCCCGTCTCGGGCGCTTGGACATGTGCAGGGCCGACGCGCTCGGGATGCGCGCCGAAGACATCATCGTCAAAGTCCGGCTCGATCTTCACACCATCATCGATGGTGGGTCCCTGCCCGCTTGGAGCAATGACCGGAACATCATATTCTTCCGGGAGATCAGGCCCGCGGACCGCCAGGCGCCGACGCACGAATGCGCAAGCCGTCAGCCACCAATGGGTGAGCCAGCCAAGGGCAATCGAGCCACTGCCGGTATCCTCGACGAAATCGGCATCATAGATGATCTCTTCCTCGGCTTCCGCCACGGGCGCTGCAACGCGAGGAGAACGACCCAGGATGCTCGACGCGTAGAGAACGAGCCAGGCAGCCGGTCCGATCAGCAACGCACCAATGATGAAACCGAGAAAGCCGGTTGGATACTGGCCGATAAACACCTTCGGTACGGCAAGAACCATGTCTCCAAACACACCACCAAGGCCGGTCGGCAGCGGCCAGGAGGCGGGCGGGGCGACGCATCCTGCAACGCCTGCAGCCAGGATTGAGCCCAGAAACCACGCTCCAACACGGCGAGCCGGACGTTCCACGCCCTGTGCGGTCGCAAGAAGCGCACCGAAAAACACTGCAGGAACCAGCCCCGCCACCGAGGCCAGCCCGTAGAACTGCATGGCAATGTCGGAGAACACGGCTCCCGGATAGCCCATCGCATTGGTGACGGGATTGTCGGTCGCATAGCTGAAGCTTGGATCCGCGACATTCCAGGTGGCAAGGCTGGCCAGGGCGAATGCGGAAAATGCGAGGATCAGCAGCCCGGACAGCCGCGCTGCCTGTCGCAGCAGGAAGGCGTTAAATCCATAGCTGTCTTCGTCATAGACATAGGTCGCGGAAGAACCGGAACTCATACGCATTTGCCCGTCCAAGCATCACTTATGCGGCAATGGCCGCCACTGGGGATTCGCCCCGCAGACTAGGACTGGAAGGTTAAGGGCCCATTAACCATGCAGACCCTTCGCCACTGCCTTTCGGACAAAAAAAGGCCCGGATCACTCCGGGCCAAAGTTGCAGCGGTCAAAGCGGGAGGAAGTGCCTGTTCGCTGCGACGGGAAATTATGAAGCGGCGAGGCTTTTGCCCCGCCTGCTCGACTTAGCGGACGCGCGAGGCGATGAACTCCGGATAGGCTTCAACGCCGACTTCCGCGACATCAAGACCCGAAAGTTCTTCTTCCGGTGACACACGCAGTCCCATGGTGGCCTTCAGGATCGCGAAGACGATGAAGGAAACCGCGAAGGCTGCAACGCCGTAGGCCGCGATGCCGACCAGCTGGACGCCGAAGCTTGCGCCACCATTGGTCAGCGGCACGGCCAGCGTTCCCCAGATACCGGCAATCAGGTGAACCGGAATTGCGCCAACCACATCGTCGATCTTCAGCTTGTCCAGCAGCGGAACCGTGAAGACCACGATGATGCCGCCGATTGCGCCGATGATGATGGCCATGAGCGGGCTCGGGGTCAGCGGCTCGGCAGTGATCGAGACGAGACCGGCCAGCGCGCCGTTGAGCACGAAGGTGATGTCGACGCGCTTGTAGACGATCTGCGTGAGGATAAGTGCGGCAACGACACCGCCAGCGGCAGCAAGATTGGTGTTGGCAAAGATGCGGCTGATGTCGGACACGTCGGAGTTGGTGCCCATGGCGAGCTGCGAAGCACCGTTGAAGCCGAACCAGCCAAGCCACAGGATGAACGTACCAAGCGTGGCGAGCGCCATGTTGGAGCCCGGGATCGGCTGAACCTGGCCATTGGCTCCATACTTGCCCTGACGCGAGCCGAGAAGCAGCGCACCCGCAAGAGCGGCCCAGCCACCGACGGAGTGAACGATCGTGGAGCCGGCAAAATCCTGGAAGCCCATCGCGTCGAGCCAGCCTGCACCCCACTTCCAGGAACCCAGGATCGGGTAGATGAAGCCGGTGAGAACAACGACGAAGATCAGGAAAGGCCACAGCTTGATACGCTCGGCAAGCGTGCCGGAAACGATCGAGGCTGCGGTTGCGACGAAGACCATCTGGAAGAACCAGTCCGAAGCGACCGAGTAGTCGCCTTCATTGGCCACACCGGCATCCGGCCAGCTATAGGCTCCGAAGCTGCCGATCCAGCCGGTCACGTCGACATACATGAGCGAGTAGCCCACCACCCAGTACATCAGACCGGCGATGGAATACAGCGCAACATTCTTCAAGAGCTGCATGGAGACGTTCTTGGAACGCACCATGCCGGCTTCCAGCATGGCAAAGCCTGCGGCCATCCACATGACGAGGAAGCCGCCGATGAGGAAGAGAAGCGTGTTGAAGATGAAAGCCGTGTCGGCACCGGCAGCAGGAGCAGCCTCTGCGTCCTGGGCAAGCACAGGCGCAGCGGTCATCGCTGTCACGGCCAGCGCCCCGGCAAGCCGCCCGCCATTGGCGGTCAAAAAGGAACGAATTGTCATTGATAGTCTCCCTGTAAAATCCGGACGGCTCAAAGAGCGGCGCTGTCGGCTTCGCCGGTGCGGATACGCACGGCCCTGTCCACATTGAGAACGAAGATCTTGCCGTCGCCGATCTGGCCGGTCTTGGCAGCCGCGGCGATCGCTTCGACGGCGCGGTCAGCAATGTCGCTGTCGACAGCAACTTCGACCTTCACCTTCGGCAGGAAGCTCACTGCATATTCGGCCCCACGATAGATTTCCGTATGCCCTTTCTGGCGGCCATAACCCTTCACTTCCGTGACGGTCAGGCCCTGAATTCCAAGCTCGGTCAGCGCTTCTCGCACTGCCTCCAGCTTGAACGGCTTTATGATTGCCATGACGAGTTTCATCAGGATCCACCTCTGCTGGTGCGGTTTCCCGCTTTCAGATGTCGCCAGCCCACCCCTTGCGCCGGCTATGCCAGAATGGATTCAAGTCCCGTGCCAGTTTGAAATACGATTCAGTAAGCCATTGATTTTGATAAATTAAAAAACCTGCTGCGCGATGCGCAGCAGGTTGAGTGATGTTCCTGTAGATTAATTAATAGGCAGATATTTTTCAGTGCCTATTTTTTGCGCATACGCACCAGCCCCTCTTGAGCCGTCGAAGCAACCAATGTTCCGTCACGCGCATAAAGCGACCCACGAGAGAAACCGCGGGCGCCCTGCGAAGAGGGACTGTCGGAGGTGTAGAGCAGCCAGTCATCCAGCTTGGTGGGCCTGTGAAACCACATCGCGTGGTCGAGGCTGGCCATTTGAAGCTCGGGATCAAAGACCGATCGCCCATGAGGGAATGTCGAGGTGTCCAGCAGCGTCATGTCGGACAGATAGGCAAGGATCGCCGCCTGCAATGCACGGTCGTCAGGCACCGGACCGGTCGCGCGCAACCACACATTCTGCACTGGCGGCAATGGGTCTCGCGTCGTGTAATGTTCGACATTCAGCGGGCGGATCTCCAGCGGACGCTCCTGCTTCCAGTAGCGACGGATATTCTCCGGCACCTTGTCACCGAACGCCTCGATGAACTCGCTCTGGGATTTCAGCGTCTCCGGCCCCGGAACATCGAGCGGCATTGGCAGTTGATGTTCAAGCCCCTCTTCTTCCACCTGGAAAGAGGCTGAAAGCGAGAAGATTGCGTGCCCATGCTGGATTGCCACCACCCGCCGCGTCGTGAAGCTGCCGCCGTCCCGGATGCGATCCACCTCGTAGATGATAGGCACGGCAGGATCCCCGGGACGCATGAAATAGCAATGGAGGGAATGAACATGGCGGCCTTCTGCCACGGTGCGCTGGGCAGCGACGAGCGCCTGCCCTATGACCTGGCCGCCAAACACACGCTGCCAGCCCACCTGGGGGCTGCGGCCACGAAACAGGTTGTGTTCAAGCGGCTCGAGATCAAGTATGTCGAGAAGCCCGTTCATTGCAGACGACATAGATATCCCTCCGGCAGCAATTCGGTATTTCAGGCGAGAAAGCGAACGCCAGAGTGGAAGTCAAGGCAGATGGCCAGAATGAGAGGATATTGTCATGGCTGAAACCGCCCCCCATCACGGCGAACAGATCGACATTCTCATTGCTGGTGCGGGCTATGTCGGCCTTGCCACCGCTGTTTCAATCGCGCAGGCTCGTCCAAGCCTGAAGATCATGATCGTCGATGCCGCCCCGGAAGGCGTCTGGCAGAAGGATGGCCGCGCCTCGGCAATAGCTGCTGCGGCCACCCGCATGCTCTCCCGCCTCGGCTGTTGGGACGAGCTTGTCGAGGAAGCCCAGCCCATCAACGAGATGATCGTTACCGATTCTCGCACATCCGACCCCGTCCGCCCGGTTTTCCTCACCTTTGGTGGCGAAGCCGGACCCGGCGAGCCCTTCGCACACATGGTCATGAACCGGAACCTGAACGGTGCGCTGCGCGCCCGAGCAGGTGAACTGGGCATAGACATCGTCCAGGGTGTGGGCGTTGAGGGTTTCGACCGCGGCACTGCACGCACTGTAGTGCGGCTGAGCGATGGCCTTGCGATCTCCGCGCGCCTTCTGATCGCCTGCGACGGAGTCAAGTCGCGCCTGCGCGACATGGCGGGCATCAAGACGCTTCACTGGGATTATGGCCAGTCAGGCATTGTCTGCACGGTCAAGCACGAGCGCCCGCACAACGGACGCGCCGAAGAGCATTTTCTCCCCGCCGGCCCGTTCGCAACACTTCCGCTGAAAGGCGATCGCTCTTCCATAGTATGGACCGAGCGCACGGCCGATGCCGAGCGGCTCGTCAATGAAGACGAGTTCATCTTCGAGCAGGAGCTTGAAATGCGCTTTGGCCTGAAGCTTGGCGAGATCCGCGTCGAGGGACCCCGCCGCGCCTGGCCTCTCGGCCTCACGCTCGCCCGCGATTTCGTGCGCCCACGCTTTGCCCTGGCCGGCGATGCCGCGCACGGGATCCATCCGATTGCCGGCCAGGGTCTCAATCTCGGATTCAAGGACGCTGCTGCCCTGGCTGAAACCGTTGTTGAAGCCGACCGGATGGGCGAGGATATCGGTGCGCTTGATGTCCTGCAGCGCTACGAGCGCTGGCGCCGCTTCGACACGGTGCAGATGGGCGTGACAACCGATGTCCTCAACCGCCTGTTCTCGAATGATATCGGTCCCGTGCGCGCCATCCGCGACCTGGGCCTGGGCATTGTCGACCGCATGCCCGCTTTGAAAGACTTCTTCATTCGCCAGGCATCCAGCCCGCAAGGGTCGGCACCAAGGCTGCTGCAGGGTGAACCAATCTAACTTTCTTGGGGGATCTCATGAAAAGACACGCAAACGCCATCTGGAAGGGTTCGCTTACGCAGGGAACTGGGCGGCTTGACACGCAAAGCCAGGCCATCGGCGACCTGCCCATCACCTTCAAGGCGCGCTTCGAGGACGAACAGGGCATCGCCGGCACAAATCCGGAAGAACTGATCGCAGGTGCTCATGCAAGCTGCTTCTCGATGCAGCTCGCGCATATGCTCGCCGAGAACGGAACGCCGGCGGAGACCCTCTATGCGAAAGCCGAAATCGACCTCCAGCCTGCTCAGAGTGGCGGCTTCGAGATCCGCGGCAGCGCACTGACCGTCATCGGCAAGGTTCCCGGTCTCGAAGAAGAAAAGTTTGTCGAAGTCGCAGAGAAAGCGAAGGAGATCTGCCCGGTCTCGAAGGCGCTCGGTGCGATCAAGATCACACTGTCCGCCCGCTTCGCCTGACGCGCCGGACAGTTTCGGCATCAAAAGGGGCTGCAAAACGCAATGGTCGGTCGCGGCCCCTCCTGTCTTCGCAACCAAAGAACTGCACCGCGAGCGTAAAATCATCCCATGGGAGATGGCACAGGGGCTGGCAACGGCCCTGCCGCCGAGGAGAACATGGGAGTGAGACTATGCTGCATGCACATGCGCAGCCGACCAACCTGAAGCTGTCCACGAAGAACAGCACGCTGCAAATCACCGATGTCACCGACCAGGCCGCGGCGCTGGAGGCCTATGACGGCCATGAGCGCGTCTGGTGCGGACGCGACGAGGAGCGCGGTCTTGTGGCCCTTGTGGGCATACACAACACTGCTCTTGGTCCGGCACTTGGCGGAACGCGGGTATGGCCCCACGAAAGCTTCGAAGCGGGAATGACCGATGTGCTGCGCCTGTCTCGCGGGATGACCTACAAGGCAGCCGTGGCGGGCCTGCCCTTCGGAGGCGGCAAGGCGGTCATCATCGCCGATCCCAAGAAGGACAAGACCGAAGCGCTTCTTGAAGCCTATGCTGAGATGCTCGTTGCACTGGATGGTCAATATTATACCGGGGAAGATGTAGGCCTGACGCTTGCAGACGCAGACTTCATCCGGGAGCGCGCGCCCAACATCTCCGGCACATCCAAGGGCGGCAGCGGCAACCCCTCGCCGGTCACGGCTGAGGGCGTGTTTCTGGGTCTGAAGGCTGCTCTTGCCCACAAGAGCGGCAGTGACCGCCTTGCAGGTGTCCTCGTGGCGGTACAGGGTCTTGGGTCGGTCGGGTGGTCTTTGTGCGAAAAGCTCCATGCCGAAGGCGCAGAACTTGTGGTTGCCGATATCGACACGGACGCGGTCGACCGTGCTGCCAACACATTTGGTGCCCGCATGGCGGATGCGGGCGACATCCTCTTCGTCGAAGCGGATATCCTGGCACCTTGCGCCCTGGGTGGGTTGTTCTCAAGCGATACGATCCCGCAGTTGAAAGCAGGCATCATCGCCGGTGCCGCCAACAATCAGCTTGCCCGCCACGAAGATGCCCGCCTTCTGATGGAGCGCGGCATTCTCTACGCGCCGGATTATGTCATCAATGCAGGCGGCCTGATGAATGTCGCAGCCGAGCTTGCACCCGGCGGCTATAACCGCGAGGCGACAATGCGCAAGGTGACTGAGATACCCCGGACTCTCACCGCTATCTTCCAGAAGGCAGATGCTGAAAAGCGGCCCACCAACGAAGTCGCTTCTGATATCGCGATGGCCCGTATCGCCGACAAACGCTCCTGACGACAGCAATTGGCGCCCCGCCCAAAAAGGTGGAGCGCCTGCAGATCGCGCTACTCTTCGTCGACGGCTTTCGACGTCAGCCCGTCAAGGGCCTTGGCCATCGCGTCGAAAGCCTCATCGGCACCATTCACTCCGTAGCGCTCCTTGAGTGCTTCTGCGGAGAGATATCCAACGCGAACCTTGCCCTCTTCCTCCCAGACCAGCACACGAAGAGGAAGGTCCAGTGCGGCGCGTGGATTGGCCTGCATGATCGGGGTGCCAACCTTCGGATTGCCGAAGAAAAGAACCGTTGCCGGTTGCATCTTCAGATCGACCCGCTCTGCGTTCGCCTGATGATCGAGGCGCGCGACGAGTTTGGCGGGACTCTCCTCCACGGCGGCTGCCAGACGGTCAGCGGTCTCGGTCACGCTGTGCGGGCTGTCCTTGATGACCCAGCCTTCGGCGCCCAGGGAAGCAGTAGCAGAAAGGATGAGGGCGGCGCTGGCACCGAAAATACTCTTCAGAAATTGGCTCATTGAAATCACTCCAGTTCGAACGAAGCGAGCATGACCTGACAATGCGCTTATTTCTTGATGCCGCGCAGCGCGGTTTCCCCCCATACCTCCTTCAGACGCGCATCACGCCGACAACCCTGCCGATAGCCCTCATAGGCGTCGGCTTTGGTCACCAGTCCGAACCGCGTCAGGATGCGCTCGTCGCTGCGATAGTAGTTCTGGTGATAGTCTTCGGCCGTCCAGAAGGTGCTGGCGCCGATAATGGGCGTTACCACACTCTGTCCCAATTCCTTTTCAGCAGCCGTCTTTGCTTCCTTTGCCGCAGCCTCCTGCTCTGGCGACAGCGTGTAGATTGCGGTCGTATAGCTCTCGCCCCTGTCGCAGAACTGCCCGCCTGCATCCGTTGGGTCGACCGAGTGGAAGAAGACATCGAGGAGCTCGGCATAGCTCACCTGCGCGTCGTCATAGGTGATCTTTACCGCTTCACGGTGCCCGCCGCTGGTATGGGTGCGATATGTGGGGTTTTGAGTCCGTCCGCCCGTATATCCGGAAACCGTGCTCGTTACGCCGGGAACCTTGTCGAAATCGGCTTCGACGCACCAGAAGCAGCCACCGGCGAAAATGGCTGTCTGTTCCGCGGCACTCACGGTGGAAAAGCTTGCACCAACAATACCGGCAGCAAGGGCAAGGCGTGTCAGAATTCTGCGCATGGAAATCTCCTCAAGGCTCATCCGACACCTAGCGTGACCGCGCCTGAATGCAATTCAAGCCGCTACACGTCTGTGTGAGCGGCTTGAAAAACTGGGCGTTCAGATATGGGATGGCGTGCGATCAGACGCGGCGCTCCACCATCATCTGCTTGATCTCGGCAATCGCCTTGGCAGGGTTCAGCCCTTTGGGGCAGGCCTGCGTGCAATTCATGATCGTGTGGCACCGATAAAGACGGAACGGGTCCTCGAGATTGTCGAGACGCTCGCCCGTCTTCTCGTCGCGGCTGTCGATCAGCCAGCGATAGGCCTGCAGAAGAACCGCCGGTCCCAGATAGCGCTCGCCATTCCACCAATAGCTCGGGCAGGAAGTCTGGCAGCAGAAGCAGAGAATGCACTCGTAAAGACCGTCGAGCTTCGAGCGGTCCTCATGGCTCTGCTTCCACTCCTTCGCAGGTTCGGGCGAAACCGTTTGAAGCCAGGGCTTGATGGAGGAAAGCTGGGCGTAGGGCACCGAGAGATCCGGCACCAGATCCTTCACCACCGGCATATGAGGCAGCGGGTAGATCTTCACGTCGCTGGATATCTCGTCCATGCCCTTGGTACAGGCCAGCGTGTTCGTGCCGTCGATA
Organism: Nitratireductor basaltis; assembly: GCF_000733725.1. NCBI lineage: Bacteria > Pseudomonadati > Pseudomonadota > Alphaproteobacteria > Hyphomicrobiales > Phyllobacteriaceae > Nitratireductor > Nitratireductor basaltis. The sequence goes on along the minus strand of NZ_JMQM01000002.1, from coordinate 433,655 downwards.
TTCATCGCGCAGGAACCGCAAATGCCCTCGCGGCAGGAGCGGCGGAAGGTCAGGGTCGGATCGATATGGTCCTTGATCCAGAGCAGACCGTCGAGAACCATCGGCCCGCAATCGTCCATATCGACATAATAGGTGTCGATGCGCGGATTTTCGCCGTCATCAGGCGACCAGCGATAGACCTTGTATTCGCGCAGATTGGTCGCGCCCTCAGGCTTTGGCCAGACCTTGCCCTGACGAACCTTGGAGTTCTTGGGAAGTGTAAGTTCAACCATGATATCCCCGCCTCAGTAGACGCGCGCCTTGGGCGCGATCTTGGCCAACTCGATGCCGCCATCCTCTTCGCTCAGAAGCGGGTCGGTGTGCACCGGGCGATAATCGAGGGTGACCTTGCCACTCTCGTCGATCCAGGAAAGCGTGTGCTTGCGCCAGTTGGCGTCATCACGCTCGGTGAAGTCCTCACGTGCATGCGCGCCACGGCTCTCCTTGCGAGCCTCTGCCGAGTAGACCGTGACAACCGCATTGGCCATCAGGTTTTCCAACTCCAGCGTTTCCATCAGGTCCGAGTTCCAGATCAGCGAACGGTCGGAGACCTTCACATCCGGCAGTTCCTTCCAGACCTCGGAGATGCGCTTGCAGCCCTGCTCCAGCGATTCCTGCGTGCGGAACACGGCAGCATCTTCCTGCATGGTGCGCTGCATGTGCTCGCGGATCTCAGCCGTTGGCGTGGAGCCGGAAGCGTGGCGCAAGCGATCAAAGCGGTCCATGATCTTCTCGCACGCCGCCTCGTTGATCGGCGGAACCTTCGAATCCCGGTCGACCACCTGGCCTGCACGGATGGCTGCGGCACGACCGAAGACCACGAGATCGATCAGCGAATTGGAGCCGAGACGGTTGGCGCCGTGCACCGAAGCACAGGCTGCCTCGCCCACGGCCATCAGACCAGGCGCCACCGCGTCCGGGTTTTCGCTCGTCGGATTCAGCACTTCACCCCAGTAATTGGTGGGGATGCCCCCCATATTGTAGTGAACCGTCGGCAGAACCGGGATCGGCTCGCGCGTCACGTCCACGCCGGCAAAGATGCGCGCCGATTCGGCGATGCCGGGCAGGCGCTCGTGAATGACCGCCGGGTCCAGATGGTCAAGATGCAGGAAGATATGGTCCTTGTTCTTGCCAACACCGCGGCCTTCGCGGATTTCCATGGTCATGCAGCGCGAGACAACGTCACGCGAGGCAAGATCCTTGGCGGACGGCGCATAACGCTCCATGAAGCGCTCGCCCTCGGAATTGACCAGATAGCCACCCTCACCGCGTACACCTTCGGTGATCAGGCAGCCGGCTCCATAGATACCGGTCGGGTGGAACTGCACGAACTCCATGTCCTGCAGCGGCAGGCCCGCGCGCGCAACCATGCCATTGCCGTCGCCCGTACAGGTATGGGCCGACGTGCAGGAGAAATAGGCGCGGCCATAGCCACCGGTCGCAAGCACCACCATCTTGGCAGCGAAACGGTGGATGGTGCCGTCTTCCAGGTTCCAGGCCACAACGCCGGTGCACACACCATCGGTCATGATGAGGTCGAGCGCGAAATACTCGACGAAGAACTGTGCGTTGTTCTTCACCGACTGGCCGTAGAGCGTGTGCAGGATGGCGTGACCGGTACGGTCGGCTGCCGCACAGGTGCGCTGCACCGGCGGGCCGTCACCGAAATTCTGCATGTGGCCGCCGAATGGACGCTGGTAGATGCGACCATCCTCGGTACGCGAGAAAGGAACGCCATAATGCTCAAGCTCATAGACCGCAGCCGGAGCTTCGCGAGCCAGATATTCCATGGCATCCACGTCGCCAAGCCAATCCGACCCCTTCACGGTGTCGTAAAGGTGCCACTGCCAGTGGTCGGGACCCATATTCTGCAGAGATGCCGCGATGCCGCCCTGGGCAGCAACCGTATGCGAACGGGTCGGAAAAACCTTGGTGATGCAGGCCGTCTTCAGCCCCTGCTCGGCCATGCCAAGCGTTGCACGCAGACCCGCACCGCCGGCACCGACAACCACCACGTCGAACTTGTGATCGACATAGGTATAGGCGCTGCCAGCCTTCTTCTCACTTGCTGTAGCCATATCCGCCATCAGCCTCCAAAGGCAATCGTTACAAGGGCGTAGAGTGCGCTCACGCCGACTATGAAGGGAAAGAAGATGTTGAGCAGGATCAACGGCACCTTGGCCGGACCATGCACATAGTCCTCGATGATGACCTGCATACCGATCTTCATGTGATACAGGATCGAAAGCAGCATCAGCGCGATCAGGATGGCAACAACGGGATTGCCGAGCGCGCCGCGCACGGTCTCGTAGGAAGCGCCGTTATAGAAGACGACAAACCCGACGAAAAAGATCACCAGGAAAAGGTTGGATACGGCCGTCAGGCGCTGACGCCAGAAATGGTCAGTGCCTTCCTTGGCAGAGCCGAGGCCGCGAACGCGGTTCAAGGGTGTGCGAAAGTCACTCATGATCAGGCTCCCCCACCGAACGCGTAGCCGGCGACCCAGATCAGCACGGTCAGCGTGACCGAGCCGATGATGGTCGCATAGGCGAACTTGGTCGCCGTCTGCTTCTCAAGACCGTGACCGGTATCCCATATAAGGTGGCGGATGCCGCCCAGCATGTGATGAAGAAGCGCCCAGGTGTAGCCGAACAGGATGAGCCGCCCGAACCAGGATCCGTAAATGCCGTTCACCGTCTCGAAAGCTTCCGGTCCGGACGCTGCGGCGACCAGCCAGATGACCAGCAGGATCGTACCGAAATATAGCGCCGCCCCCGTGATGCGGTGCAGGATCGACATGACCATTGTCGGAATGAAACGATAGACAGAAAGATGTGGCGAGAGGGGCCTCGCGTGGGTGGCTGTTGGCTTGCTCATGGCTTCCCCGTTATCTGGCGGAACAAGCCTCACACTGATGAAGTGTTGGGCAGATCCGCGGCAGGTGGCTTTCTAATGCGCTTTTTGCACTGCGTCAAAGCCGCAGACACCCAACTTTCGCCTTAATCGATTTGGGCATGGTGCCGCTATCGTTTGCATGAAAGCGGACGCTTTCCGGTCACGATCCAGAGGGCTTCTTCCGGATCGACATTGATTGCGTAAGGCGGTGACTGGAAACGAACATCCTGATCCGGCGGAGAGGGAAAAAGCACCACGTCCTGCCCGCGCGGACTCAAGACCCTGATCCCGCCCACATCGGATGTCGAGATCGTGAGGCTTCGTCCGCCATCACAGTGGAATGTCACCGGCAAGCGCAGACCGGAGCCTGATTCGCCCGGCTCACTGCCGGTTGCCGCACAGCCCGAAAGGACTGTCAGCAAAATCAGGCTTCCTGTGATCTTGCGCCCCCGCCGGCCCCAGCCGGAACGGGAGCTAGCTGCCATTGAAGCGCACCACGTGGCTTGTCCAGTCGGCAGGGCCGGCGATCTTCTCGTAGAGGCGGCGACCTTCGACCGAACCGCGCGGAGCATTCAGCACGAGCCGTGTCCAGCCGCGCTCCTCGGCACTGTCGCCGAGCACGTCCACCAGCGCCTTGGCGATGCCCTTGCCGCGATGGTCGTGATGCACATAGAGATGCTCGGCCAAACCGTAGCGCAGACCGGAAAGCGGGTCCGGCAAGTCATAGAAAACGGCAAAACCCACAAGCGCACCGTCGAGATGCGCGCCCAGAACTTCCGCCACGCGGTCTTGCAGCAGCGTCTCTGCATAAAACTCGTCGGGCCGCCGCGGCGCACCCCGTTTCAGCGATTGTGTATGAGCGGCAAGGAGTGGCGCGAGACTGTGCGCATCCTTCAGCCGCAGGAGACCGATATCGATCTGAGGCGTGTCAGTCATGAATAGTCCTGGTCGGTTTTGCGCCGCGAAGCACTCACCGCGCACAGTTCGTCAAATTAACCACAGCTGTCAATTGCGTCATGGGATCGCCGCACTCGCAATGGACAACAGTTAAGAAAGCATTAATCTAAATTGTGAGGAGGCCGCGACAGACATGGAGTGCGCGATGCCTTGGAACAGAAATACGATCGCGGCCGGTGCGCTTGCCCTGGCCGCATTCTTTACGGCAAGCGCTTCTGGTGTGGCTGGCGACCGCGCGGATGCTCTTGTTTACGCGGACGGCTACGGCAATCTCGTCATCCACGCCGCATCCGGCTTCAAGCGGATCATCGTCGGTGAGGGACATCGCCTGGATGCGGTCGTACCGGATCAGGCCGAGGAGCCGGAGGTCGTCTACCTCGACGATACTTCAACAACGGAACGGTCCTACCGTCGGCGCTGCCCCTATGGCGTGCTCGTGAAGGGCCGCTCCTACATGTACGGCCTGCCGGACAATGCCTTGCCGGTCCTGCGCGCCGACTGCCCGTGATCTGCGGCCGGCATAGGTAAGATCAATTTCGAATACCTGCACCACCTGCAGGCTGGGAACGAGTAATGAGCAATGCGTCAGCAGCGCGAAATCTTCGCGCGCAGATCGACCAGATACAGCCGATGACCCGCTTTGTGCTGGCCACGCTTGCGCTTGCCAGCGGTGTCTACACCTATCTGGGCGTGCGCAGCCTGCTCGACGGCTCGGCCACGCTCGTGTTCTTCTCCGCCATTATCTATTCAGCAGCGGTGTCGGTCGGCATCTATGGCTTCTGGAGCTACCTGATCCGCTTCGTGCCGGAGATGCGCGATGCCGCTTCGCGACTGGTGCTCATGGGCGTCATGGTCCTTGGATGCCTGATGATTGTCGCCATGTCGTCCTGGCTAAATGCCGCCGCTCTTGCAGGCTCGGCAGCGGTCGAGCAGCACCTGGCCGAGACACTTGAAGATTACACCGGCGATCTGGACCAGGCGCATGGCAACGCACTTGGCGCCCTCTCGCTTCTGCCCGACATCCAGCGTGCTTCCGACCGCTTCGCCAGACTTGCCGACGACGAGCGCCAGTCCGGCGCCCTGACCGGCACCTCAGGTTCCGGCAGCGTGGTGCAATTGCTCACACAAATGTCGGCGCAGATGGACGAGCTGCACGCCACCATCCTAAATTCCCGCGACACGGTTTCGACATTGTTCGAGGAAGGTCAGCAGCATCTGGCCACGATGCGCGGCCTTGTCTCTGCGCCCGGCCCTGTGCAGCCACGCTCGGACCGCTTTGCCGAAGAGGCCGTGGCGCTGGCCGGCGTTATCGCGTCGCTTGAGCAGACCTCGATCGCCCCCTCCGTTGCGCGCGCTGCCTCAGACCTCTCCGCCGGGTTCATTGCGCCCGTCGCCGATGGCAGCAATGCCGAGCTTGCAGGACGCCAGGACCAGGTGATGGCGACCGTCCGCGAATCCGTCGCTGCGCAGTCGAAGGCTCTCAGCATCGCCGCCGAAGAGATCATGGCGCAGCCGCAGGTCGCCGAGCGGCGCTACGTGCCGCTGTCAGCCGCCGAAGCCGTGCTGCGCTATGCATCAAGCTTCCTCCCGAGCTGGGCTGGCGCAATTTCCATCGACCTTCTGCCCGCCGTGCTCGTGGGCATCATGAGCGTAGTCTACGCCTCCATTCGTCGTGACGAGGCCGTCATGAGCGATGCCGAACGCCTCACGGCAGCCGATCTGCTGCGGTCGCTGGATGTACAGCGCGCGCTGACTGCCCGACAGGACCGGGCGTCCGAGCCAGAAGCCTCCCCGCAGGCACGGCCCGAAAACCCGGTCGAGGAACCCTCACCCGGGCAGAACGTCACTCCCCTTTCACTCAATGAACGCAAGCGGCAAGAGCCATGAGTCAGAACCTGTATCCAACCCTCCAGCCCAAGCGCCGCAACGCCTTCATCCGCTATATCAGCCGTTTTGACGAAGCTGCGGTGGTGCGCTGGGCATTTGTGGGTGTGCTGCTTGGAACAGCCGCGCTTCTGGGCATGGATCTGCGCGAGATGGTCGACCGCAATGGCGGTCTATGGGGCGAAAACAGGCAGCAGCTGACGCGCGAATTTCGCGTGCTGCCGCCCGCCGTGACTGCTGTGCCTTCTGCCGATGCGCAACCCAATGACCCGCGCCAGCATGTGGAGGGCGGTCGGGAGACATTGAGCCAGCCAATGACCTTTGCTCTGGAAGCAGGAGGCATATTGCGCGCAAGTGGCGCTATCGACCCCGGCTCGGCCGAACGCCTTCGCACGGAGCTTGAAGCGCGTGGAGAATATGTCTCGCGTATCAGCGTCAATTCACCCGGCGGCTCGCTGGATGATGCCATCGCCATGGCGCGCATGGTTCGGGAATACCAGCTCGCAACCGTCGTGGAAGAAGGTGCAATCTGCGCTTCTTCCTGCCCGCTGTTCTTCGCCGGAGGAATAGATCGTCAGATTGCTGAAAAGGCTGCAATCGGCGTGCACCAGTTCTATGCGGCAACCGACAACATCATTTCTGCAGCACAGGCCATGGCCGACGCCCAGATGACCACGGCCCGCATTTCGCGCCATCTGGACGAAATGGGCATCGATCCCGCGCTCTGGCTGCACGCGCTCGATACGCCACCGCGTGCCCTCTACTATTTTTCGCCCGACCAGCTGCGCGACTACGGTCTGGTGACCAAGCCCCAGCGCCTCGCCCGCAGCTAGGGTAGCGCTCTCAGGGGAACCGCTGGAAGCTGGACGCGTTGGGAAGCAGACAAAGGAGCTTCCCAGATGGCAGAGACAAGAACACTTACCGATCACGACGAGATCCGCGACTGGGCAGCCGCACGGGCGGGCAAGCCCGTCATCAGCGACCCCGCACCGGGCATGGACGAAGGACGCCCGGTTCTGCGCATCGCTTTCGGACAACATGCCTATCAGGATACCGACGAGGGTGCGGACCATATCGGCGGCAACCAGATCGTCGAATGGGACGAGTGGTTCGAGGAGTTCGAAAAGCGCGAACTGGCCTTGGTGGTCAGTGTCGACGTGCCCGGCCAGCGCGACGAATTCCACGAGATCATACGGCGCTGATTATCAGCTTTCGCAAACGAAAAAAGGCGGCCCGAAAGCCGCCTTTTCCTGTTTCAGATGATGAAGCTTACACCTTTGGCCACTCTCGGATATCCACGAAGCGTCCGGCGATTGCTGCCGCCGCGGCCATGGCGGGCGATACGAGATGCGTGCGGCCCTTGAAGCCCTGACGGCCCTCGAAATTACGGTTGGAGGTCGAGGCGCAGCGCTCGCCCGGCTTCAGGCGGTCGTCATTCATGGCAAGGCACATGGAGCAGCCCGGTTCGCGCCAGTCGAAACCGGCAGCCTTGAAGATCTTGTCGAGCCCTTCGGCCTCGGCCTGCGCCTTCACCAGACCGGAGCCCGGAACGATCATGGCATCCAGACCGTCCTTCACCTTCTGGCCTTCGGCGATCTTGGCTGCTTCGCGCAGATCCTCAATGCGACCATTGGTGCACGAGCCGATGAAGACGCGGTCGACCGCGATATCGGTGATCTTGGTGCCAGGTGTCAGGCCCATATATTCAAGCGCGCGGCGCTTGGACTGACGCTTGTTCTCGTCTGGAATGTCTTCCGGGTTGGGCACGACGCCGGTGATGGAAACCACGTCCTCAGGTGAAGAACCCCAGGTGACGATGGGCGGCAGATTGGCCGCGTCCAGTTTCACCACGCGGTCGAAATGCGCACCTTCGTCGGTCTTCAGCGTCTCCCAATAGGCACGTGCCATGTCCCAAGCCTTGCCCTTGGGTGCGCGCGGGCGATCCTTGATATATTCGAAGGTCGTCTCGTCAGGCGCGATCATGCCTGCGCGCGCGCCGCCTTCGATGGACATGTTGCAGACCGTCATGCGGCCTTCCATGGAAAGCGCACGGATGGCCTCGCCTGCATATTCCATCACGTGACCGGTGCCGCCGGCCGTACCGATCTCGCCGATGATGGCGAGGATGATGTCCTTCGCGGTCACGCCTTCCGGCAGCTTGCCATCCACCTGGATGAGCATGTTCTTCGCGCGACGCTGGATCAGCGTCTGCGTGGCCAGAACATGCTCGACCTCCGAGGTGCCGATGCCATGGGCCAGCGCGCCGAAGGCGCCATGGGTGGAAGTGTGGCTGTCACCGCACACGATCGTCATGCCCGGCAGTGTGAAGCCCTGTTCCGGACCGACAATGTGCACGATACCCTGCCGCTGATCGGCCTCGTTGTAGTACTCGATACCGAATTCCGATGCGTTCCGGGCAAGCGCCTCGACCTGAATGCGGCTTTCCTCGTTCTTGATGCCGAACTTGCGATCCGGCGAGGTGGGCACATTGTGGTCGACCACAGCCAGCGTCTTTTCCGGGTGGCGCACCGGGCGGCTTGCCATGCGCAGTCCTTCGAAAGCCTGCGGGCTGGTCACTTCATGAACGAGATGGCGGTCGATATAGAGCAGGCACGTGCCATCATCCTGGCTGTCAACCAGATGATCGTCGAATACCTTGTCGTAAAGGGTGCGTGGTTTGGTCATGTCACTATTCCTGGGCGGAGCTTTGAATTTGATGGCTGACGCGCTGCTATGGCAGCGCCCGGGCTGGTCCGCCTAGCGAAGTCGACAGCTGACCGCACCGGTCAGATGCGCATAGAAGCGTCCCGGCAGGCGTTTTGCATCCTGCAGGACAATCATCTGATATGCGCTTGTGCCGTCCATTCGCTCCATGACCGCGCTTTTACCAAGCTTTTGCGAGATCGGCAATTATGCGAGCCCCTATTCTTCGGAGCGCGGCTCCTTGAGATCGAGCTTTGTTTCGAAGCGTCGCATTGTGGCCAGAACAAGCACGCCAAGAAGACATCCCAGAAGTGCGACGATCCAGAGGCCAAGCCCCAGCGCCAGGCCCGTGGAAGCGGCAATCCACATCCCGGCCCCGGTGGTCAGGCCCTTCACCTCGCCACCCTTGAACAGGATGAAACCGGCGGCAAGAAAGGCCACGCCGGACGTGATGGCTTCAACGAGACGGATCGGATCGCTACGCACGGAATCGGCGCCAAAAACAGGCATCGACACAATTTCAATCGCAATGATGGCAAATGCTGCCGAAGCCAGACAGACGAGCATATGCGTGCGAAGTCCGGCAGGCCGGTCCGCCAGTTCCCGCTCGAAGCCCAGGAAACCGCCCATGATGACAGCCGCGACAAGGCGCAACGCAATGATCTGCACGGGAATGACGGTTTTGAAATCGAATTCTTGAACCAGAGCATCCATTCCGCACAAACGGATGATGCTGCTTGCTGGTTCCGGCATGGCGCGAAACGCAAATGGCCGGCGCAATCGCACCGGCCATTTCGATATTCTGCTCATCTGACAGGAGCGGATCTGCTCCCTTCAGAGAAAACCCGTGGCTTAGCCCTGGTTCTCGTTGTTTGCAGCCTCGTTCTGTGCTGCTTCCTCTGCGGCCTTCTGCTGTGCGAGAGCCTCTGCAGCTGCGACCTTCTCGGCCTCGATGCGAGCCTTCTCGTCGGCAACGGCCTGACGTTCGGCATCATTGAGCTTGCGGGCGCGAACGCCGGTATTCTCGGTGATACGGGCGGACTTGCCGCGACGGTCACGCAGATAGTAGAGCTTCGCGCGGCGAACCTTACCGCGGCGGACCACTTCCACGCCCTCGACCAGCGGGGAGTAGACGGGGAACACGCGCTCAACGCCTTCACCATAGGAGATCTTGCGAACCGTGAAGTTCTCCTGGAAGCCGGAGCCGGAACGGGCAATGCAGACGCCTTCGAAGGCCTGTACGCGGGTACGCGTACCTTCGGTCACGCGAACCTGCACGCGAACAGTGTCGCCTGCGGAAAATTCGGGAAGCTGGCGCTGTGCAGCAATCTTCTCGGCCTGCTCGGCCTCAAGCTGACGGATAAGGTCCATCGTCACACCTCTTGTTCTTTGCGAAGTGCCAGAGCGCTCATCTCGCCGACAGTCTCTGACCGCCTGAGGAGTGTCCGTTCTTTCGAACGAAGCAGGAGCGAATTCACCTTCATTGATTGGTCACGGCCATGGACCTCCCATGGCAGCGGTACGCGCACATAACGCAACGGGACCCGGAAATCAACTGCAATCGGGACCGGCCACAGTCGCAAAAACATGACCCCACCGCTCACTTTTTCCGGAACATCGTGGCTGCAGCCATTGTTGGTTTCCGGTCACCAAGACAATTGAAGGGACCAAACTTATGTTTCATCACTCCTCAAAGCTTCAATACGAAGTGCGCGTTGACAAGCCCAATCCCGTTTTTGCGAAAATGCTTCAGCAAGCCATTGGCGGTGTCGAAGGCGAAATCCGCGTGGCGATGCAGTATTTCTTTCAGGCCATGGGCGCACGCGGCGATGACAAATATCGCGACCTGCTGATTGCGACCGCAACCGAGGAACTGTCCCATATCGAATTTCTCGGACATGCCGTGGCGCTGAACCTTGAGGGGGCGCCCCTGTCCATGCAGGAGGAAGCCGCGAAAGACCCGGTGGTCAATGCCATCCTGGGCGGAATGAATCCGCGCCACATCCTGTCTTCGGGCCTTTCGGCCATGCCGGTCAATTCCAATGGCGTGCCTTTCGACATGAGCCACATCTATGCGACCGGCAATATCGGCGCCGACATGCTGGCCAATGCCACCGCCGAGGCAGGCGGGCGCGTTCTTGCGTCGCGTCTCTACAACATGACGGACGATGGCGGCATGAAGGACATGCTGTCCTTCCTGATCGCACGCGACACGATGCACCAGCAGCAGTGGCTTGCCGTGATCGAGGAACTTGGCGGCCTGGAGAAATCGCTGCCGATCCCGAACTCCACTCCGGAAGATCACGAGGCAACCGAGCATTCCTACTACTTCCTCAACACGCTGCTCGACAAGGAAGCGCCAAAGGGCCGCTGGACCGAAGGTCCCTCGCTCGACGGCAAGGCGGAATTCTCGGTCAGGGAAAAGCCCGAACCGCAGGGTCAGGAGCCATCACTCGGCAAGGCGCGCAAGGGCTCAGGCGCGCAGAAGGAACAGATGTAGGATGTACGACAAGCGGGGGAGCCACGGCTCCCCTGTTTCCTTTTCAGTCCTGTTCGTATTTCAGCCGACCGACGATGCGGCTTTCATTGCCGTCCGAAGGATGGTTGACCCCGTCGGTTACCGGCACGTCGCTGAAATCGAACGGCGTCACACCTTCGAGACAGGCGGCATTGATGCCGAACTCTTCCGGATTGGAGCGCCTCTGGTGATGGGTGTAGATCCCACAGCGCGAGCAGAAGTAATGCTTCGCCGCGCCGGTATTGAAGGTGTAGAGCGTCAAGGCTTCCTGCCCCTGCAGGATTTCCAGATCGTCCAGGCGCGCCGACACGGTCACTGCCCCGCGCATTCGGCAAAAGGAGCAGGTGCAGCGTCGGGGCCGGTCGAGGTCATCGACAAGCCGCACGGCAAATTTCACGCTCCCGCAATGGCAACTGCCAATACGCCTGGGCGCGCTCGGACCACTCATCGCTGCGCCTTCCCTTCACGACAATAGGCAGCCCAGAGATCGGGCCGGCGCTTCTTCGTCAGTTCCACGGCCCGGTCGTAGCGCCATTCTGCAATCCTGGCATGATTGCCCGAGGCAAGAATTTCGGGGATTGTCATGCCCTCGAATTCGCGCGGACGGGTATATTGCGGATGTTCCAGAAGTCCGCTCTCGAAGCTTTCCTCCTCGCCCGAATGCTGGTTTCCCATGACACCCGGCAACAATCGGATCACCGCATCGAGAAGCACGATGGCCGCAGGTTCTCCACCTGACAGGATGTAATCACCGATCGAGACTTCCTCGAAATCCCGCGCTTCTATCAGGCGCTGGTCCACACCTTCGAAGCGCCCGCAAAGAATGACAGCCCCCGGCCCTTCTGCCAGCGCGCGCACGCGCTTCTGGTTGAGAGGCCGCCCGCGCGGGCTCATCAGAAGCTTGGGGCGCGGATCATCGGCAGGCGCGACATGATCGACTGCCTTGGCCAGAATATCCGGCCGCATCACCATGCCAGCGCCTCCACCGGCAGGGGTGTCATCAACGCTTCGATGCTTGTCGGTGGCGAAATCGCGTATCTGAACCGTCTCCAGTTCCCAGGTGCCCGCCTCGCGCGCCTTTCCCGCCAGCGAGGTTTCGAGCGGGCCGGGAAACATTTCGGGATAAAGCGTCAGGATGCTGGCGCGAAAACTCATGGATGCGCCTCGCTCTCATCGGCTTCGCTGCCGTCTTCGTCACTGGCGATCAGGCCCGCTGCAGCCGGATCGACGACCATATAGCCCGCTGACGGCTTTACCTCCGGCACGGCATCTCGGGTAAAGGGCATCATGACGCTGCGACCCGAAACCGGTTTCACCTCAAGGATGTCGCCTGCCCCGAAGTCATGAACGGCGATCACCTTGCCGAAGTCTTCACCTGCTGCATCGCGCACGGAAAGGCCGATGAGGTCGGCGTGGTAATACTCTTCCTCATCCAGATCCTGCGGCAGCACGGCACGTTCCACGAACAGTCTCGCGCCAGCCAATGCCTCGGCACCCGATCTGTCATTGACGCCTGCGAAGGAAACCACCAGCACATTCTTTGCCGGACGCGCTTTCTGCACGAGAAGCTCCCGCCCATCATCCGTGTGGAGCGGCCCGTAGTCACCGATAGCCAATGGATCTTGCGTAAAGCTCTTGACCCGCAGCTCACCGCGAATGCCGTGGGGCGCACCCACCACGCCGAGCTGCACGGGATCGCGAAGCACTGCCATCATCACCTCAGTCCAAGTTGCAAGGCCGCGCAAGACCGCGCTTTTCCGGAAAGATCAGCCCGACGGCGTATCGGTCGAACTGTCCCCGCTGGAGATTTTCACTGCCACGGCTTCGATACGCTCGGCAAGCTCCAGGATCACGCCGGTCAGCGCGGAATCCTGCTTGTCCGCCTTCAGAAGCGCCTCGTCACGCGTCTTTCGAAGCGTTGCGACCTCGGTTTCCATCCCCTGGATGCGCTTTTGCAGTTCAACGAGCTCATCCATCACCATGATGCCCGCCATGACGGTGATCCGCTGATCGCCGATCTCGCCGAAGGAATCCTTCAGGTGACCGACATAGCGGTCGAAACGCTCCGCCAGGCTGATGAGGTGCTCTTCCTGCCCCTCGTCGCAGGCCATGCGATAGGCCTTGCCATCAATGGTGACCGTGACTTGTGCCATCAGGTGCCTCGTTGCGCCTACCGGTCAAGAACGGCGCGTATGGTTTCCATCGCCGTGACCAGCCGGCGCGACACTTCGCGATTCACATCCGCCAGCCGCTCGGCACGTGCTTCGGATTTGTCGAGTTCCTGGGCCAGTCGCGCACGATCTGCGCCCATACGCTGCACTTCCGCTTCGGCTTCGGCATAGTCATGCTCTTTTTCCAGGCGTGCATCGACAGACGCCTCAAGCGTCTCGATGGCTTTTCCAAGGCGCCCCAGCGCTTCCCGGAGCGTGGTATCGCCGGAATTTTGGATGTTCATGGACATCTTTCCCAGCCGCCCGCCTGCAAAATATGCGGAATCTGAATGTTTTAGTTCTGAAAGATTATGCGCCGGATGAACCCGGCGTCAACAAAGTGCACCATCTATCCCCCAATTTGAAGCAGTGCAATTCTCTTGCTTCAGGTCCTACCGGAACACGCAGGACCGCAGCCACGAATCAGGCTGTTTATTGACTTAAAGTCCCTACCTGCTATGTCTCGCCTGCTTTTTTGGGGCCGCCGGCCTCAAGCTCGATCACAACCTGGCACCCGACCTGCGAGCACCAATGATCTCACGCGACAAACACGACCGGATGGCAAATGCGATCCGCTTCCTCTCTATGGACGCCGTCGAACAGGCGAAGTCCGGCCATCCTGGCCTGCCCATGGGCGCAGCGGACATAGCAACTGTCCTCTATACGCGCTTCATGACCCATGACCCGAAGAAGCCGGACTGGGCAGACCGCGACCGCTTCGTGCTTTCCGCCGGTCACGGCTCGATGCTTCTCTATTCCCTGCTTTACCTGCTGGGCTATGAGGACATCACGATCGACGAGATCAAGAATTTCCGTCAGCTCGGCTCCCGCACTGCCGGCCATCCCGAATATGGCTATGCGGCCGGTATCGAGACGACGACGGGTCCGCTGGGCCAGGGTCTGGCAAACTCGGTCGGCATGGCGCTCGCCGAGCGCCTGCTCAATGCCCGCTATGGCGACGAGCTTGTCAATCACTACACCTATGTGCTCGCCGGCGACGGCTGCCTCATGGAAGGCATCAGCCAGGAGGCGATCGCACTTGCCGGTCACCTGAAGCTGAACAAGCTCATCGTGATGTGGGACGACAACCAGATCTCCATCGATGGTCCTGTGTCCCTTTCCGACAGCACCGACCAGTGCGCACGCTTTGCAGCGTCCGGCTGGAACACGATCCGCGCAGACGGTCACGATCCCGATGCCATTGCATCCGCGATCGAAGCCGCACGCGAATCCGACCTGCCGACGCTGATCGCATTCCGCACCACCATCGGCTACGGTTCGCCCAACAAGGCCGGCACCAACAAGGTTCACGGTTCGCCGCTGGGTGCCGAGGAAATCGCAGCCGTCCGCAAGGAACTCGGCTGGGAAGCAGAACCCTTCGTGGTTCCTTCAGACATTCTGGACGACTGGCGCCTCGCCGGCCTTCGCTCCGCCAAGGAGCGCAAGGAGTGGGAGAAGCGCCTGGCTGCGGTCAGCGCCGAAGTGCGCGCCGAGTTCGAGCGCCGCATGCGTGGCGACCTGCCGGAAAGCTTTGCTGGCGCCATCGACGACTACAAGAAGAAGCTTGGCGAGGAGAACCCGAAGCTTGCCACCCGCGCAGCCTCGGAGAACGCTCTCGAAGTCATCAATGATGCGCTCAGCGAAACCATTGGCGGCTCTGCTGATCTCACCGGTTCCAACAACACCCGCACCAGCCAGCTGGGCGCGGTGAAGCCGGGCGAGTTTTCCGGTCGCTACATCCACTATGGCATCCGCGAGCATGGCATGGCTGCAGCCATGAACGGCATGGCGCTGCATGGCGGCGTGATACCCTATGGCGGCACCTTCCTCACCTTCTCCGACTATGCACGACCGGCCATGCGTCTGGCGTCGCTGATGGGCATCCGCTCCATCTTCGTGATGACGCATGATTCCATCGGACTTGGCGAAGACGGCCCGACCCACCAGCCGGTGGAGCATCTGGCTGCATTGCGTGCGATCCCGAACCACCTCGTCTTCCGTCCGGCCGATCCGGTCGAGACAGCCGAGTGCTGGCAGGTCGCGCTGGAAACGAAGGATGCTCCTTCTACGCTGGCGCTCACCCGCCAGAAGCTTGAGCCGGTGCGCAACGACTACAAGTCGGAAAATCTTTGCGCCCGCGGTGCATACGAGCTTCTCGCTGCAAGCGACGAGGCAAAGGTCACCATCTTTGCCAGCGGCTCGGAAGTCGAGATCGCCGTCGACGCGCGCAACCAGCTTGAAGGCCGCGGCGTGCCAACCCGGGTTGTCTCCGTGCCGTGCTTCGAGCTCTTCGAGGCGCAGTCCGACGAGTACAAGGATATGCTTCTGGGCAAGAACACGGTTCGCATCGCCATTGAAGCCGGCATCTCGATGGGCTGGGAACGCTTTATCGGCGAAGACGGTGTCTTCATCGGCATGAAGGGTTTCGGTGCCAGCGCGCCTGCGCCCGAGCTCTACGAGCATTTCGGCATCACCGCGGAAGCCGCGGTTCAGGCGGCGGAAGCACGCCTGAACAAGGCCGACTGAACGTGAACGAGCGTCCGGCGCTGGCTCATGCCAGACGCCGGACTGCCGCTTTCAATTGCTGGCTGTGAAAGCTAGACAGACCGCGTCCCCTCACGCCTTTCCCAAGGCTCCAAGTTCCGGAGGAAGTCCATGACAGTGAAAGTCGCCATCAACGGGTTTGGCCGCATCGGCCGCAATGTAGCCCGCGCAATCTACGAGTCCGGCCGCAAGGACATCGACATCGTTGCCATCAACGATCTTGGCCCTGCCGAGACTAACGCACATCTGCTGCGCTATGACAGTGTTCACGGTCGTTTCCCGAGCGAGGTGAAGGTCGACGGCGACACGATCCGCATCGGCGACGACAGCTTCAAGGTGTTCGCCGAGCGCGACCCGTCCAAGCTGCCATGGGGTGACCTTGGCGTGGACATCGTGATGGAATGCACCGGCATCTTCACCTCCAAGGAGAAGGCCTCCATGCATCTGGAGGCAGGCGCCAAGCGCGTTCTTGTTTCCGCTCCCGCATCCGGCGCCGACATCACCGTCGTCTATGGCGTGAACCACGACAAGATCACGTCCGACCACACGATCATCTCCAACGCATCCTGCACCACGAACTGCCTGGCACCGGTCGCCAAGGTCCTCAACGATGCTTTCGGCATCGAGAAGGGCTTCATGACAACGGTTCACGCCTATACCGGCGACCAGCCGACGCTGGACACGATGCACAAGGATCTCTACCGCGCCCGCGCGGCAGCCATGTCCATGATCCCGACCTCGACGGGTGCGGCCAAGGCTGTCGGCCTTGTTCTGCCCGAGCTTCAGGGCAAGCTCGATGGTGTTGCCATCCGCGTTCCCACCCCGAATGTCTCGGTGGTCGACTTCAAGTTCGTGCCGAAGACAAAGGTCACGGTCGAAGAGGTCAACAAGGCCCTTGTCGACGCAGCCAATGGTTCGCTGAACGGCATCCTTGCATTCACCGACGAGCCGCTTGTCTCGATCGACATGAACCACAACCCCGCCTCCTCCACCTTTGCTCTCGACCAGACCAAGGTGATCGACGGCGACCTCGTGCGTGTCATGTCCTGGTATGACAACGAATGGGGCTTCTCCAACCGCATGGCCGATACCGCAACGGCAATCGCCAAGACCCTCTGATCGACGCGCCAAAAATTCCGCTGTGACAAAACGCCCGGCCATCAACCGGGCGTTTTTTTATGTTGGCTGTTGATGAGGTTGTTAACCGGCCTCATGTTGTAGAGTGTAAAAAGCAGGCAGCGAGGGCGATGGATCAGGGCATTTACGTAATCATCTTGATCGGCACTGCCTTGGTGCTACTCGCAGCTTTCTCAAGCCTGATCGCTCGACGTTTCGGCGCGCCTCTCCTTCTCATATTTCTTGGCATTGGACTGGCCGCGGGTACCGATGGCCTGGGGCTGGATTTTGACAATGCGACTGCCGCCTATTTCATCGGCTCCCTCGCGCTCGCCGTGATCCTGTTCGATTCAGGCTTCGGCACCTCTCTCGCTTCCTTTCGCGCGGCGGCAGCTCCGGCGATCACTCTTGCAACATTTGGTGTATTGCTGACGGCAGGCATTGTTGGCGTTGCGGCGCATTTCATCACCGATCTGGGCTGGCTGCCTTCCATGCTTCTGGGCGCCACGGTCGCCTCCACGGACGCCGCGGCGGTCTTCTTCCTGCTGCGCGTTGGCAACATTTCCGTGCGAGACCGAGTGCGCTCGACGCTGGAGGTGGAATCCGGCTCGAACGATCCCATCGCGATCTTCCTCACCCTTTCCCTGGTAAGCCTGATCGCTACCGGTGCGGCTGCCGAACCGGAAAAGCTCGCGCTCGACGTTGCATTCGGGTTCCTGCAGCAGATGGGCATCGGTCTCGTGGCCGGCCTGATCGGAGGCTATCTGATCGTGCGCCTCGTCATCCGCCTGCGGCTCGACCAGGGGCTGGTCCCGATCTTCGTGCTCGCGCTTTCCCTGCTGGTCTTCTCAATCACAGGCGCATTTGGAGGCTCGGGCTTTCTTGCGGTCTATATTGCCGGGCTCGTTGCGGGCAACAGCCGCCTGCGCGCGACCGATCAGATCAAGCGTTTCCAGGATGGGGTGACCTGGCTTGCCCAGATCATCATGTTCCTGGTTCTGGGGCTGTTCGCCACACCGTCGCAGTTCCCGGAGATCGCCCTGCCCGCCCTGGTCCTCGGCGTATTCCTGATCTTTGTGGCCCGGCCGATCGCGGTTGCGCTATGCCTTCTTCCGTTCCGTTTCACTCGCGAGGAAACCGCTTTCATCTCCTGGGTTGGGCTGCGCGGCGCCGTCTCGATCCTGCTCGCAATCA
This sequence comes from Nitratireductor basaltis, assembly GCF_000733725.1. NCBI lineage: Bacteria > Pseudomonadati > Pseudomonadota > Alphaproteobacteria > Hyphomicrobiales > Phyllobacteriaceae > Nitratireductor > Nitratireductor basaltis. The sequence goes on along the minus strand of NZ_JMQM01000002.1, from coordinate 415,595 downwards.
CGCCGGTCATCGACAATATTGATGGTGGGCGGGCGCTCTTCAACACGGTCTTCATCATCGTTCTCGTCTCGCTGATGATACAGGGCTGGACCGTGGGCCCGCTTGCGCGTCGCCTCGGAATGGTCGTTCCACCACGCCTCGGGCCACTCAACAAGGTGGAACTGGAACTGCCCGGTTCCGCCCACCACGAATTACTAGCCTATCGCATCGTCGCCGGCAGTCCGGTGGAACGCGGCGCGCGCATTCCGCGCTGGGCGAGACCGTCGCTCGTGCTGCGCGACGGGCGATCCATGACCTATCAGTATGCAGGCCGCCTCATGGCCGGCGATCGGGTCTACATCTTCGTCCCCGACCGCTATCCGCGTCTGCTCGACCGCCTGTTTGCCAGCCCCGCCGAGGTTGATTCCGAAGATGCCGAATTCTTCGGTGCATTCGCGGTTGATCCCGACCGCCCTGCGCTGGAACTGGAACAGGCCTATGCGCCCGGCCTGAAGGAGAAAGAACTCGAAATGACCATCGCCGAGCTCGTCGCGGCAAGGCTTGGAGGGCGCGCCGAATATGCCGACCGTGTCACCCTCGGCAATATCGAGCTTATTGTGCGCGACGTGGACGACGACGATCACATCACCTCCATCGGTCTGTCGGTCGAACCACCTGCCCAGGCGCCCAAGGTGCCTGCCTTCATCAGCGTCAGCGAATTGCTGCGTCGGCTGTGGGCGATGTTGCAGAGCCGCAAAACCGCGCGAGAGCCACGCGCCGGAGAAAATTAAGCGCTTTGGCCTCGTGCAGCCACCTTGCAAGACGCCAGCCTCACTGTATGTTCCAGCCCGATTGCGTTTTGCCTTTCAAGAAGGAGTGGCGGGTAGATGGCTGGTTTCAAGACACTTGACGATCTGGACGATGTATCCGGCAAGCGCGTGCTTGTGCGCGTTGACCTCAATGTTCCGGTCAAGGATGGCAGCGTGACCGACACGACCCGGATCGAGCGTATCGCGCCGACCATTACCGAACTTTCCGACAAGGGCGCCAAGGTCATCCTGCTCGCCCATTTCGGACGCCCCAAGGGCAAGCGCACGGAAGCCGATTCGCTCGGGCCCATTGCATATGCCGTGGAAACCACGCTTGACCGCCGCGTCCATTTCGCCTCCGACTGCATCGGGGACGAAGCTGCCGATGCAATCGAGGAAATGACCGGCGGCGACATACTGCTTCTGGAGAACACCCGCTTCCACGAAGGCGAAGAAAAGAACGACCCCGAATTTGCCAAGGCGCTGGCAGAGAATGGTGACATCTACGTGAACGACGCCTTCTCCGCGGCCCACCGTGCCCATGCTTCCACCGAAGGTCTCGCCCGCCTCCTGCCCGCCTATGCCGGTCGCACCATGCAGGCAGAGCTTGAGGCGCTGGAAAAGGGCCTCGGCAATCCGGACCGTCCGGTTCTGGCCGTGGTCGGCGGTGCCAAGGTCTCCACCAAGATCGATCTCCTGCTCAACCTCGTGAAAAAGGTCGACGCACTGGTCATCGGTGGCGGCATGGCCAACACCTTCCTTGCAGCCCGTGGCAGCGATGTCGGCAAGTCGCTTTGCGAGCATGACCTGGCAGAGACGGCAAAGCAGATCATGATCGATGCGGCTTCCGCCGGTTGTGCCATCATCCTGCCCTCCGATGCGGTGGTGGCACGCGAATTCAAGGCAGGCGCTGCCTCTGAGGTCGTGGATGTGGACGCGGTCCCCGCTGATGCCATGATCCTCGATGTGGGGCCGAATTCCATCGAGAAGGTCAAGGAATGGCTTGAGCGCGCCGACACCGTGGTCTGGAACGGACCGCTTGGTGCATTCGAGATCGAACCCTTCGACAAGGCCACGATGGAATCCGCGCGCTTCGCCGCCCAGCGCACCCGCGAAGGTCTGCTCGTGTCCGTCGCCGGTGGCGGTGACACGGTCGCAGCACTCAACCAGGCAGGTGTCGCCGAAGACTTCACCTATATCTCCACCGCGGGTGGTGCATTCCTTGAATGGATGGAAGGCAAGGAGCTGCCGGGCGTGGCCGCGTTAAGCAATTAACGTAAAATCCTTTCCTTTCAATCGATTAGGGTTCTTCTACCCACATTCCGTTTTCTCGTGCCTTCTGCTAATCGCCTCTCAATGGCTTTAAAGGAGGCACGAGAATGAGCGAACGTCTTGAAGATATCGCCGCCAGGATGGTGGCTGAGGGCAAGGGCATCCTCGCCGCAGACGAGAGCACCGGCACCATCAAGAAGCGTTTCGACACGATCAGCCTTGAGTCGACCGAAGAGAACCGCCGCGACTATCGCGAGATGCTGTTCTCCGCTGACGAGGCGATGAAGAACCACATCTCCGGCGTCATCCTCTACGACGAGACACTTCGCCAGAAGGCAAAGGACGGCACGCCGCTCGCGCGGATGATCGCTGACGCCGGTGCGGTTCCCGGCATCAAGGTCGACAAGGGCGCAAAGCCGCTTGCAGGTTTTGAAGGCGAGACAATCACCGAAGGTCTCGATGGCCTGCGCGAGCGCCTGAACGAATATTACGAGCTCGGCGCGCGCTTTGCCAAATGGCGCGGTGTCATCTCGATTGCCGATGGTCTTCCCACCTGGGGTGCGGTGAAGCAGAACGCGCAGGCGCTCGCACGCTACGCGGCGCTCTGCCAGGAAGCCGGCATCGTCCCGATCGTCGAGCCCGAAGTGCTGATGGACGGCAATCCCGGTACCCACAAGATCGAGCGCTGCTACGACGTGACCGAGTGGGTTCTGAAGACCGTCTTCGACGAGCTTTTCGATGCCCGCGTGAAGCTTGAGGGCATGATCCTGAAGCCGAACATGATCATCGACGGCAAGAATGTACGCACTGCCAGCCGCGAAGAGGTTGCAGAGCGGACCGTACGCTGCCTCAAGGCCACCGTGCCGGCCGCAGTTCCAGGCATCGCCTTCCTCTCCGGCGGTCAGTCGGATGAAGAGGCAACCGCACATCTGTCGATCATGAATGCGACCTATGACATGCCGTGGAAGCTGACCTTCTCCTATGGCCGCGCGCTGCAGGCAGCAGCCCTGAAGGCATGGGGCGGCAAGGCGGAAAACGTGGCTGCAGGCCAGCGCGCCTTCACCCACCGTGCCCGCATGAACGGCCTTGCAGCCAGCGGCAGCTGGAAGCAGGACCTCGAACAGGCTGCCTGATCGTTGTAAATGCGGCGGAGGGCCGATGCTCCTCCGCCGTTTCGCTTCACGCATGAAGCGAATGTGAGTTCACGCCACCGGCAGCCTTTGCTAAGGCTTGGCCATGAACGCACTCAAAGCCGCCTTCTCCTGGATCGCCTTTCCCGTCTATGCCTGGCAGGGCATCGGTGTCCGCCTCAGAACACCGCGCATGCTGCCGCCCCAGGGCCCTGTTCGCCATCGCATCGAAGGCAAGGACCCCGCGGTACGCCTGCTGGTGATCGGCGACTCCTCTGCCGCGGGTGTGGGCATTGCAGACAACAGCCACGGGCTTCCATCGCAGCTGGCGCGCCTGATCGCACTTCGCCATGACCGCGCCGTTACCTGGCGTGCTGCGGGTTTCAACTCGGCGACATCTGGCCAGCTGCGCGATCATGTCATTCCCAATCTGGCGGATGAAAACTGGACGCATATCGTGCTGGTCGTGGGCACGAATGATGCCAAGAACTTCCACACCATCCCCCGCTTCAAGCGCGAATTCGGCGGGCTGCTTTACGCATTGCGGGCCAAGTGGCCGGAAGCGCTGATCGTCTGGTCGCCCATCGTGAATATGCGGCAGATGCCAGCGCTGCCGCCGCTTCTGGGAAAGATTCTCGCCATCCGCGCCGAGCTTGTGAACCGCAAGGGGACGCTGCTCTGTCAGGAGCGCGGCGTGGTACCGGCCCTGCCACTGCCAATCGACGATCCTGAGCAAGGCTTCGCCGAAGACGGCTTTCACGCTTCGGCTGCAGGCTACCGCGCTTGGGCGGAACATCTGCTGCACTACATGGAGGAACGCCGTCAGGTGGATCGCCCGGGACGGCTGGTCGCCTGATCTCACCCGTGGCTGACAGCGACCGTCAGCATGATCGCGGCGATGGCGACAATGGCCAGCTTCCAGAAATCCTTGCGCTTCTTCAGCCCCGGCAATCCGAGCGGACGAATGAGGTGAAGCACCATCATGGCGATCACCAGAAGCGAAAGTATCTTGGTCATATGTGCCCGCTCTCCGGATTCCTGAGCGGATCTTGTGCCCGTTGGCAGCAGAACTGTCAAAATGCTTGGGCAGCGACTGGCCCAAACCCATTGGATCTTGCAGCTTGACCTTCCCTCGTTGAAAGACCAGTTTCGCCACCGATAGATGAAATGAGGTGAGACATGGCACTCGACGGCAAGACGGCAATCGTGACTGGCGCAGCGAGCGGCATCGGCTACGCGATTGCAGAACGGCTATTGCGCGAAGGCGTGCGCGTGGTTCTCGCCGATATTGATGCCGAGAAGGGCGCTCAGGCCGTTGAAGACCTCGAGAAGCTTGGCGAGGTCCGCTTCGTCAAGACGGATGTCTCCAAGAGTCTCGACGTGCACAATCTCGTCGCCTCGACCATCGACGCTTTGGGCGACATCGACATTCTCGTCAACAATGCCGGAATTGTGCATGGCGCGGATTTCCTCGACCTGAAGGAGGAGGATTTTGATCGCGTGATCGGCGTCAACCTCAAGGGCGCTTTCCTCGTGGGGCAGGCCGTGGCGCGCTACATGGTCGAAAAAGTGAAGACTGGCGGCGCTGCCGGTTCCATCATCAACATGTCGTCGGTCAATGCGGTCTTCGCTATCGCCAACCAGGTTCCATATTCGGTCTCCAAGGGCGGTATGAACCAGTTGACCAAGGTCATGTCCCTGTCGCTTGCTCCCTATGGCATCCGCGTGAATGCCATCGGACCAGGCTCGATCATGACCGAAATGCTGGCAAGCGTGAACGCGGACCCTGCTGCCAAGAAGCGCATTCTGTCGCGTACTCCGCTTGGGCGCATCGGCGAGCCGAAGGAGATCGCCTCCATCGCAGCTTTCCTCGCATCCGACGACGCAAGCTATGTCACCGGCCAGACAATCTATGCCGATGGCGGACGCTTGCCCCTCAATTATACGGTCGATGTGAAGGAAACCGACGACTAGGGCGCGCCGCTGTTTTATCAAGCCCGCTGAAAAGGCTCCTGACTCTATGTTGTCAGGAGCCCTGTGCGAAAGTGACGCCGCGTCAATGAGGGAGACGTGGCATTGGTGCTGCCCCTGCGCAGATGAACAGCTGTTAATTTGCCTACTGGCATGAATACCGCCATATTGCCCCTTTCCGGCACCATTCCCCCTGGTGCAGGCAGCTTCCGCTGCAAATGAGGACAGACCTCATGAGAAGAGCAGACCGACTATTCCAGATCGTCCAGCATCTGCGTGGAGGGCGGCTTGTTACCGCTCGCATGCTTTCCGAGAGGCTGGAAGTTTCCGAGCGCACCATTTATCGCGACATTGCCGATCTTCAGTCATCGGGTGTTCCAATCGATGGCGAGGCCGGCGTTGGCTATCTCATGCGCGAGGGTTTCGAGCTCCCGCCCATGATGTTCAACCGCGATGAAATCGTGGCACTGGTTGCCGGCGCACGCATGGTGCGTGCATTTGGCGGAGCGACCATGGCACGCGCTGCCGAAGAAGCGCTGATGAAGATTCGAAGTGTGCTGCCCGAACAGGACCGCCACCGCATTGCCCGAACCGAAATCTACACGCCCGACTGGGTCATTTCGGATGCCGAGCGTCTGATAATCGACGAACTTGAGAAGGCGGTGGAGAAACGCGACGTGCTGCGTGTTTCCTACCGCGACGAAGGAGGTCAGAACTCGCAGCGTGAGATACGGCCATTGGGCTTGTGGTTCTGGGGCAAGGTCTGGACACTCGTCGCCTGGTGCGAGTTGCGCAGCGACTTCCGCGCCTTCCGGCTGGACCGCATCGCCACAATGGAACATGCCGGACGCAGCTTCCGGCCGGAGCCGGGCAAGCAGCTGGCCGACTTCTATCGCATGTTCGAACTTCAGGGCGCCTGCGCCAGGCCTCCGAACCATGAAGCCCCTTGCGAGCGCACTCGCGCCGTAGCCTGAACGCGCATCGAAACTGAAAAAGGGCTGCCCCGCATGGAGGCAGCCCTTTCCGTGTTCAACGTTCTCACGCGGTCTTGGCCCGAAAGCGGCCGCGTGTCATGCGCTCTAGCGGGAAGACTGCTCCCCGCAAAGGCAATCCATCGAGACCACGTTGAAACGATAACCACTCGACATTGGATCACCTCCTTTCACTTCGTTGACGTTGCCCCCAATGTGGAGGCAACTGGAAACGACTGCAAGACCTTCTCAGGCCTTTTTGTTCTGACGGTTGTTCACCAGATCGTCGACAACCGCCGGATCAGCCAGGGTGGAGGTGTCACCCAGGGCCTTGGGATCATCCTCCGCGATCTTGCGCAGGATGCGGCGCATGATCTTGCCCGAGCGTGTTTTCGGCAGACCGGGGGCGAACTGGATCTTGTCCGGTGATGCGATGGGGCCAATCTCGGAGCGCACATGGGCAACCAGCTCCTTCTTGAGCTCTTCCGAGCCTTCTTCACCGGCCATGAGCGTGACATAGCAATAGATGCCCTGCCCCTTTACGTCATGCGGATAGCCAACCACAGCGGCTTCCGAGACCTTGGGATGCGCAACAAGTGCCGATTCCACTTCCGCCGTGCCCATGCGGTGACCGGAGACATTCAGCACGTCATCGACGCGGCCCGTGATCCAGTAATATCCGTCCTCGTCACGTCGGCAGCCGTCACCGGTGAAATATTTGCCCTTGTAGGTGGAGAAATAAGTCTGGATGAAACGCTCGTGATCGCCATAGACCGTGCGCATCTGGCCCGGCCATGAATCGACAATGCACAGATTGCCGCTGGCGGCGCCTTCGAGAACCCCGCCCTCATTGTCAACGAGCTGCGGCTGAACGCCGAAGAAGGGTTTGGTCGCCGAGCCGGCCTTGAGGTCGATGGCGCCGGGCAGCGGTGTGATTAGAATGCCGCCGGTTTCCGTCTGCCACCAGGTATCGACGATGGGCGACTTCTCGTCGCCAACGACCTTGTAGTACCACTCCCAGGCTTCCGGATTGATCGGTTCGCCCACCGAACCGAGCACGCGCAGCGACGAACGTGACGCGCGCTTCACATAGTCGTCGCCCGCACCCATCAGAGCGCGAATGGCTGTCGGGGCCGTATAGAAGATGTTGACCTTGTGCTTGTCGACAACATCCCAGCAGCGCCCCGCATCGGGATAGTTGGGCACACCTTCGAACATGAGCGTGATCGCGCCATTGGCGAGCGGCCCGTAGACGATATAGCTGTGGCCCGTGACCCAGCCCACATCAGCCGTGCACCAGTAGACATCACCCTCGTGATAATCGAACACATACTGATGCGTCATGGACGCATAGACGAGATAGCCGCCGGTGGTGTGGAGCACGCCCTTGGGCTTTCCGGTCGAACCTGACGTGTAGAGAATGAAGAGCGGATCTTCCGCATTCATCTTCTCCGGCTCGCATTCGGCGGACGCCTTTTCCATCTCCGCCTCATAGGCGAGATCGCGGCCATCCACCCAGTTCACATCCGCACCGGTACGCTTGACCACCAGCACGTTGCGCACCTTCGCGCCTGCCTTTTCGGCAATCTCAATGGCCTTGTCGGTATTGGCTTTCAGCGGCACCTTCTTGCCGCCACGCAGACCTTCATCGGCGGTGATGACGAAATCGGACTTGCAGTCCTCGATACGTCCGGCAAGCGAATCCGGCGAGAACCCGCCAAAGACGACCGAATGCACCGCACCGATGCGCGCGCAGGCCAGCATCGCATAGGCTGCTTCCGGGATCATCGGCATGTAGATGGTGACGCGGTCGCCCTTCTTGACGCCGTTCGATTTCAGAACATTGCCAAGCTTCGAGACCTGCTCGTGAAGTTCGTGATAGGTGATCTTCTTGTCGTCAGCCGGATCATCCCCTTCCCAGATGATCGCGGTCTGGTCACCGCGCTTTTCCAGATGCCGGTCGACGCAATTGTGGCAGACATTGGAGACGCCATCCTCGAACCACTTGATCGAGACATCGCCTTCATAGGACGTGTTCTTCACCTTGGTGTAGGGCGTGAACCAGTCGATGCGCTTGCCATGCTCGCGCCAGAAACCTTCCGGATCGGTGATGCTGTCCTGGTACCACTTCTCATAGGTCGCAGCATCAATCAGCGCGTCCTTCTTCCATTCATCCTTCACGCGATGAACATGCACCTCGGACATGGTACCTCCTCCACAATAACCGGTCATTTTCGGCCGAATGGCCTGGCGCATGAGACCATGCACCTCGTGTCGCGCGCATTGTTACCATTCTGGGCGCGACTTCAACATTAGACATTGGATGACACTTGCCCGCTTGGACCAGCAGGGGCAGAAATGGTAGCAGCCACCCAAGTATGCTGCTAACATATTGTATTAATTGATTTTTCACGCGCCATTCATCATCATTTGCATTCCACGTCAACCGTGGATGCCGCATTGTGCCGGCGTGATGAGGAAAGGACGCAAATGAGGACGAATGAAACCGAACTGATGCTCAAGGGCTATGGCCTGACCACAGCCGAGTTCATCTACCATATGCCGGACCACCCGCATCTCCTGCAGAGCTTCGTGTGGCAGACCTATGATCTCGCACCGAAGTTCCCGGCGCTCTATCGTTTCATCGACTTCTGGAAGGAAAAGCTCGACGGCCCGCTGCACTCGGTTTCATACACGCATCAGAAACTGATCAGCCCGACCGAATGGCGCAATGTGAGCGGCGAGCTCGTCCTGCAATAGTGAAGATAAGCGCAGCCACTTTGGAAGCGGCTGCGCTGTATCCTCAGGCAGGCTGTGCGGCAGAGACCCGCCGGTGCACATGCTGCGCCAGCAATGCGACCATGAAGGCGCCGAGCGGAACAAGTGCTGCGATCCACATGATGCCGCCCAGACCCGGGCCGTGGTCGATGACCGCACCACCTAGCCACGCTCCCATGGCATTGCCCAGATTGAAGGCCGCGATATTGAAGGATGAAGCTAGGCCTTGGCCCGCACCCTTTGCCTCGCTCAGCACCCACATCTGAAGTGGTGCGACGGTCGAGAATGCGGAAGCACCGAAGACGGCGATGGCAATGACAGCCGCAACCTTGTCGTGAATGGCGAAATGCATGATGAAGAGCGAAACCGTCAGCGCCAGAAGGCTCCCCACCACAGTCGCACGCAGATAGCGGTCGGCAAGCCTGCCACCCACGAGATTTCCGACAATCAGCCCGCCGCCAAACACGAGCAGGATCGCCGAAACCGCAGCATCCGAAAACCCGGTGATCTGCGTCAGGATCGGCGCGATATAGGTAAAGCCCGCAAAACACCCCACCCAGGCGAGGACCGTGATCGCCAGACCGAAAAGGACCTGCGGACGGGAAAGCACTTCCAGCGCTGATCCTTCCTCGCGCAGTTGCGAAACAGCCTCATCGCGCGGAACGAAAAGCGCGATGATTGCAAAGGCTGCTACTCCGATTGCAGCCACAGCAAGAAATGTCGCGCGCCAGCCATAGGCCTGACCCAGCCAGGTGCCGAAGGGCACGCCGAGAATATTCGCAACCGTCAGCCCCGTGAACATCACGGCAATGGCAGAGGCCTTCTTGTCTTCGGCCACCAGCCCCGTGGCGACCATCGAGCCAACGCCAAAGAACGAGGCATGGGCGAAGGAGGTCAGCACACGCGCTCCCATCAGCGTCCAGTAGTCCGGGGCCAGTGCGCAGGCGAGATTGCCGATGGTGAAAACCACCATCAGGGCCATCAGCAACTTCTTGCGCGGCCAGCCGGCGGTGAGAGACCCGAGTATCGGCGCGCCGACCACAACGCCGAGCGCGTAACCGGTGATGAGAAGGCCTGCCGCAGAGATGGTCACGCCAAGATCGGCGCTCACCTCCAGAAGCAATCCCATGATGACGAATTCGGTGACACCGATTCCAAAGGCACCGGTCGTCAATGCGTAAACTGCGAAAGGCATGATCCAGCTCTTCGTTCTCGATGGGAAGACGGCCTCAAAGGCCGGTCCGGGATAGCTAGACCTTTCACCATCGAAGAATTAGATTGCCTGAATTATTATGTGCTATGAAATGAGTTCATCAATGGCGCGCAGCGAGATCAACCGCTCCGGAGAAATGGAAGTCTTCGCCCAGGTTGTGGAGGCAGGAAGCTTCTCCGCCGCCGCGCGCGAATTGCGCATGACGCCCTCCGCCGTCAGCAAGCTCGTGGCACGCCTTGAAACACGTCTTGGCACCGCGCTTATGCGCCGCTCGACGCGAAGGCTGCAGGTCACTGCCGAAGGCCAGGCCTTCTACGAGAATTGCCTGCGCATCCTCGCCGACATGGAAGCCGCCGAGCGTGAAGCTGCAGCCGGTGCCGTGCCGCGCGGCAAGCTGAAGGTCGACTGTAATGTTGGCTTCGGCACCCACTACCTGGCGCCACTGGTCCCGGAGTTTCTGGAGCTCTATCCCGAAATCAGCCTTGAGCTGTCGCTGTCTGACCGCGTCGTGGATCTGATGGAGGAGCAGACGGACCTTGCCATCCGGGCCGGAACACTTGCCGTCTCCTCACTCATTGCCCGCAGGCTTTGCAACTCCCCCATGGTTCTGGTGGCCTCACCCGGCTATCTGGCGCGAAAAGGTGTACCCGAACATCCCGACGACCTGAACGGCCATGAGTTGCTGGGCTTCAGCTTCCGCCGCATCAACGAAACCTGGCCATTTCGCACCATGGATGGCGAGGAGATCACCGTCCTGCCGCAAAGCCGCAATCTGGCGAGTGATGGCGAGACAATGCGCCTTCTGGCATTGGCCGGAACCGGGCTTGCCCGCCTGTCACGCTGGCACGTGGAGCGCGACATTTCCGCGGGAAGGCTCGTCCCCGTACTGGAGGATTTCAATCCCGGCGACCGTGATAGTGTCCACGCCGTCTATGTAGGCCAGGGCCGCTATCTGCCTGCCCGGGTCCGTGCATTCATCGATTTTCTGGTGGAACGAGTGAAAATCGACTGAGGCTTCAACGTGCGCCGAAAATGGCCGAGCCAACCCGCACACTCGTTGCACCAAAGCCGATTGCCGTCTCGAAATCGCCCGACATGCCCATGGAAAGCTGCGCAACACCTGCCTCGCGGGCAAGCTTCTCCAGAAGCGCGAAATGCGGACCGGGATTTTCTTCCAGCGGCGGAATGCACATGAGGCCGACAACATCCAGCCCATGCACCTCGCGGCATCGCTTCACGAAATCGACCGTCTCACGCGGATCGATGCCGGCCTTCTGTGGTTCGAGACCAGTATTCACCTGCACGTAGCAGGGAAGTTTTCGCCCCTGCTTTTCCATCTCGTCCGCAAGCGCCTTGGCAATCTTTTCGCGATCAACGCTCTCGATCACGTCAAAAAGCGCCACCGCTTCCTTCGCCTTGTTGGACTGCAACGGACCGATGAGGTGAAGTTCGATGTCGGAAAACGTCTCGCGCAACTGCGGCCACTTGCCCTGTGCTTCCTGAACGCGGTTTTCGCCGAATATGCGCTGGCCGGCTTCGAGGACGGGCCTGATAGCGTCACCATCGAAGGTCTTGGAAACGGCAACCAGCGCAACATCTTCCGCGCTTCGACCGGCCTCGGCCGCTGCCTTGGCAATTCTCTCCCGAATCTCGACCAGATTGCGCGTTGCGTCAGCCATTTATCGTCTTTCCGCCCTGAACTGCTTCATCTGGACCATGCTTCATTAGCCCCATGCGGTTGACGCTCGTCACAAAGCATGGTGAAGGTCCGCCGACTGTTTCTGGCACCTTTCTATGTGAAAAAACCGGCATGGCAACCGAACGATACAATCCGCGCACGTCCGAACCCAAGTGGCAGAAGGCCTGGGAAGAGGCAAAACTCTTCGAGACCCGCAATGATGACGGGCGCCCGACCTATTACGTGCTGGAGATGTTCCCCTATCCGTCGGGGCGCATCCATATCGGCCACACCCGCAACTACACGATGGGTGACGTGGTGGCCCGCTACAAGCGCGCCAGGGGCTTCAACGTGCTGCACCCGATGGGTTGGGACGCATTCGGCATGCCGGCTGAAAACGCGGCCATGCAGAACAAGGTCCATCCCAAGGAATGGACGTATCAGAACATCGCCACCATGCGCGGCCAGCTCAAGACCTTCGGCCTGTCGCTGGACTGGAGCCGCGAATTCGCGACCTGCGATGTGGATTATTACCACCGTCAGCAGATGCTTTTCGTGGACTTCTACGAAAACGATCTGATCACCCGCAAAACCTCCAAGGTGAACTGGGACCCGGTGGACCAGACGGTTCTCGCCAATGAACAGGTGATCGACGGCAAGGGCTGGCGCTCAGGTGCCGAGGTCGAGCAGCGCGAACTGGCGCAGTGGTTCTTCAAGATCACCGACTTCTCCGACGAGCTGCTTGAGGCCATCGACGGCCTCGACAATTGGCCGGAAAAGGTTCGCCTGATGCAGCGCAACTGGATCGGCCGTTCCGAAGGCCTTTTGGTTCGCTGGGAACTCGACGCGGACACCGCACCCGGCGGCGAGAGCGAATTGCAGGTCTATACGACGCGCCCTGACACGCTTTTCGGCGCTTCCTTCATGGCAATCGCCGCCGATCATCCGCTCGCACGCAAGGCAGCAACCGAAAATGCGGAACTGGCTGCATTCTGCGAGGAATGCCGGCGCATGGGCACATCCGCAGCAGCTCTCGAAACGGCGGAAAAGCGTGGCTTCGACACCGGCATCCGCGTGAAGCACCCCTTCGATCCCGAATGGACGCTGCCGGTCTATGTCGCCAATTTCGTCCTCATGGATTACGGCACGGGCGCGATCTTCGGCTGCCCGTCGGGCGACCAGCGCGATCTGGACTTCGCCAACAAATATGGCCTGCCGGTCACGCCTGTCGTGCTGCCGGAAGGCGCTGATCCCGAAAGCTTCAAGATCACCGACGAGGCCTATACCGACGACGGCGTGATGATCAATTCGCGCTTCCTCGACGGAATGCCGACCGACAAGGCTTTCGAGGAAGTCGCGTCGCGCCTCGAGAAGGCCGATCTGAACGGCAAGCCGGTGGCCGAGCGCAAGGTCAATTACCGCCTGCGCGACTGGGGCATTTCCCGCCAGCGCTACTGGGGCTGCCCGATCCCGATGATCCATTGCGAAAGCTGTGGCGTCGTGCCAGTGCCCAAGGATGACCTGCCGGTCGTCCTGCCCGACGATGTGGACTTCGACACGCCCGGCAACCCGCTCGACCGTCACCCCACCTGGAAGCATGTGAAGTGTCCGAAATGCGGCAGCGACGCGCGCCGCGAGACAGACACGATGGACACCTTCGTGGACTCGTCGTGGTATTTCGCCTGCTTCACCGCACCGGATGCCGACACGCCGACGATCCCCGACATCGCCAATCGCTGGCTGCCTGTGGACCAGTATATCGGCGGCGTCGAGCACGCGATCCTGCACCTGCTCTATTCGCGCTTCTTCACCCGCGCGATGCGCAAGGCAGGCCATCTCGATCTCGACGAGCCCTTCAAGGGTCTCTTCACGCAGGGCATGGTCGTCCATGAGACCTTCAAGGCCGAAGATGGCCGCTGGCTCGCGCCGACCGAAGTGCGTATCGAAGGTTCAGGCGCAGATCGCAAAGCATTCGAAATCGATACGGGCAAGCCGGTCACGATCGGCCAGCTTGAAAAGATGTCGAAGTCGAAGAAGAACACGGTGAGCCCGGAAGAGATCACCGGCTCCTTCGGTGCCGACACGGCGCGCTGGTTCACGCTTTCCGATTCGCCGCCCGACCGCGACGTGGAATGGACCGACGACGGTGCCGCTGGTGCGCATCGCTTCCTTCAGCGCGTTTGGCGCCTGGTCGTTGACAACAAGTCGGTGATCGAAGGCGTGGAAGGCAGCCCCGCCCGCGAAGGCAGTGCAGCCGCGATATCAAAGCCGGCACACAAGGCACTCAAGGCCGTCGGCGAAGACATCGAGCGTCTCGCCTTCAACCGGGCAATCGCCCGTATGCACGAACTCGTCAACGAGCTTCACGGCACAATCGGCAAGCTTGGTGCAGATGCCTCGGAAGAAGAGAAGGCGGCCGCGCGCAACGCGGTTGAAATCCTGATCCACGTGATCGCGCCCTTCATGCCTCACCTGGCCGAGGAATGCTGGCACGAAATCGGGGGCACCGACCTTGTGGCCGCCCGCTCCTGGCCGGACTACGATCCGACACTGGTGGTCGACAACGAGATCATCCTGCCCGTTCAGATCAACGGCAAGAAGCGCGGGGATTTGACAATCGCTCGCGACGCGGACAAGTCTTCCATCGAGCAGGCGGTACTTGAACTCGACTTCGTGCAAAAGGCGCTGAATGGCGCCGAGCCGCGCAAGGTCATCGTCGTGCCGCAGCGCATCGTCAATGTGGTGGCCTGAGCGGAGGAGCCAGCCTTGAAGTCCGTTTTCAAAGCCTTGGTCATGAGCGGGCTTCTGGCAGCCATGACAGCTGTATCCGCCTGTACGGTGAAGCCGCTCTATGCGACGTCCGACGCAGGACTGAGTGGTGGAACCACCGCCGCACTGGCATCGGTCGCCGTGTCTGAGCAGAACACACGCTACGGCCTTGAGGTGCGCAATCACCTCATGTTCCTGCTGCACGGAGGCGCCACGCCTCCGGCCAATCCGCGCTACATCCTTGACCTTTCCGTCACCTCCGTCACCGCCTCCGCCGCAACGATCCAGCGCGCTGGCATTGACGAACCAACGGCGGGCACCGTGCGCATGAAGGGCACTTACATTCTCAAGGACGCGACGACGGATGCGGTTCTTGGGCGCGGCACGCGCGAGGTTTCATCGGCTTTCGACCGTCCGCGTCAGGAATATGCGGCCTTGCGCGCCGAGCGCGATGCACAAAACCGCGCAGCACGGGAACTTGCCGAGATTGTCCGGCTTTCCGTTGCGCAGAACCTTGCGGCCTCCCCAGGCATCTGAAGCGGGATTATGCTATAAGGATGAGCGGTGATATCGGAGGTGCGAGAGGGGCTTCGCACAATGCATTTGTTCCGGTTGTCATTGCGACGTCATGGAGATCGGTGAAACAGCCGCCATTGGAGTGCTTCGCTAATGGGATTTCATACCACGATGATGTCTGTCGCTGGCGTATTCGGAAGCAAGCTCTTGAAGCGTGAAGCTCTGGCCCCCGAGACGGCAGATCATGTCGTGGACCAGCTCATCGCCGAGCGCACCACACACCTGTCGCAGACCTTCATCTGGCCTGTCGCAAAGCCCCTGCTCTATCGTTACTTCCATTATCGTCAGGCCGTTGCCATGGCCGATGAAGTGGCCGCGATGTCGGGCTGGGATGCATTCACCTATATTAGCGAACTTCTCTCGCTTGAGGTTTCCTCTACCGGTTTGGATAACATCCCCAAGAAGGGTGGCTTCATCCTTGCCCCGACGCATCCGACCGGCATCGCCGACGGCATTGCCGTTTTCGATCTTCTCAAGGAGATCAGGCCGGACATGGCCTTCTTTGCCAATCGCGATGCGCTGCGGGTCAATCCCCAGTTCCGTGAGCTGGTGATACCGGTCGAATGGCGTGCTGGGGAGAAGTCCCATGCGAAGAGCCGCGACACGCTCGCGATGACGGCCAAGGCCTTCAACGAAGAGCGTGCGGTCGTGCTCTTCCCGTCCGGTCGCATAGCCTACTGGAACGAGGACAAGCTGACCGAACGCCCCTGGCAGCCATCCGTCGTGGCTCTGGCGCGGCGCTATGAGGTTCCGGTGATCCCGATGAACATCACCGCGCGCAATTCCGGGCTGTTCTACCTGCTCTCGAAATATTCGAACGAGTTGCGCGACATGACCCTGTTTCACGAGCTTCTCAACAAGAAGGGCCGCGCCATCTCCATGATCATCGGGCGCCCCATTCCGCATGAGACCTTGCAGGATGGTGAGCCATCCGAACTTGCCGAGCGCCTGCAGGAACATGCGGTGCATGCTTTGGCAAAGGATCGCGACGCGGTCTTCAAGCCATGAAAAACCCCGGCACGATGGCCGGGGCTTAAACTTCACTGATTGAACGAGATCAGCCGATTTTCTGGCCGGTCTTTTCCCAGTCGGCGAGGAAGGCCTCAAGCCCCTTGTCTGTCAGCGGATGCTTGACCAGCGCCTTCAGCGTGGCGGGCGGAACGGTCGCGACATCCGCGCCGATCAGGGCCGCCTGCTTCACATGGTTTACCGTGCGAATGGATGCCGCAAGGATCTCGGTGCCGAAGCCGTAATTGTCATAGATAGTGCGGATCTCGGCGATCAGGTCCATGCCGTCGATCGCCATGTCATCGAGACGACCAATGAAGGGCGAGATGAAGGTTGCACCGGCCTTGGCGGCCAGAAGAGCCTGATTGGCCGAGAAGCAGAGCGTTACATTGACCTGGCGGCCGCTCTCGGTGATCTTCTTGCACGCTTTCAGACCATCGAAGGTCAGCGGAACCTTGATACACACATTGTCGGCAATCTTGGACAAAACCTCGGCTTCGCGCATCATGCCGTCGAAATCGGTCGCCGTGACCTCGGCGGAAACCGGACCATCCACGAGATCACAGATTTCCTTGGTCACTTCGGTGATGTCCCGGCCCGCTTTCATGATAAGCGAAGGATTGGTCGTCACGCCATCAAGGAGACCCAGCTCGTTGAGTTCTTTGATTTCATTTACATCGGCGGTATCGACGAAGAATTTCATGGGCATCTCCCTGGATTTTCGAACTGCATTGGCATGTGCGCGCACGCATCGTGGGTTGCTTTAAACAATTTAAACGGCAAGGTCACGCCTCATGGACAAAGATTCGGGCACATCGCGCGTGATTCCCGTCATGGTGCCGATGCCGGCGGAACGACCCTACAGTTATGCGGTTCCCGAGGGCATGCCAGTGGCGCCGGGCTCGATTGTACGTGTCCCGCTCGGGCCGCGACAGGTTGCAGGCATTGCCTGGGACGGTGATGGCGGCACCGTCGACCCGAAGAAACTGCGCCCCATTGAGGCCGTGTTTGACTGCCCTCCCATTAGCGGGGAAATGCGGCGCTTTGTCGAGTGGATCAGCACCTACACGCTCTCCCCACCGGGAATGGTGGCACGAATGCTGCTTCGCGCGCCGGGTGCCTTTGATCCGGAGCCTCCGCAACAGGGTCTGCGCCTGACCGACAACCGGCCTGACCGTATGACCACCGCGCGCGAGCGTGCCCTGGAGCTCGCGCGGGACGGTCAGGCCTGGACTCGCTCCGGCCTTGCCCATGCCGCCGGCATTTCGCTGAGCGTGATCGACGGGCTGGCAAAGCAGGGCGTATTCAAAACCGTCGAACTGCCACCCCAGCCCGTTGTCGCCCCACCGGACCCGCTATATGGCCGGCCGGAACTTTCTGATGGGCAGGCTGAGGCAGCGGAACATCTGCGTGAACAGGCTGCACGTGATGGCTTTTCCGTCACGCTTCTTGATGGCGTCACCGGCTCGGGCAAGACCGAAGTCTATTTCGAGGCGGTCGCCGCTGCACTCGAGCGCGGGAAGCAGGTGCTGATTCTCATCCCGGAAATCGCGCTCACCCAGGCCTTTCTGGACCGCTTTCACGACCGCTTCGGATCGAAGCCTGCCGATTGGCACTCCGATCTGGCTCCCAAAAAGCGCGAGCGCATATGGCGGCAGGTGGCGGAAGGTCAGGTTCGCGTGGTCGCAGGCGCCCGCTCGGCGCTGTTCCTGCCTTTCAGCGATCTGGGCCTCATCGTCGTGGATGAGGAACACGACCCCGCCTACAAGCAGGAAGACCGCGTCTTCTACAATGCGCGCGACATGGCGGTGAAGCGCGGGCATCTGGGCAATTTTCCGGTTGTTCTGGCATCAGCCACGCCCTCCATCGAAAGCCGGGTCAATGCCCAAAGCGGACGCTATGACCGGATCGTGCTTTCCAGCCGCTATGCAGACGCGGCCCTGCCCGACCTCAAAGCCATCGACATGCGCAAGGCCCCGCCCGAACGGGGAGGCTTTCTTTCACCGGTCCTGATCCGGGCGATCGGACAGACCTTGGAGCGCAAGGAGCAGTCGCTGCTTTTCCTCAACCGCCGCGGCTACGCACCCCTGACGCTCTGCCGTGTCTGTGGCCACCGATTCCAGTGCCCGGACTGCTCAAGCTGGCTGGTCGAGCACCGTTTTCGGAAACAACTTATCTGTCACCACTGTGGGCACAACAGGCCGGTGCCGGAAGCCTGCCCCGAATGTGGAACGCTCGACCACCTTGTCGCCTGCGGACCGGGCGTGGAACGCATTGCCGAGGAAGTTGACCGCCATTTTCCCGATGCGCGCACCATCGTACTGTCTTCCGACATGCTGGGCGGGGTGAAACGCCTGCGCCTTGAACTGGAGGCCATTGCGGATGGTGAGGCCGACATAGTCGTCGGTACGCAGCTCGTCGCCAAGGGTCACAATTTTCCCGCCATGACGCTGGTCGGCGTGGTCGATGCGGATATCGGCCTGTCCAATGGCGATCCGCGCGCTGCAGAGCGCACTTTCCAGCTGTTGAGCCAGGTTACCGGTCGCGCCGGGCGCTCCGGTCGCAAAAGTCTGGGCCTCATCCAGACCTATCAGCCGGAACATCCGGTGATGCGCGCGATCATCTCTGGCGATTCGGAGGCTTTCTACGAGCGCGAGATTGCAGAACGCGAGCGCTCTTCCCTTCCGCCATTCGGAAGACTGGCCGCAATCATTGTCAGCGCCAACGAGCGCAAGGAGGCGGAAGGCCATGCCCGCGCGCTCAGGCTGGCGGCACCTGCCTCGGATGTTCTGGAAACGCTTGGACCGGCTGAAGCACCTCTCTCGCTTCTGGCCGGTCGTCACCGCTTCCGCCTGCTCGTCCATGGCACCCGCCGCGCCGACATCCAGGCATATCTGCGCCAGATGATCGCCACTGCCCCGAAGCCCCGTGGTTCGATCCGCGTGCAGGTGGACATTGATCCGCAAAGCTTCCTGTGATCGGCCGGAGTGAACCGGGCTGCCAAAGAGGCTGGAAACGGAGTATAGCGCCGCAACCAATGGCTGAACGCCTGATTCGGCCTGCATGAACAGGATGGAGAGCCGCAATGGATTTTGCACTACCCTGGCCCACCAGCGACGGTGAATGGCTTGCCTGGTCATCGGCGGCAGCCACCATCTTCATTGGCTTTATCGCCATGTTCGCTCCGGGAACCACGTTGCGGCTCCTGCGGCTCGACAATCCGCCAATGCACAATTCTGGTTTGAGCACCGTTCGCGCACAGCTTGGCGGATTTTATATCGGCATTGGCGTGGCAGCGATTCTGTTTGCCCAGCCGCTTATCTACCTGACCCTTGGTCTTGGATGGTCGCTTGCGCTCTTTGGTCGCATAATCTCCATGATGTCAGACCGCGCAAACACGCTGCACAACTGGATTGCGCTTGTACTTAACGCGCTGCTGGCGGCCCTCTCCCTGGCTTTCACGCTTGGATTCATTAGCTGAGACAACGATTCCACCCGAGTCTTTGTCAAACAGCACGGATTCAACGTTTCCGCCGTGTTGCGCCTGCGGAAGGCCTGTGCTAGACGGCAATCGGCTTTCGGCAGGGGGGTTATGCCGTACATTCTCCTCAGCCGATAAACTATCAACAAGGTCAGCATGTTAGACCCGAGCCATCCGGCTCCCGTGTCGCAATGTGCTGCCGCAAGCTGTGAGAAGAGACCATCCCGTGGCAGAATCTGGCTCGATGATCTCCGGAGTGGCAGGGCGCTATGCGCGGTCGCTCTTCGAACTTGCCCAGGAATCCGACTCAGTCGCCAATGTCGAGCAGGATCTCAACGATTTCGACAAGATTTTGCGCGACAGCGAAGACCTGCAGAGGCTGGTGAACAGTCCGGTCTTTTCCTCCGATGAACAGACCCGCGCCCTTGGTGCGGTCCTCGACAAGGCTGGGGTTTCCGGCCTGGTCGGCAATTTCCTTCGTGTCGTGGCGCAAAACCGCCGCCTCTTCGCCGTTCCGCAGATGATCCGCGCGTTTCGTCAGGTCGCTGCAGAAGCTCGTGGCGAAGTCGCTGCGGAAGTGACCGCTGCTCATGCGCTGAGCGCTGAGCAGGAGAAGGATCTCAAGGCAACACTGAAGGAAGTGGCCGGCAAGGACGTCAATATCGATGTCACGGTCGATCCCTCCCTTCTCGGCGGCCTTGTCGTGAAGCTGGGGTCGCGCCAGATCGACACTTCGCTTAAAACCAAACTCAATTCGCTCAAGCTTGCACTGAAAGAGGTCGGCTGATGGATATCCGCGCGGCGGAAATTTCCGCAATTCTAAAGGACCAGATCAAGAATTTCGGCAAAGAGGCCGAAGTTTCCGAGGTCGGTCAGGTTCTCTCCGTCGGTGACGGTATTGCCCGCGTCTATGGCCTCGACAATGTTCAGGCCGGTGAGATGGTCGAATTCCCGGGCGGGATTCGCGGCATGGCACTGAACCTTGAAGTCGACAATGTCGGTGTCGTTATTTTCGGCGCTGACCGCGACATCAAGGAAGGCGACACCGTCAAGCGCACCGGCGCCATCGTGGACGTGCCGGTTGGCCCGGGCCTGCTTGGCCGCGTGGTCGACCCGCTCGGCAACCCGCTCGACGGCAAGGGTCCGATCGAGGCGGCAGAGCGTCGCCGCGTTGACGTGAAGGCTCCGGGCATCATCCCGCGCAAGTCGGTTCACGAGCCGATGTCCACCGGCCTCAAGGCAATTGACGCCCTGATCCCGGTTGGCCGTGGCCAGCGCGAGCTGATCATTGGTGACCGCCAGACCGGCAAGACCGCCATCGTTCTCGACACCTTCCTTAACCAGAAGGGCATCAACGACAACGCAGCCGACGACCAGAAGCTCTACTGCGTCTATGTCGCTGTCGGCCAGAAGCGCTCCACCGTTGCCCAGTTCGTGAAGGTTCTGGAAGAGCGTGGCGCTCTTGAATACTCCATCGTGATCGCGGCAACCGCCTCCGATCCGGCACCGATGCAGTTCCTGGCGCCATTTGCCGGCTGCGCGATGGGTGAATATTTCCGCGACAACGGCCAGCATGCCGTGATCGCCTATGACGATCTGTCCAAGCAGGCTGTTGCCTACCGTCAGATGTCGCTCCTGCTTCGTCGTCCGCCCGGTCGTGAAGCTTACCCGGGTGACGTGTTCTACCTGCATTCCCGCCTTCTCGAGCGCGCTGCAAAGCTGAACGAGGACAATGGTTCGGGTTCGCTGACGGCTCTGCCGATCATTGAAACGCAGGCGAACGACGTTTCGGCCTATATTCCGACCAACGTGATTTCGATCACCGACGGCCAGATCTTCCTCGAGACCAACCTGTTCTTCCAGGGTGTCCGTCCGGCCGTTAACGTCGGTCTGTCGGTGTCCCGCGTGGGTTCGGCCGCTCAGGTCAAGGCCATGAAGCAGGTTGCAGGCTCCATCAAGGGTGAGCTTGCCCAGTATCGCGAAATGGCTGCCTTCGCGCAGTTCGGCTCGGATCTGGATGCTGCAACCCAGCGTCTTCTCAACCGTGGTGCGCGCCTGACCGAGCTGCTCAAGCAGCCGCAGTTCTCGCCGCTCAAGACGGAAGAGCAGGTTGCCGTGATCTTTGCCGGTGTGCAGGGCTATCTCGACAAGCTGGCCATCAAGGATGTCGGTCGCTTCGAGCAGGGCCTGCTGGCTCACATGCGCTCGGCCGGCAAGGACGTTCTTGAGACCATCCGCAAGGAGAAGGCTCTCTCCGACGATCTGCGTGCAAAACTCAAGGCCGAGATCGACACCTTCGCCAAGAACTTTGCCTGAGGCTGAAAAAGCATGGCTTCACTGAAGGACCTTCGCAACCGGATCGCCTCGGTCAAGGCGACGCAGAAGATCACCAAGGCGATGCAGATGGTCGCCGCGGCGAAGCTGCGTCGTGCGCAGGAGGCAGCGGAAGCCGCACGGCCATACGCCCAGCGTATGAGCACCGTACTGGCCAACGTGTCGAGCACCGTATCGGGTGCCGACGCTCCGCCGCTGATGGCAGGGACCGGACGCGACGACACGCATCTCCTGATCGTCGCGACGGCCGAGCGTGGTCTTTGCGGCGGCTTCAACAGCCAGATCGCGCGCAAGGCGCGCGATCACGTCCGCGAGCTTCTCGACGCTGGCAAGACGGTCAAGATCCTGTGCATCGGCAAGAAGGGTTACGACATCCTTCGCCGTGATTACGGATCGCTAATCATCGACCGCATTGACCTGCGTGAGGTGAAGAATATCGGCTTCGTCAACGCGAACGACATCGCCCGCAAGGTGATTGGTCTGTTCGAGGACGGCCAGTTCGATGTCGCTACGCTGATCTATTCGGAGTTCCGCTCCGTGATCAGTCAGGTGCCGACTGCCCTGCAGATTATTCCGGCAGCAGTGCCGGAAGCCGATGAAGCAGCAGCAAACGGCCCGGAAGCGATCTACGAATACGAGCCGGACGCAGCCTCAATCCTCGCGGATCTCATCCCCCGCAACATCTCGGTCCAGATTTTCAGGGCACTTCTTGAAAATGCGGCCGGCGAGATGGGTGCCAAGATGACCGCCATGGACAATGCGACCCGCAATGCAGGCGAGATGATCGACAAGCTGTCGATCACCTATAACCGCCAGCGTCAGGCGCAGATCACCAAGGAACTCATCGAGATTATTTCGGGCGCGGAAGCGCTCTAACGGACCGAAGAGGTTAATTATCATGGCTAGAGCAGCGACTCCGAAGACTTCGGCGACCGCTAAGAAAGCCGCTGCCGCGAAGAGCGGTGCGGCAGGCGCAGGCGGCGCCACCGGCACGATCCGCCAGGTGATCGGCGCCGTCGTGGACGTTCAGTTCACCGACCACCTTCCCGCGATCATGAACGCGCTGGAAACCGACAATAACGGCCAGCGTCTGGTTCTCGAGGTTGCACAGCACCTCGGCGAGAACACCGTTCGCACCATCTCCATGGACTCCACCGAGGGTCTGGTTCGCGGCCAGTCCGTAACTGACACCGGTGCTCCGATCTCCGTGCCGGTCGGCCCGGAAATGCTGGGTCGCATCATCAACGTCACCGGCGAGCCGATTGACGAAGCTGGTCCGATCGAAGCAACTGAGATGCGCGCGATCCACCAGCCTGCTCCCGAATATATTGAGCAGTCCACGGAAGCCGAAATCCTCGTCACCGGCATCAAGGTTCTCGACCTTCTCGCTCCTTACGCCAAGGGCGGCAAGATCGGTCTGTTTGGCGGCGCAGGCGTCGGCAAGACGGTTCTGATCCAGGAGCTCATCAACAACGTCGCCAAGGCGCACGGTGGTTACTCCGTGTTTGCAGGCGTTGGTGAGCGTACCCGTGAGGGCAACGACCTCTACCACGAGTTCATCGACTCCGGCGTGAACAAGCAGGGTGGCGGTGAAGGCTCCAAGGCTGCTCTCGTATACGGCCAGATGAACGAGCCGCCCGGTGCACGCGCACGCGTTGGCCTGACCGGTCTGACGGTTGCAGAATATTTCCGCGACCAGGGCCAGGACGTTCTGTTCTTCGTGGATAACATCTTCCGCTTCACGCAGGCTGGTTCCGAGGTGTCCGCACTTCTCGGCCGCATTCCGTCCGCTGTGGGTTATCAGCCGACGCTGGCAACCGACATGGGCGCCCTGCAGGAACGCATTACCACGACCACCAAGGGCTCGATTACCTCGGTGCAGGCCATCTACGTGCCCGCCGACGACTTGACCGACCCTGCACCGGCAACGTCCTTTGCTCACCTTGATGCAACGACGGTTCTCAACCGCGCCATCTCCGAGAAGGGCATCTACCCGGCCGTGGATCCGCTGGACTCCACCTCGCGCATGCTCGACCCGATGATCGTCGGTGAGGAGCATTACGAGGTTGCTCGTGCGGTTCAGCAGACGCTGCAGCGCTACAAGTCGCTTCAGGACATCATCGCCATCCTTGGCATGGACGAGCTTTCCGAAGAGGACAAGCTTACCGTTGCCCGTGCCCGCAAGATCGAGCGCTTCCTGTCCCAGCCGTTTTTCGTGGCCGAGGTCTTCACCGGTTCGCCGGGCAAGCTTGTCGACCTTCAGGACACGATCAAGGGCTTCAAGGGCCTCGTCAACGGCGAGTACGATCACCTTCCCGAGGCTGCCTTCTACATGGTCGGCACCATCGAGGACGCGATCGAGAAGGCCGAGAAGCTGGCAGCTGAAGCTGCCTGACAAGGCGCGAATGCACGATAGCCGGCGGCGGAACACACCGCCCCGGCTCTTTTTCAAGCGGTAGGAAATCATGGCCCAAGCTTTCAAGTTCGAACTGGTTTCGCCTGAGCGCCTCCTTTTCTCCGAAGAGGCCACCGAGGTCGTGATCCCCGGCACCGAGGGTGAAATGACGGTCATGGCCAACCATGCGCCAACCATGACCAGCATCAATCCGGGTGTGGTATCCGTTACTTCGCAGGGCGGCGAGAAGGAACAGTTCGCCGTATTCGGCGGCTTCGCCGACATCCTTCCCGACCAGTGCACCCTTCTGGCCGAAGCAGCCGTTCGCCTTGCTGATCTGAGCAAGGAAGATCTGGAGCAGCGGATCGAGGCAGTCCGTTCGGAGATGGAAGAAGCCAAGGACTACGAGGCTCGCTCCAAGGCGGAGCTTTATCTCTCCCAGCTTACGACCCTTCAGGGCGCGATCATCCCCGCCTGATCTGTTCGAATCCGAATTACGAAAAAGGCCGGCCTTAGTGCCGGCCTTTTTCGTCTCAGAAGCCAAGGAAACATATCCCCCGCTCACCTGTTCGGACATCATTAGGCCCGGTCTTCTGCCGAGGCCAATGGCGCCATCATGGCGCACGAGGAGAGAAGGGAGGACAGATATGCGTCAACTCATCTACGCGGCTTTGGCAACCGCTCTGACGGCCGTTACAGCGCAGGCACAGGATCAGGCGTCCGCCAACATGATCAACACCGACGAGCAGTCCGTCGGCACCGTGACATTCAACCAGACCGCATCCGGCATGGTTCACGTGATCGTGGAGATGACCGACCTGCCACCCGGACCACACGGTTTTCACGTGCATGAAACCGGCGCATGCGACCCCGCTGACGGTTTCAAGTCGGCAGGCGGACATTATGCCGGCGACAAGGATCACGGGATTGAAGCCGAAGGCGGGCCCCATCCGGGTGATTTTCCAAACGTGAATGTCGGTCAGGACGGTGTGCTGAAGCTCGAGTTCTTCACTGAGCACCTGAGCCTTTCTGCTGACGGTGACAATCCCTTGCGTGATGAAGACGGCTCTGCGGTCGTCGTTCATGCTGGAGCCGATGACTACACCAGCCAGCCTTCAGGTGATGCAGGCGACAGGATAGCCTGCGGCGTCATCGAATAGGCTCAAGATGCAGCTTTCGTGCTTTCCGGCACCAGATGCCGGAAGGCCTCCACAACCTGCTCATAGACCTTGCGCTTGAATGGCACGATGAGTTGGGGAAGCTCATCCAGCCTCTTCCATTCCCAGGCATCGAACTCGGCGCTGTGACCGCCCGGCGGGGGGTTGATGGCGATCT
The DNA here is from genome assembly GCF_000733725.1 of Nitratireductor basaltis. NCBI lineage: Bacteria > Pseudomonadati > Pseudomonadota > Alphaproteobacteria > Hyphomicrobiales > Phyllobacteriaceae > Nitratireductor > Nitratireductor basaltis. Next base: position 389,896 of record NZ_JMQM01000002.1, on the reverse strand, counting down.
CGCCCTCGTCACCCTCGAATCGGAATGCAAACCATCGCTGTGTCTGTCCCCGGTAGCGCCCCTTGAGAGCAACACCGATCAGATGATCGGGCAGGTCGTAGTTGATCCATTCGGGTGCTTCGGCAAGCAAGGAGACGCTGCGCATGCCGGTCTCCTCATACAGTTCGCGTAGGGCAGCCTCCAGAGGGTCCTCTCCCTTGTCGATACCACCCTGCGGCATCTGCCAGAGCTGCGGAACACCCTCGAGTTCTCCCTTTGGCTCCACGATCCGCCGTCCGGCCCAGACCCGGCCCTGCGCATCCAGCACCATCACGCCGACACATTGCCGGTAAGGAAGATCCTCTGCCCTGATGGTCTTGCTCATGGTTCCCAGCCCCTTGCCTGATCTGACGTTCCGACTATCAGCGTTCCGGGTCGAATGAAACCGCCGTGACGGGCACGAGTTCTATGCCGCGCTTGCGTACCTCGCCCGCCCACGCACTGACGGTTTCCACTGTCGCCTCCAGCGCGGAGCCATACCCGATTGCCATGCCCTTCGCCCGTGCTGTCCGCTCAAGCTCGTCAAGCTTCGCCAATATGTCGCCGCGCTTTCCACTCGCGTCTATGGCCGCATCACTGGCAGCGAAGGGCACTCCCTTCCTTTGGGCAACGTCGCGGGCCAGACTGCGCGCGGAGCTGCCGTCATCCAGATAGCCAAGACCGCGCTGAGCGAGCTCATCCATGAGCTCTTCCATGGCGGCCTGGTCGGCGGTGAAGCGCGCGCCCATATAATTCATCACGCCAACATAATTGGTCATGCGTGCGAGAACCCAATGGAGATCATCCTGCCGTTGCGTTTCACTGGCCGATACGAGCAGTGTATGCCGCCCGGGATTTGCACGGGGGTAGTCGAATGGCTCCAGCGGCACCTGCAGCAGTATCTCGTGGCCGTCACGCCGCGCTTCCTGCATCCACCGCCCCAGACTGTTGCCGTGAGGGGCGAAGGCAAGCGTCACCTCTCCCGGCAGAGCCTGAATGGCCGCCTGAGTGCCTGTTTGCGAAATACCAAGCCCGCCAATCACGATCGCGATCTTTGCGCCCCCTGCCCCCGACCATGGACGCGCATAGGCATCAAAGGGGCGCCGGCCATTGGCGTCGCGCACGGGCAGCACGCCTGATTCCGACTCTTCCAGCAACGCCCGGTCCGGCAGATGCGCAACCCGACTATCCGGCCCCACCGAAGATGGGTCGCGGATCACGATGCGCTTGAAGCTGTCGTTCTCGGGGACAGGTTTCGGAACCTTGATGATCTGAGGCTTGCCTTCCACGTTCGATGGCGCTTCTCTCGCGGCTGCCGCAACCGGTTTTGCATCATCAAGCGTGGCGCTGCCATCGGTGGCCATGGCATCGGGCGCTGCTGCTTGCACCATCTGCCCGTTTCCCGTGCCGTCATAGCCCTTGTCGCGCAATGCCAAAACCGTTGAACCCGCAACGACTGCGACGGCAAGACTACCGTACAGGAAACTGGCGAGCCCAACGCGCCGCGCAGTCCGCGTCTGGCGCGGCTCTGGCGTTTGTCCAAGTGGCGTGTCGAGCCTGTTCTGAGAGCTTTTCATGCTGTTCGGGATGACTCAGGAAACGGGGGCGAATATGGCCACAATTCAATCTTTTCCAAGCGTGGCTGAATAGCAACAGAATCCCTATTGCCAAAAATTGCAACCGGGTTCGCAATTTCACCTTCGATGCATGGAAAAAGCCCGCGCAAAGAAAAACACCCGCCGGTCGGGCGGGTGTTTCGAAAGGTCTACTGGTTCATCACGGCCTTGTCCGGATTGGGCGGGAATGCCGGGTCGGATTTCTCGCCTCGCAGAAGCTGCAGGGCGAAACGCAGCTGCTCGTCTTCTTCCGGGTCCTGCGGAACATATGCGATGGAGCCGGAACCCTCTTCGCTTTCTTCCTCACCCTGGATATGACCGCGAAGATCGGATTCGCCGCGTGTCAGATCGCTGCCGGCCATGTCTTCCGGCAGAGGCTGCTCGACCTTGATGTCCGGTGTGATGCCCTTGCCCTGGATCGACTGGCCGGAAGGCGTGTAATAGAGCGCCGTCGTAAGCCGCAACGCACCATTCTCGCCAAGCGGAATGATCGTCTGTACCGAGCCCTTGCCGAAGGACTGTGTGCCAAGAACCGTCGCACGACGGTGATCCTGCAGTGCGCCGGCCACGATCTCCGAAGCGCTTGCCGACCCGCCATTGATCAGGACGACAAGCGGCTTGCCATCGATATTGTCACCCGCACGCGAGTCGTAGCGCGAAATGTCTTCAGCCTCGCGACCACGGGTCGAAACAATCTCGCCGCGCTCCAGGAAGGCATCGGAGACGTTGACTGCCTGATCGAGAAGGCCGCCCGGATTGAGACGGAGGTCAAGGACATAGCCCTTCAGGTCCTTGTCGGGGACTTCGTTCTTGATGGCCTCGATCGCTTCCTTCAGATCATTCGTGGTCTTCTCGGTGAAGGATGTGATCTTGAGGTAACCGACATCTTCCTCGACGCGGTACTTGACCGCCTTCACCTTCACGATGTCGCGGATGATGGTGATCTGCAGCGGCTTGGCCACGCCTTCGCGCAGGACCGAAAGCTCGATAGGTGTGTTTACCGGGCCGCGCATCAGGTCGACCGCATCGGAAAGCGTCATGCCGCGCACCTCCTCGCCGTCGATCTTCTCGATCAGATCGCCGGAAAGAATGCCTGCGCGCGCAGCCGGCGTGTCATCGATCGGAGCGACAACCTTCACCAGCTCGTTTTCCATGGTGACTTCGATGCCAAGACCGCCGAACTCGCCCTTGGTCTGAACCCGCATGTCTTTTGCGGCTTCGGCATTGAGGTAGGAAGAATGCGGATCAAGCGAGGTGAGCATGCCGTTGATGGCGCTCTCGACCAGCTCCTTGTCATCCGGCGGCGTTACATATTGAGCCCGCACGCGCTCGAAAATGTCACCAAATATGGCGAGCTGCCGGTAGGTGTCCGTGCCTGCCGCATTCGCCGAAACACCGTTCGCGCCATTGACCACCGTGACAGCAGTCGCGCCGAGCAGGGCTCCAGCGAACAACATGGACAGCTTACGTATCATTTCCCATCCTTCCAGGTGTTTCCCGCGCCCACCAGCGCCTGGGATCGACGGGTGTTCCGTCTTTTCTGAATTCTATGTAGAGCTCGCGCTCGGAACCTTCCATTGGTCCTGCCGCGATGCTCGCCAGCCGTGCCTCGCCCATAAGGCCAACCGGCTCTCCCGCCAGCACTTTCTGACCAAGCTTGACGTTCAACCGATCCATTCCAGCCAACACAATATGATAGTCATCGCCCGGGTCCAGTATCAATAGCTGACCATATGAGCGGAAAGGCCCCGCATAGAGCACCGTGCCATCCGCCGGAGATGTAACGATTGCGCCCGATTGTGTCCTTAGAATGTCGCCTTTCAGCGCTGCTCCGGTGCTGTCATCTTCACCAAAGCGTGATGCGAAAGTGCCTGAAACAGGCAGCGGAACCATGCCGCGGCGCTCCGAAAAAGGCACTAGCTCCTTAAGGCCCGTACCCTCCCGTGCATTTTCCCGCTGCTCCTCCATGCGTTCACTCAGGCTGGTGATCTTGCTCTGCAATGCACCGATAAGCGCCTGCAGGCTGTCCGCCTCCATCGCAAGCGTCTCGGCCTGCTCGAGCTCTTCGCGCATCTGCCCTTCAGCTTCCGCCTGCATGCGCTGCTGCTCTTCCAAAAGGGCCTCTAGGCGCTGCTTCTCCTTCGCCTGTGCGGCGATCTTTGCGGTAAGCCGCTCCTGCTCGTCATTGATCGAGGCCACAACGCGCGAAAGCTCTCGCAAATCCGTGGCGAGCATTTCGGTTTCCGAGCGAAGCTCCGGAACGACCGCACCCAACAGGATCGCGCTGCGCACGGAGGCCAGCGCATCTTCAGGCCGAACCAGAATCGCCGGCGGCGGGTTGAGACCCATGCGCTGCAGGGCGCCCAGCACCTCCGCCAGTGTTCCGCGCCGGGCGCGTAGCGATGTCTTCAGGTCCTCCCGGCGCAGCAACAGGCTTTCCAGCCGGGTCTCGATATCAGCGATGTCTTCGGAGAGCTTGCGCTCGGTCTTGGCTGTCTGGATAAGTGCTGCAGTGACCGCATTCTGGTCGTCGCGAACCTTGTCGATTTCCTCCGCCAGTTCCTGCTGACGCTGCTGGCTGGCTTCCAGCTCCTGCGTCACCCGCTCGAATTCCTGCTCCCGCTCGATGCGCTGTTGTTCGAGGAAATCCACTGTCTGGGCATTGAGCCCGACGGGCCATGCAAGGCTCACGGCCAGCACCCCGGCAGCGAGGGGCCGCAAACAAGAACGGAGCCTGAAAGACGCGACGCTCATCAAGAGCCTTCTGCTGCTGCAAATTACCGGTCGGCGGACCATAGCGAAGCCATCGTTAATGAAGCATCAACCATGACGCACAACGCCGCGATCAGACCTATTTTCCGTTCAGGGATTGTAATGCGAGATCACGGCTTCCGGGGCGACATTCCGGCCACACTGTTGGACGAAACGCAGCTCTCACCCCGAAGCTTCTGCAAATGACATGCATGTCTGAGCCAGGACATCCCTATTGCCGCGGATCAGAACCACCTTGCGGCGGCTCGTCTGCCCGCTTTCGATGGCAATGTCGGACTTTGCCACGTGGAAGGTCTTGGCCAGCAGCTTTTCCAATGCTCGATTGGCCCTGCCGTCCTCAGGCACCGCACGCACGCGCGCTTTCAGCCAGACCTCCTCGCCGCCAACGCCTTCGACCGAACCGATGGCGTCACGCGCTGCTTTTGGCGTCACGCGAATACGAACGCGTATGCCCTCGCTGCAGATCGTGAAGAACCCGCCCTCAGCCAAGAAGCGCAGGTGCTACGGTCGTGATGAGAAACTGACGGACGAAGAAGAGGATCAGAAGAAGTATGATCGGTGAAATGTCTATCCCGCCAAGATCAGGAAGCACGCGCCGGATGGGGCGCAGCGCCGGTTCGGTCACGCGATAGAGAAAATTGCCGACCGCACCGACAAACTGATTGCCCGAATTCACGACATTGAAGGCGTAAAGCCAGGAGAAGATGGCGGATCCGATAATGAGCCACCAATAGATGTCGAGCGCCATGACGATGGTCTGAATAAGCGCGAGCATTCATTTCTCCGTGGCCATTCTTCAAAAAGCACACGACATGTAGCCATTGCAGGCCAAAGCGGCAAGAGCCTTGGCCTTCGACGCTTCTTGACAGCCTTCGCAGCGCATTCCTAAATGCAGCGCATGGCGATGGGGCTGTAGCTCAGTTGGGAGAGCGCGTCGTTCGCAATGACGAGGTCAGGGGTTCGATTCCCCTCAGCTCCACCAAGGCATTCGATCCGAAGATCAGGGCATCCCCAACGCGGCCTTGTAGAGGTCGATCATCGCCTCTTCTTCCTGGCGCTCGGCTTCTTCCTTCTTGCGCAGGCGCACGATCGTGCGAACAGCCTTTGTGTCGAAGCCGTTGGCCTTCATCTCGGCATAGACTTCCTTGATGTCCTCCGAGATGGTCTTCTTCTCTTCCTCAAGCCGTTCCACGCGCTCGATGAAGGCCCGCAGCTGGCCGGCGGCAACGGTCTGGGAAGTCTCGCTGGTGATATCGTCTGCCATGACACTCTCCGAATGTGATGTGATGCCCGACTCGCGGGAAGAATAGAGTTGCGGTTCGATGCCCCAGCCGTCCCGGCGGGTCAAGACTTGTTCGAGTGCCTGCGTCATTGGCTCAGCGTGCCGCGCAATGCTATGGGCTGCCTCAGTTGAAGCAAGGGTGCCGCGCCGCCGATGAGAGTTGAACAGTTCGACACAGTGATTCTGGGTGCCGGTGCGGCCGGGATGATGTGTGCCATATATGCAGCCTCCCGGGGCGGTCGTGTTCTTGTGGTGGATCATGCCAAGGCACCGGGCGAGAAAATTCGCATCTCCGGCGGCGGTCGCTGCAATTTCACGAATATCGGCGCACGGGCGGAGAACTTCATCTCCGGCAACCGCCATTTTGCCAAGTCCGCCCTCGGCCGCTACACACCGCGCGACTTTCTCGATCTCGTCGAGAAGCACGACATTCCCTGGCACGAGAAGACGCTTGGACAACTCTTTTGCGATCGCTCCGCCAAGGACATCATCCAGATGCTCCGCAACGAGATGGAGCAGGCAAAGGTCGAGATGCGCCTGCGCACCACGCTCGAGGCCATCGACAGGACCGAAAGCGGTTTCGTGCTGCGGCTTGGAGGCGACTGGCCCGGGGCAATTACCGCCAGAAACTTCGTCGTCGCCTGCGGCGGCAAGTCGATCCCGAAAATGGGTGCGACAGGCCATGGCTACCAGCTCGCTGAGCGTTTTGGCCTCTCGGTAACACCAACACGCCCTGCCCTGGTGCCTTTGACATTTGGTGAAGATGTTCTGGCCGGTTTCCGCGAGATCTCCGGCATTTCCGCCGATGCGGTCGTCAAAGTTGGCAAGGCGCGCTTTGAGGAAGCGATACTCTTCACCCATCGCGGCATGTCCGGCCCCGCCATTCTCCAGATTTCATCCTATTGGCGCGAAAAGCAGCCAATTCGCATCTGTCTGGAGCCCACCGTCGATATTGCCGAAAGGCTGATCGAAATGAAGCAGGCATTCCCGCGGAGAACCCTGCCGACGGCTCTTGCCGAGATCTTGCCCAAACGCCTTGCCGCATATCTGGCGCAAACGAATGGCTGGAGCGGAATCCTCGGCGAACAGGCCGACCGCAAGCTCGCGGCCATCGCGGAAGGGCTGAAAAACTGGGAGCTGTATCCCACAGGCACCGAAGGCTATCGCACTGCCGAAGTTACCCTCGGCGGCGTGGACACGGCTGGTCTGGAATCGAAGACCATGGAAGCGAAATCCGTGCCCGGCCTCTATTTCATCGGCGAGGTCGTCGACGTCACCGGATGGCTTGGCGGCTACAATTTCCAGTGGGCATGGTCATCAGGTTGGGCTGCCGGCACCGCGATTTCGGCCGGAGAATAAGCTGCAGCGCTGCTATTCTTCTTGCCGCTCGGCGAATTTCTTCTGCTGCTCCGGGCTCGCCTCGGTCTGATGGCGCGCGCGCCATTCCTCATAGGGCATGCCGTAGACGATCTCGCGTGCCTCGTCCTTGGACAAGGGCGTTCCGGCTTCTTCTGCCGCTTCCTGATACCAGCGTGAGAGACAGTTGCGGCAGAAGCCCGCGAGATTCATCATGTCGATATTCTGCACATCCGTCCGCTCGCGCAGATGCGACACAAGCCGGCGGAAAGCTGCGGCCTCGAGATCGCGCGTCTGTTCGGGTGTCAGCTTGTCCATCATGATCTCCCTGGTACGGGGCCGGTACGCGACGGCCCGATTATGCTCTCATGCAACTCCGAACGGCTGTTCAACTCATCCAGCATCGGTGCCAGGCGGTTGGCCCATTCCTGAATGCCGGCATCCCCTGATATCAGGTCCTGGCGTATTTCGATCAAGGCATGGGCATAGCCTCGCACCGTACAGTGCTTGAACATGCTGTCACCGGCCAGCGCGCCTTCATAAGGTTCGTTGTCACCGACCAAGAGACCGGGCTCTGACCGCAACATCTCCAGAAGCGGCTTCACCGCGCGCTCATCACTGTCCCATAATATGCCTGCATGCCATGGACGTTCGCGTCCCTGCATGCGCGGCGTGAAGGAATGCAGCGAAATGACCAGTGGCGGCCTGCCGGAGCCGTTTTCAACATTGTCCAGCAGTTCATCCACCGCCTGATGGTAGGGCTGGTAATAGCGCTCGAGCCGCAGTGACCGCTCCTGCTCGCTCAGCGGATAATTGCCCGGCACGACCGTGCCGTCATAGAGCTGACGGATCAGTGTCGGATCGTCCTCGCCTCGATTCGGATCGATCAACAGGCGCGAGAACCGCGCCATGACGGCTGGCGCGCCCGTCAGACGGGACAATGCACGGGTCAATGCCTCGATCCCGATGTCATAGGCGATGTGCCGCTGCATTTCACAAGCCGGCAAGCCGAGCGTTCCATATGAATCCGGCAGCAGGTTGAAAGCGTGGTCCGCGATGAGGACCAGACCGGACGAGAAATCGCCCTCGATCTTCTCAAAAGGCGGGAATTGTGAAGCGGCTGTCATCTGGCTCGTTCAAAAGGTGAGTGCATTATTGCCTCCTTCTTTCCAAAACACCGGCCCTCATGCAATCTTTTGATGGAAAAGCAGCTTTTGGCTTCGCCAATCTTTCCCCCGCGTTGACAGTGAGGCGGACATTGCCGAAAAGGTAGCCATGCTGATTTTCATGGATAGAGCGTGATCATGCTGTCCGCTAAACCGAATAAAATGGTGCGGTCGGCGCTTTTGCTTGCCGCAACAGCGAGCGGGTTCCTGCTTTTGGGCGCCAGGCCCGGCCTGGCGGATTTCCGCGTTTGCAACGCGACGCAGAATCTGGTGGGCGTGGCCATTGGCTATCGCGCGGCAACCGGCTGGATCAGTGAAGGCTGGTGGCACATTGAAGGCTCCACCTGCAAGACGCTGATCGAGGGCCGCCTGGAGTCGCGCTACTACTATCTCTATGCCGAGGATGCGACACGCGGCGGGCGCTGGGAAGGCCCGATCCAGATGTGCGTAGCCGACAAGGAATTCAAGATTTCGGGCGTGAACGATTGTTTTGCCCGCGGCTTCCAGCGCGCGGGCTTCCAGGAATATGACACAGGCGAACAGGAGAACTGGATGGTGCAGTTGACGGATGGCGGGCCTACTTCGGCTACACAAGGCAACGCGAGCCCGGCTGCAGCAGCACCAGCCACGGGGGCATCACAATGAAGCGTAATCGCAAGGTCAAGATTCTTGCCACACTGGGCCCGGCATCCTCCGAAAAGGAGCAGATCGCAGCCCTTCACAAGGCAGGCGCCGACGTCTTCCGCATCAATATGAGCCATGCGGACCACGATTTGATGCGCACTCTCGTGGCTCGCATTCGTGACGTGGAGAAGGAAGCAGAGCGTCCGATCGGCATTCTGGCCGACCTTCAGGGGCCGAAGCTTCGCGTCGGTACCTTTGCGGACAAGGGCGTTACGCTTGAAGTTGGCCAGGACTTCACTCTGGACGACGATGAAGCGCCCGGCGACAAGACACGCGTTCACTTGCCGCATCCCGAGATCCTGAAATCGGTTGAGCCGGGCCACCGCTTGCTCATCGATGATGGTCGCCTTCAGCTTGTATGCGTGGAAACCACCGGAAACGCCTTGAAATGCCGCGTTGTCGCCGGCAACAAGATTTCCAACCGCAAGGGCGTCAGCCTGCCCGATACCGACCTGCCGCTTGGCGCGCTGACCGAGAAGGACCGGAAGGATCTGGAAGCCGTTCTGGAAACGGGGGTCGACTGGATCGCCCTTTCCTTTGTCCAGCGTCCCGAAGATCTGGCCGATGTGCGCAAGGTTGCCCGTGGCCGTGCCGCCCTCATGGCGAAGATCGAAAAGCCGCAGGCCGTCAAGCGCCTCGGCGAGATCCTGGAGCTTTCCGATGCACTCATGGTCGCACGCGGTGATCTTGGCGTGGAAATGCCCATCGAATCGGTGCCGGGTATCCAGAAGCAGATCACCCGCGCCTGCCGCCGCGCCGGCAAGCCGGTGGTGGTAGCCACCCAGATGCTTGAGTCCATGATCTCCGCGCCGGTGCCAACCCGCGCGGAAGTGTCCGACGTCGCAACGGCTGTTTTTGAAGGCGCGGATGCCGTCATGCTCTCTGCCGAGTCGGCTGCCGGCGAATATCCGGTTGAAGCAGTGTCCATGATGGATTCCATCGCCACCAAGGTGGAGCGTGACCCGACCTACGCCAATATCGTCAATGCACAGCGTTCCGAGCCCGAATCGACAGGCGCTGACGCCATCTCGCTGGCCTCGCGCCAGATTGCCGAGACGCTCAACCTTTCGGCCATCGTGACCTACACCTCGTCAGGCACGACCGGGCTTCGCGCAGCGCGTGAGCGCCCGCATGTGCCGATCATCGCGCTGTCGCCTGTCGTGGAAACCGCCCGCCGCCTGAGCCTTGTCTGGGGCACGCATTGCGTCGTCTCTGCCGACGCCAGTGATCTCGACGACATGGTGGACCGCGCCTGCCGCATCGCTTTCGAGGAGAAATTCGCAAAGCCCGGCGACCGCGTCATCATCACGGCCGGCGTGCCCCTGCGCACGCCAGGCGCCACGAACATGCTGCGCATCGCCTATGTCGGTTCGGACGGTCTTAGCGGCATCTAGAAGGCAGCAGTGTTGCCGAATCAAAAAACGCCGGGTTCAGCCCGGCGTTTTTCTTTGGCACCAATTATTGGGCGCTGCTAAAGCCGCTCATCTGTCTGATCGTCGGTGATATCGATAAGCGCGCGCTGTGCGTTGCGCTGCATTGGATAGACTTCAAGCATGCGCCGATAGATGCCGAGTGCCTGCTCTTCCAGACCTTGCGAACGCAAGATGCCGGCCACGCCCGCCATGGCCTCGAAATGCCGGGGCTCCATGGACAGGACACGGTAGAAATCCGCCATCGCCTGCCCCATCTCACCGCGCATCAGATGGATCGTCGCACGGGCATTGAATCCGTTGGCGTAGCCCGGATAGAGAAGCGTGACCTGATCGATGAGATCGAGGGCCACATGAAACTTGTCTTCACGCGCGGCACTTTGCGCCCAATCGATCAGAAGTTCGGCGGTTTCGCCGCCCTGGCTGGCCCATGCATCTCGGATTTGCTCTGCAACGCGACGTGCAGCGGCTTCATTCCGCTCCGCACGCAGTCGCGCATAAAGCGCCTCGAGGCGCTCGGCCGGCGAAAGGGAAGCCTCGGTCTCACCCGTTCCCTGCGCATGAGCGATAGGTGCGGGGACAACCACAAGCAGAAAAGCAGCGAATATGGCGCGCAAGAAAAACATAAGGGGCAGCCTAGCCGCCCCTCATGTCCGAAAAAAGTCAAATCTACGTAATCAGGCCGGCAAAAATGCCAGCCGCAGCATCAGCCCTGACGCGCCTTGAAGCGCGGGTTGGACTTGTTGATGATGTAGATACGGCCCTTGCGACGCACCATGCGGTTTTCACGATGGCGGGTCTTGAGCGCCTTGAGCGAGTTCTTGATCTTCATTGTTCTGCCTGTCCATCAGCCACGCGGCACTTGGCCGTGGCCAGCGCCTTACAACAAAGCGCGCCTTGGTTTTCGGGCGCGCCTGAATTCGCATGTGGCTTTAACGGAGCAACGCCCCTCCTGTCAAGCTTGCCCCGGCCCGCAAACCGGCTTTAATGGTCACGCACTTCAGATCCGATTGCTTGCTTTATGTGAAACCGGGATTTTTTATCATGTCTTTCCGCTTCGTTGCCTGTGCAGCACTCCTGCTCTCCACACTCACCCCCGCAGCAGCACTGGATTGCAGCAATGCGATCACCCAGGCAGAGATGAACCAGTGCACGGCTCAAAGCCTTGAAGAGGCAGACCAGGCGCTGAATGAAGCCTATGGCGAGCTTGTAGCCGGTTATGCCGAACAGGAGGATCTGCGGAACGCCCTGCGTGATGCTCAGCGCGCCTGGATCAGGTTTCGCGATGCGGAATGCGACTTCCGCACCTTTTCAAGCCGCACGGGTTCGATCTACCCCACGGTGCGGGCGGGTTGTCTGGAAGACCTGACAAAGGCGCGCACCGAACAATTGCGCAAGGCGGGGGAGTGCGAGGAAGGCGATCTGTCGTGCAACCCCTGACGCAGGTCAGTCCGCCTTTCGCTTCAGCCGCGTGAAATGACCCATCTTGCGGCCGGGCCGCGCTTCGGCCTTGCCGTAGAGATTGAGCACGACATCCGGCTCGCGCGACAAATCCGGCAGCCGATGCTCGTACGCGCCCAGGAAATTCTCCATTTCGCAGTCCGCAAGGCGCCGCGTGGTGCCCAGCGGCATGCCCGCAACCGCGCGAATATGCTGCTCGAACTGCGAACAGCTACACGCGGCTTCGGTCCAGTGACCCGAATTATGAACGCGTGGTGCAAATTCGTTCACGATCGGTCGCCCGTCTGGAAGAACGAAAAACTCGACACCGATGACCCCGACATAATCCAGCGACGTCAGGATCTGCTCTGCAATGCTGCGTGCTGCAACTGCCGTATCGGCGCTGCAGGCTGCCGGAACGATTGACTGGTGCAGGATGCCGTCACGGTGGATGTTTTCCGCCGGATCATAGCTTGCAACCGCGCCGTCCACCGCCCTGGCCGCGATGACGGAGATCTCTCGCTCGAAATGCACGAAGCCTTCCAGTATGAGGGGCACATTGCCCATTTCGGCAAAGACATTCTTGGCGTCATCGACAGATGCATTGCGAAAGACGCGCTGTCCCTTGCCGTCATAGCCGAATCGCCGCGTCTTCAACACGCCATTGCCGTCAAAAGCCTTCAGCGCAGCTTCGAGCCCTGCCTGATCGTCCACGGACTTGAATGGCGCGGTCTCGATGCCGCTGGAGTTGAGAAAGAGCTTTTCGGCCAATCGATCCTGCGCGGCCTCCAAAGCCTCCGGCGGCGGATAGACAGGCGTCGCTTCGGCGAGACTGCGGGCCGTTATGACCGGAACATTCTCGAACTCGTAGGTGATGACGTCACTTGCCTCCGACAGCCGCTTCAGGCCGTGAGGATCGTCATAAGCCGTCGCGATAAGCTCACCTGCCACCTGACCGGCGGGACAGTCTTCCTGCGGCTCGAGAACCACGGTGCGGTAGCCCAGCCGCGCGGCAGCGGTCACGAGCATCCGCCCAAGCTGCCCGCCCCCCACAATTCCGATCACACTGCCGGGAGGAAGCATATTCTTCATGCGTCATCCACCGGCTTTTCCGCGACATTGGCAGCCTGCTTCGCGCGCCAGGCATCAAGCCGGTCAGCCAACGCCTCGTCATTGAGGGCGAGCACGGCGGCTGCCATCAATGCGGCATTCACCGCACCGGCTCTCCCGATCGCCAGGGTCCCAACCGGAATTCCGGCCGGCATCTGCACGATGGAAAGGAGTGAATCCTGACCGGACAGCGCCTTGCTTTGAACAGGCACGCCGAAGACCGGCAGCGGTGTGAGTGCGGCGGCCATGCCGGGCAGGTGGGCTGCACCGCCCGCACCCGCAATGATCACCTTGAAGCCTTCCCCGCGAGCGCCCTTGGCAAATTCATAGAGACGGTCCGGGGTGCGATGAGCCGAAACAATGCGCGCATCAAACCCGATCTCCAGCGCATCAAGCGTTTCGGCGGCATGGCGCATCGTGGCCCAGTCCGACTGGCTGCCCATGATGATGGCGACATCGCTTTGCTTCATGATGATCCTCATCCGCCCGAATTTGCAGATCGCTCTAGCGCATTTTGAGCGTCACGCAAATGTCTGGACGTTCAGACGAAAGCGATTGCCACAGATGAAGCCTGTGCAAAAGCCGCCCCGTCAATGCGAGGTCAGGCGATTATGTCCGGGATGATCTGGTCTTCCAGCTCCTGCAGACGATCCTTCAGCGACAGTTTCTTCTTCTTCATGCGCTGGATCTGAAGCGGGTCGCAGCCTGTCGACATCATCGCGTTGATGGCCGCATCGAAATCCGCATGTTCCTGCTTTAGGCGGGCAAATTCCAGCCGGATGTCGGCCTGTTCCTGTTCCGAATGGTTCACGGTCGAAAAGCTCCGCTCGGTGCTGAAAGCCCGCCTGCAGCTCGGTTCGCCGCGCGGGCCATGGCCCCATATCACATTTTGCCGACGAGCGGAATCCTACCACTGAATGTTCGACAAGCGGCCACACGAATGGCACAGTTGCTTCCTACCGTCTGATATGGGGCGGGTTGGCGTTCAGACGGACCACGAGGAACGGAAGGAGAGCCTACCATGTCGCTTGATTCACATCTTGAAGAACTGCAGCGCAAGCACGGAGATCTTCAGCGTGAAATCGACGAAGCATTATTGCATCCCTCGGTGGACGAGCTTGAAATAGCCAGGCTCAAACGGCGCAAGCTGGCGATCAAGGACCAGCTTGAAACCCTGCGGAAACCGCATACTCACCACTGACATAGCCAACCATTCCGGGCACCTGGCTGCCCGGAACTTCTGACCGCGGTGCGCCACCCGTATCGCGGTCTTTACACGCCTGTATGACAGATGGCTTTCAAAGCTGCTGCTCGTCCTCATCCACGCGCGGATCAAGAACGATGGTTTGCGGCGTGACGGTGCGCTCCGAGGGAAGTGCGGTAAAGGCTTCCCTCTCTTCAACCGGCACGGGCGCACGCTGAGCAACGCGGAAGAGCGCATAGCCGGCAACCCCCAGATGCGCGACACCTGTCACAAGAAACAGGCTCTCCGCCCGCAGGAACTGCATCATGACACCCGCAAGGATCGGCCCGGCCATGGTGCCCGCTCCATAAAGCAGAAGAAGCCCGCTCGAAACCTTCACGAAATCACTCGAATCGGCATGGTCATTCGCGTGTGCGACGACGATTGAATAGAGCGTGTAAGCAAGCAGCCCATAGAACGCGACGAGTGCGATGATGATCGAGCCCGAGCGCGGCGCCATGGCGAAGATGACGATTGCAACAAGGGCTGAACCGACGGCAGCTGCGGCCAGCACGTAACGGCGATCCGTCCTGTCGGACAGGCGACCGGCGGGGAGCTGGGCAAGCGCCCCAGCAAGAACCGCAATACTCATCATGATCGCGATTTCGAGCGTGCTGATTCCCACTTCCGCGCCGTAGACGGCGCCAAGCGTGCCCCATGCACCATTGGCGATGCCAATCAGGAGACAACCCACGAAAGCGACGGGCGAATTGGCGTAAAGTCCCTTCAGGTCTATGGATACATCGGCCAGCGGTGCAGGCGTGATCGCGGTGGAGATGGCGGTAGGCAGAAGCGCCAGGCAGAACAAGATGCCGGTGAACATGAAGAGCATGGCGTTCGAGACATCACCCAGCGTCACCACCATCTGCCCGACCATGATCGCCGCATGGGTTACCATCATGTAGATGGCAAAGACACTGCCGCGCGTCTCGTTCGTGGCGCGCTCGTTGAGCCAGCTCTCGATCACCATGAATGCACCTGCCATGACAAAACCGGTACCAACCCGAAGGACGAACCAGAAGATCGGGTCGATGAACATGCCCGACAGCAGTGCGATGATGGCAGCCCCAGCCGCAAAGGCACCGAAGGCCCGCACATGTCCAACGCGCCGCACCAGGCGCGGTGCCAGATAGCACCCTGCGATGAAGCCGCCCGCCCAGGCGGTACCAAGCAGGCCGAGCGATGCGGGCGAGAAACCTTCGATCTGACCACGCAGCGGCAGGAGCAAGCCATGCAGACCGGAAGCACTGAGAAGGAATGCAGTGCCAAACAGGAGAGCTACGATGGGGCCGATAGAAGAAATCATGGCTGGTCCGTTTCGCTTGTGCCAGTCAGGCGGAGGGTTGGCAGTATGTGGGTGAACTTCAAGGGTGAGTCGCGTACAGCAGGCTGGTGACACGCCTAGCCGTTTTTGAAAAGCGCTTCGGCCGCGGCTTTCGTGCTGTCACGTGAGGCAATCTCCCGCTCGATGCGTGTGATCTCTTCCTTCAGGACGGCGGCAATCTGCTGAAGCTCGTCGATGGAAATTCCGTAGAGGTCCTGTCCCGGTTGGAAACGCCGCGCGCTCCGGGTGGTTTCATCATCAGGCTCTGCCATTCTCATTCCTCCATTTGCCGAGCGGCAGCTTGCACCATAAATAGGCTTGATCGCACGATTCAATCCGAACCGATTGTGGTGCCAGTTTGGCACCGCGTTCGCCTGCCAGCAATGCAAGGATCGCCCCATGTCCGCAACCAGCCTGCCAGATGTGATGACCGCCATAGCAATCAGCGAGCCCGGCGGCCCGCGCGTGCTGAAGCCGGTGGAACGTGCCGTACCGCGTCCGGGCGAGGGCGAGATATTGATCAAGGTGCAGGCAGCGGGTGTAAACAGGCCGGATGTTGCACAGCGACAGGGCCTTTATCCACCGCCCCCGGGCGCATCGGATCTGCCCGGGCTCGAAGTTTCAGGCACCGTTGCCGCCTGCGGCCCGAATGTGCGTCGCTGGCAGGTGGGCGACGAGGTGACTGCTCTGGTGCCCGGCGGCGGCTACGCGCAATATTGCCTGACGCATGAGTCCAACGCCCTTCCCCTGCCCCACGGCTTCACCTTTACCGAAGCCGCCGGCCTTCCCGAAAACTACTTCACCGTCTGGCACAACGTGTTCCAGCGCGGCGGCCTGACGGAAGGCGAGACATTTCTGGTCCATGGCGGATCGTCGGGAATCGGAACGACGGCAATTCAGCTTGCAAAAGCCTTCGGTGCGAAAGTGATCACCACTGCGGGCTCGGACGAAAAATGCAATACCTGCACCGAACTCGGCGCGGACCGGGCCATCAACTACAAGACCGAAGACTTCGTTGAGGTGGTCAAGGAGGTCACCGACGGCCGCGGCGCGGACGTGATCCTCGACATGGTCGGTGGCGACTATGTGAACCGCAACTACTCCGCTGCTGCACTCGACGGCCGCATCGTGCAGATCGCATTTCTGGGTGGTGCAACCGCCGAGGTGAATTTCTCCAGGCTCATGGTCAAGCGGCTAACCCATACGGGCTCGACGCTGCGCCCGCGCTCCACTGCATTCAAGGGCCGGATCGCCAATGAGCTGGAAGCCCATGTCTGGCCACTCCTCGCCGCGCGCAAGATCGCTCCGGTCATGGACATGATTTATCCGCTGACCGAGGCATGGCGTGCTCACGAGCACATGGAGGAAAGCAACCATATCGGCAAGATCATGCTCGACGTGGCCTGAGTATCAGGCCTTGGCGAGGTCGCTCTTGCGGAAATGTCGCTCCGGCACGCTTTCCGGATCGGGCGGCGTCTGGTTTCCGCCATTCAGCTCCAGCTGCATGAACGTGGTGTCCAGCCAGCGGTTGTGCTTGTAGCCACTGCCGACCAGAACGCCGCAATGGGTGAAGCCGCAAGAGGTGTGCAGGCGCACTGACGGGCTCTTTTCCGAACCATCGCCGATAACGGCCAGGAGCTGGCGGTAGCCGCGATTGCGGCACTCGGCGATCAACGCATGCATGAGCTTCTTGCCAAGCCCCTTCCCCTGCGCATCCGGCGCCAGATAGATCGAGTCTTCCACCATGAAGCGATAGGCGGGACGGGCGCGAAACGGTCCACCATAGGCGTAGCCAAGCACGATATTGCCTTCGCAGGCGACAATGAAGGGATAGCCCTCGCCGGTCAGTGCATCGAAACGCCGACGCATCTCCGCCTCGTCCGGTGCTTCCAGCTCATAGGTCGCGGTTCCGTGGTCCACGGAATGGGCGTAGATGCGCGTGATGGCCGGTATGTCTTCATAGGTTGCGGGACGGATGTCGATGGTCATTGAAGTCTCGTTCGTGAGGTGTCGCCGCTATTTCGCACCATCACCACCAAAAGAAAAGGGCGGCCCGAAGACCGCCCTCATCAGCAGACTATGCCAACCTGCTATTCGCGATTGCCCAGGAACTGGAGCAGGAACATGAACAGGTTGATGAAGTCGAGATAGAGCCGCAGCGCGCCCATGATGGCCTTGCGACCGGCGACCAGCGTGCTGTCACCCTCGTAATACATTTCCTTGATCTGCTGCGTGTCATAGGCGGTGAGGCCGGCAAAGACCAGCACGCCGATCACGGAAATCGCGAACTGCAGGGCGCTGGAGCCCAGGAAGATGTTCACGATCGAGGCAAGAATGATGCCGATCAGGCCCATGAACAGGAACGAGCCCATGCCCGAAAGGTCACGCTTTGTAGTGTAGCCCCAGAGCGACAGCGCACCGAAGGATGCGGCCGTGATGAAGAAGGTACGCACGATGCTCTCGCCCGTATAGACGAGGAAGATCGTGGAGAGCGACAGGCCAACCAGCGCCGAATAGACCCAGAAGGTGGTTTGCGCAGCTGCTACGCTCAGCTTGTCGATACGGAAGCTCATGAAGAACACGAGCGCCAGCGGCGCAAGGATCACGACCCAGCGGAAGGCGCTGGCATAGATGAGCTGGCCGAATGCGGTCAGCTGGCCGTCGGAAACAGCCATGTTGTAGGTGGCCAATGCAGCGACGCCGGTCAAAGCCAGGCCAATCGCCATCAGGTTGTACACCTTGAGCATATAGGCGCGCAGGCCCTCGTCTATGGCCGCATCGGCACGAGCGCCGGTGGCCACACGCGCCTGGTAATTGCGAAGGTCAGCCATTGAATTCCTCTTTCTAGCTACTCTCCCGTCCGGTGTCGGCTCGATCAGCCGCTCGCCGCTGGCGGGAGTCCAGCATGCGTGATGTAAATATGATAGCTGTTTGTGTCCACGACAAGACCCACAGTGCTGCAATCGGCAGCGCTGCGACATCTTCATCCATGTGGGAACGCAAAGTTCTCACATGGTTAACGCTTTTCCATACCTGCCCGACTACAAATTGCGCAGGATCGGGGCCGCCTTGTGCCCAAGCACGCGCCAGGTTCCGATCAGGCCGAAACCGACCGTCATCACCAGCGCCAGAACTATCGTCAGAACGGCGACATCGGGGAGAAACTCCCAGGGCAGAGTCATGATCTGCGACACCACGAACCATGCGGCTGCAGTTCCGGCAAGCAGCGCAAAGACCGCTGTTGCCAGCCCAAGCAGCATATATTCCATGGCGAAGGCCGATATCAGCACCCGCCGCGTCGCACCCAGCGTCTTCAATACGACGGCGTCATGAACCCGCGCCCGGTTGCCGGCGGCCAGCGCACCTGAAAGCACCAGAACAGATGCGATCAGTGCCACTGCCGCGGCGGCTCTGATGGCGGTCGCAAGCTGACTGACCAGAGAATTGACCACGTCCAGCGCATCCTTCACCCGCACCGTCGTCACGGTGGGCAGGTTGCGCGTGACTGCATTGAGAAGCGAGGCTTCGCCTTGGGAGGTCGCATTCTCATCGGTAAGCGTCGCCAGCCAGGCATGGGGTGCACCCGCAAAGGTGTTCGGAGAGAATACCATGACGAAGTTCATCGCCAGGGTTTCCCATTCCACTTGCCGGAAACTCGCAATCCTCGCCGTTACGCTGCGACCGAGCACATTCACGGTGATCGTGTCGCCAAGCTCGAGCCCGAGTTCCTTGCCCTCTTCTTCAGTGAAGGAAACGAGTGGCTCGCCCTGGTAGTCGGCAGGCCACCATTCGCCTTCGCTCAAGCTGGAATTTTCCGGCTGGTTGATCGCATAGGTCAGCCCACGATCGCCTCGCAGCACCCACCCGCCCTCAGCCGGAGGCGTGATCTCACGTACATCCACGCCATTGAGCGCGGTGATGCGTCCGCGCAGCATCGGCACCTTGATCAGCTTGCCTTCCGGCGCTTCGTCCTCAACGATCTGCGTGAACTGGTCGACTTCATGCGACTGAATGTCGACAAAGAAGAAGTTGGGTGCGATTTCGGGCAGATTGCCGGAGATCTGACGGCGCAGATTGCCGTCGATCATGGCAAGCGTTGCCAGAAGCGTCAGCCCCAATCCAAGCGCCAGAACGACTGAGGGTGTCAAGGCACCGGGCCGGTGGATATTGCCCACCGCCAGCCGCAGCGCAGTCGACCGAATGCGCGGAGCGCGCCGTGCGAGCCATTGGACCGCGCTCGCCACGAGACGCAGGATCAGGAAGGCAGCGACCATGCCGCCCACAAAGACCATAGCCACCCGCTTGTCTTCGGCATAGGCGATGGCCAGCACGGCCAACAATGCGGCGAGCCCGGCGGACGTAACGAGATAGGAAAGACGCGGCCAGCGACCTGTTGCAATCCCCATTTCGCGGAAAAGCGCCGTGGCCGGCACATCGCGGGCACGCCCCAGCGGCAGCAGCGCAAAGGCAAGCGTGGTCAGCACACCGAAGACCGCTGCCAGGCCGAGCGCCAGCGGATAAAGGCCGGCTTCGCTGGGCACGGGCAGGACATTTGCCAGCGCTGCACTTGCAGCGAACGGCATCAAGGCCGCCAGAACAAGCCCAATTGCGATACCGATCAGCGCAATGATCATGATCTGGATGAGGTAGACGGAAACGACAAAGCCCGCTGAAGCACCGAGGCTCTTGAAGGTAGCGATGACGGTGCGCTTGCCGTCGAGATAGGCCCTGACGGCATTGGCGACACCGACGCCACCGACCACCAGTGCGGTCAGCCCAACCAGGGTCAGGAACTGCGAGAAGCGTTCGACGTTCGAAGCGAGAGACGGCGCTGCGTTCTCCCTCGTCCTCACGCTCCATCCCGCCTCGGGAAACTGGCGACTGGCTTCCTCACGCAAGGCGCGCAAGTCGGTATCCGACACATTTCCATCCAGCCGGATCTTGTAGGTATGCTCCACAAGACTACCCGGCTGCACGAGCCCTGCGGCCTCGAGCCCCTCCAGCGAAATCAGCATGCGCGGGGCAAATCCGAAACCGTCTGAAACCGCGTCCGGCTCATTGGTGATCGTCGCCCGCAATTCGAAGGTCTGGTTGCCCAAAAGCAGTTGATCGCCAAGTTCCAGACCCAGGCGGTCAAGCAGAAGCGGCGCCACTGCCGCACCATGAACATCACCATGAAGGCCGAAAAGCGCCTCATGCGAAAGCGCCGGCTCGGTCTCGAGAACACCGTAGAGCGGGTAGGAAGCGTCGACCGCCTTGGCCTCGACCAGAGCCTGATCGGATGCATCCACGAGGCGGGCCATGGAGCGCATATTCGCGCTTTCGGCGACCTCACCCAGGCTGTTCAGCCACTGCGCCTCTTCGTCCGTCGCCGTCCGCTGGTTCAGTTCGAAGCGGATATCTGCGCCCAGCAGCTCCTGCCCTTGCTCATTGACCGCACTCTGTATGGCGCTGGCGACCGAATTCACACCGCCTATGGCAGCCACACCCAGCGCGATACAGGCCAGAAAGATGAAGAACCCGGACAGCCCGCCGCGCATTTCGCGCAGAGCGAAGCGCAGGGCCAGACGAAAGCCGCCAACGCCCCGGGTCTTGAACCCACCCGCCTCAACGCGGCCTTCCATCGTGGCAGTCTGTGCATCTGCCATTGGCCTACTCCGCCGCCTGGGTGGCCTGAGGCACTTCGATGCGCCCCGATCTCATCGAAACCTGGCGGTCGCATCGTGCGGCAAGTGTCGGGTCATGCGTGACAAGAACCAATGTGGTTCCCCGCTCACGCGCCTTGTCAAAGAGAAGATCGGCGATCTGTCGCCCGGTTGCCTGATCGAGATTACCCGTCGGCTCGTCTGCAATCATGATCGCAGGCGCCGGTGCGAGTGCACGCGCTATGGCCACACGCTGCTGCTCACCACCAGACAATTCCCCGGGATAATGGGTCACGCGATCCTTCAGCCCGACCGCGGCGAGCTCTTCGCCTGCAAGCTTGAAGGGATCTGGATGACCTGCAAGTTCCAGCGGCACCGCCACATTTTCCAGCGCCGTCATGTTCGGGATCAAGTGGAAGGACTGGAAGACAATGCCGATGGTGCGGCCCCGAAAGGCAGCGACCGCATCCTCCGATAGGATGTGCAGGCTCTCACCCGCCACATGCACTTCGCCTGCATCCACGCGCTCCAAGCCAGCCATGACCATCAGCAGGGTGGACTTCCCGGAACCCGAGGGACCGACGATTGCCGTCGATTGGCCTTTTTCGACCTGCAGGCTGACATCCTTGAGGACGTCCACCGAAGAAGCGCCCTCTCCAAGGCGCAAACGAAGATTCTTGAGGGCGATCACGGGTACTGTCACGGGCGGGTCGTCCTATATAGGCAAAAAGGGTCGGGCGCTTCAGTGCTGACATTGGAACCCGGCAAATATGGGATGTGCCAGATGTTATTGAAAGACTCGGCTTCGTTTAAAATCGCCAGGAACCTGCCATTGCTGCTACTTGTCGCGGTCTTCGCGGCCTTTTGCACGGCTGCAAGAGCGGAACCCGTGCGCATTGTCGCGCTCGGCGACAGCCTGATGGCCGGCTACCAATTGCCTCCGGGCGAAAGCGTGCCGGATCGGCTCGAGGAAGCCCTGCGCGCCAACGGCTATGACGTGGAAGTTGCGAATGCCGGCGTGTCGGGGGACACCACGTCCGGCGGACTTTCGCGTCTCGACTGGTCCGTTCCGCAGGAAGCCGATCTCGTGATCGTGGAACTCGGCGCCAATGACATGCTGCGCGGCATCACGCCCGAGGCGACAAGGAAGAACCTGGCCCAGATCATCGACCGGCTGAAGACGCGCGGGCAGATCGTGCTCCTGGCCGGTATGTATGCCGCACCCAATCTGGGCGCAGATTATCAGGAGAGGTTCAACGCCATCTTTCCAAACCTTGCGGAAGAAAAACAGGTGGCGCTGATGCCCTTCTACATGGAAGGCGTGGCAGCCGAACGCGACCTGCTGCTTTCCGACGGCATGCATCCAAACGAGAAGGGTGTTGCGCGTATTGTCGAGAACCTCCTTCCCCATGTGGAAGAGCTTCTCGATCAACAGGCTGCGGACAACTCTGAGCCAAACGAAAAACAGCTTGCCCAGCCCACGGAAGAATGATTCGATTCCTGTCAGACATAGAGATTCGGGGAGGTCGCTTATGCCGCGCCTGTTTTCCGCCCTCGAGATTCCGCGCGATGCCGCGCTATCACTCTCGCTCCTGCGAGGTGGTCTGCCCGGAGCCCGCTGGATCGATGTCGAAAACTACCATCTGACATTGCGATTCATTGGAGACGTGGAAGGTCACGTCGCCGACGAGGTCGCCAATGCGTTGGACAGAATTCGGCGGCCCTCCTTCAATCTGACGCTTTCGGGCGTCGGTGCATTCGGGCAGAAAAAACCACATTCCATATGGGCAGGCGTTGCAGCCTCACCGGATCTACACGCGCTGCAAGGCGAAATCGCCCGCATCTGCCAGAGACTTGGCCTGAGCCCGGATCCACGGAAATTTACGCCCCATGTCACACTGGCGAGACTGCGCAATGCCAGCCCTCATGCGGTCGCGCATTACCTGTCCGCGCGCGGAAATTTCCAAACTCTCCCCTTCCGGGTCGGGCGCTTTGTCCTGATGTCGTCGAGAGATTCGGTCGGCGGTGGACCCTACGTTATCGAGGAAGCCTGGCCTCTCATCAGTGCCGAGCCTTCACGTTCGGCAAATCTGGTGGCCAGCGCTTCCGATGCTTCGCGGATCATCTGATAGACGGTCTCAAAGCCCTCATCGCTGCCATAAAAGGGATCGGGCACGTCCACCTCGCCCAAGCCCGCATATTCCATGAAGAGATGTGCCTTGGTGGGCGCATTCAGCGGGCTGAGCTGGCGCAGGACCCGCAGATTACGCGCATCCATGCACATGACATGGTCAAAGCGACTGAAATCCGCAGGTTCCACCTGCCTGCCGCGCAACCCGCTGATATCCACGCCGTGACGGGCAGCAACGGCAATTGCACGCCGGTCGGGCGCTGCTCCGATATGCCATGCCCCCGTTCCTGCCGAGTCCAACCGGAAACGGTCGCCCAGGCCATGCTCGTCGAGAACGTCGCGAAAAACACCCTCGGCCAGGGGTGAACGGCAGATATTGCCAAGGCAGACGAAAAGCACTGAAATGGAACTGTCGGACAAGCGGCTATCCCGAAACGAGCAATTGATATGGAGCACTTATAGCATGACTGTGGAAAAGCTCGACCCCAAGACCGCTAAGGAAAAGCTTAGCGAACTTGACGGCTGGGAAGTGGAAACGGCTGGCGATGCCATTGTCCGCGGCTTCCGCTTTTCCGACTTCTCGGCAGCCTTCGCCTTCATGACTCGCGTTGCTCTGATCGCAGAAAAGATGGACCACCATCCCGAATGGAAGAATGTCTATAACCGCGTGGATATCCGGCTCACGACCCATGATGCTGGCGGCTTGAGCACGCGCGACATCGCCATGGCCCAGGCGATCGACAGGATCGCCCCGTGATCCCGGTCTTGCATATACGGCGTTGCCCCCCACATGAAATGTCATGATGGACGATGTGAAAATTGGCGAGATTCTCGAGCCCGGCGATGAGCGCGAGAACCAGACGCGCGAAGAGCGGGTAAGGGCAAAGTTCTGGAAGACCGCCACCAAGGCTGCGCGCCAGCTCCCGTTCATGGAAGATCTCGTGGCCGGCTATTACTGCGCGCTCGACCGCCAGACGCCTGCTCGCGTGCGGGCTGTTCTGCTGGCGGCACTGGCCTATTTCGTGCTCCCCTTCGACACGATACCGGATGTGATCCTGGGCCTCGGCTTCACCGACGATGCCGCGGTCCTGGCTGCCGCTCTCAATATGGTGCGCAGCCACATCACGCCGGCCCACCGTCTTGCCGCCCGCCAGGCGCTGGAAGACGGACCAAACTGACAATTCGCGTAAACGCCTCGCTGGAACCCAGTCAAAATCTTGCCTTTTTCATCCGGTTGAACCAAGGGAATGGGGCATTCGGGGCGTTCTCAATGAGCGTCAGTTCAAAAACTTTGGGGGCCGATGTGGCAGGTGCGGATGCCGCTTCACCCTTTGGTAACCCTGATTAAATAATGATGAAGTGAACTTCATCGCGGACACACACTTCCCGTCCCGCACTCGTCATTCACGGCAGACAAAGATACGGTTAAAAAAAATGCGTGGAATTATCTCGTCGCTCATTCTTCTCGCCGCTGTCGCCACGGGTGGTTCGGCATTCGCTCAGGCAAAGGCAGTTTCCCAGCACAATGACTGGGGCGTCTACAGCTACCAGTCCGACAACGGCAAGGTTTGCTATGTCATGAGCGTTCCGAAGGAAAAGACCCCGGCGAGCCTCAATCACGGCGACATCTTCTTCTTCGTCAGCCAGAAGCCGGGCCAGAACGTTGCCTATGAGCCCCAATTCATCGCCGACTACACCCTGCAGGAAGGTTCCAAGGTAACCGTCACCGTTGGCAGCCGCAGCTTTGCCATGTTTACCCAGGGCAAATCCGCATGGCTGGAAAATGCCGCCGAAGAGCCGCAGCTCGTGGCAGCCATGAAGGCAGGAACTGACATGAAGGTGGCAGCGAAGTCCGGTCGTGGCAACGACACCGGCTACACCTTCTCGCTCTCCGGCATCACGGCCGCACTCAACGCGATCCAGAACTGCCAGTGATACTCTCGGGGCGCTTCGGCGCCCCAAACTCCTTGCGCAGGCAGCCTGTCTTGCTCCCGCGTCTTTTCCTGATAAAAGTCGGGCCGAATTCTTCACTCGCCGCCAAGGCGATCTGGGGCACCAGGCACCACAATACCGGAAAAGACCATGGCTGATCTCAAAGACGTAAAGAAGGTCGTGCTTGCCTATTCGGGCGGGCTAGACACCTCCATCATCCTCAAATGGCTTCAGACGGAGCTTGGCGCGGAGGTTGTCACCTTCACTGCCGACCTCGGTCAGGGCGACGAGCTGGAGCCGGCGCGCAAGAAAGCCGAACTGCTCGGCATCAAGGAAATCTACATCGAGGATGTGCGCGAGGAATTCGTGCGCGATTTCGTCTTCCCGATGTTCCGCGCCAACGCGCTGTACGAGGGCGTCTATCTGCTTGGCACTTCCATCGCCCGTCCGCTGATTTCCAAGCGTCTTGTCGAGATCGCAGAGGAAACCGGTGCCGATGCCATCGCTCACGGTGCGACCGGCAAGGGCAACGATCAGGTCCGTTTCGAGCTTTCCGCCTATGCGCTGAACCCCGACATCAAGGTGATTGCGCCCTGGCGTGACTGGACCTTCAAGTCTCGCACCGACCTTCTCAACTTCGCCGAGGCGCATCAGATTCCGGTACCGAAGGACAAGCAGGGTGAAGCTCCCTTCTCCGTCGACGCCAATCTTCTGCACTCCTCTTCCGAGGGCAAGGTGCTGGAAGATCCGTGGGCAGAGCCGCCGGAATATGTTCACCAGCGCTCCGTCTCGCCTTTCGATGCGCCGGACGAGCCGACGGAAATCACAATCCAGTTCGAGAAGGGTGATGCGGTCGCCATCAATGGCGAGGCACTGTCGCCTGCCACGATTCTGGCACGCCTGAACGACCTTGGCCGCGACAATGGCATCGGGCGTATCGACCTTGTCGAAAACCGCTATGTCGGCATGAAGTCGCGCGGCGTCTACGAAACGCCAGGCGGCACGATCCTTCTCGCCGCCCACCGCGCGATGGAATCGCTGACCCTCGACCGTGGTGCTGCTCACCTGAAGGATGAGCTGATGCCGCGCTATGCCGAGCTCATCTACAACGGCTTCTGGTTCTCGCCGGAGCGCGAGATGCTGCAGGCGGCTATCGACAAGAGCCAGGAAGACGTGGAAGGCGAAGTCCGCCTCAAGCTCTACAAGGGCAATGTCATCGTTACCGGTCGCAAGTCCGACAAATCACTCTATTCCGACGCCCTCGTGACATTCGAGGACGACCAGGGCGCCTATGACCAGAAAGACGCAGCCGGCTTCATCAAGCTGAACGCCCTGCGCCTGCGTACGCTGGCAGCAAGGAAGCGCGGCCGGTAATCCGGCAGCCTCAAGCACTCAACGAAAAAGCCGGAGGCGAAGCCCCCGGCTTTTTCTTTGTCGCATATCGAGCCGACCGCTCCGCCGGCCCTGCGCTATGGCTCCGGGCGTTTGGCGCTCAGAAAGCCAAATCATTGGCTTTCTGTCCGCTGCGCGGAACGCTCTGCCGGCCCTACGCTATGGCTCCGGGCGTTCGTCGCTCAGAAAGCCAAATCATTGGCTTTCTGTCCGCTGCGCGGAACGCTCTGCCGGCCCTACGCTATGGCTCCGGGCGTTCGTCGCTCAGAAAGCCAAATCATTGGCTTTCTGTCCGCTGCGCGGAACGCTCCTCACCCATCGATTTCCTTGGCTATGATGGCGATGGCCTGCTGATAGACGCTGGCTGCGTTCCAGCCCTGGATCGCGCGGAAGTTTGGCTGACCCGGCTGGTAGCCAGCACCGGCACGCCAGCCATGGGCGCGTAGGAAGTTGGCGGTGGAAGCGAGCGCGTCCGCAGACGAGCGGATCATGTCCACGCGGCCATCGCCATTGCCGTCAACGCCGTATTTCAGTGCATTTCCCGGCAGGAACTGAGTCTGACCGATCTCGCCATGGGCCGCACCCTTGGCATCGGCGCTCATCATGCCGCGATCGATCATGGTCAGCGCGCCATAGAGATGGCCTGTAAAGAACTCCGAACGGCGGCAGTCATAGGCAAGCGTTGCCACCGCAGACAGGATGTTCTGGTTGCCAAGAAAGCCACCGAAACCGGTTTCCATGCCCCAGATCGCCAGAAGCGGGCCAGCCGGCACACCGTAGCGACGCTCGATATTGGAAAGCATCTTGCCGTGCTTCTTCTTCATGCTTTTGCCACGCGAGATGATCGCATTGGCGCCCCGCTTCTGCATGAAACTGTTCAGCGAGAGCTTGAAGCTTTTCTGGCCGCGGTCGGCTGCGATCGTCTTGGACGCATAGCGCGTGCTCTTCAACGCGCCCAATGCACGCTGGCCGACACCACGTGCTGCCGCTTCCTGGGTGAACTGCGCCTTCCAGTTTTCAAAACCTGCAGCGTTGTTGCCACATTGCGCTGCATATGCCCCACCTGATGCAAGCAACGCACCTGCTACCACAGTGGCAGCAAGTGCCATCCTGCCCCGCAAAGCCATGATTCTCTCCTTGATCGATGAAATTGATTTGGCGCGATGTTGCCAGCCTTCGGGCACAAAGTCACCTTAAGTGCGGCAGATGACGACAAATTGCGGCGCGATTGTGCTTGAGGCGTGACTTCTTCGAGACACAGGGAACCGGAATGCAATCCAGGTTGTTCGATGGCTCATCAGCTCTGGAGAAGGAGAACTCCCATGAAGTCCATCGCACTCAAATCCGGCATCGCCGGCGCAGCACTTGTAGCAATGTCCGGCATCGCTTCTGCGGAAGTCATGGCCAAGGCCACGACCGACCTGAACATCCGCTCCGGCCCCGGCCCCCAATATGAGGTGGTTGGCGTGATTGGTGCCAGCGAAGACACCAATGTCGGCGGCTGCATTGATGGCAGCAAGTGGTGCCGCGTGTCCCACGACGGCATTGAAGGCTGGGCCTATTCCGACTACCTGACCGCTTCGTTCGACACGGGCGAAACCGTTGTCCTGACCGAGCGTCCGGCAACCGCCGTTCCTGCCGTGACCTATGAATCGACCGCCAGCACCGGTGCAGGTGCGGCAACAGGCGCAACGACAGGCGCCGTAGCCGGTGCCATCATCGGCGGCCCGGTCGGCGCAGTGGTTGGCGGCGCAGCAGGTGCTGTTGCAGGTGGCGCAGTCGATACGATCTCCGCACCACCGGCCGAGGTTCGCACCTATGTCCAGTCCAATGCCGTCGAACCGGTCTATCTGGAAGGTGAGGTTGTTGTCGGCGCAGGCCTGCCGGAGACCGTCGAGATCCGTGAGATCCCGGACTACGAATATCGCTATGTCTATGTGAACGGTCAGCCGGTACTGGTTGAGCCGGAGAGCCGCCGCATCGTCTATGTGATGCGTTAATCGGTTCCAACTTGAGCTAAAAGCGCCGCCGGATCCCCTCCGGTGGCGTTTTTCTTGACTCAAGCGCGCAATTCCTGTTTAGAGCGCTGAACTTTCCGCGACGAGTGCAAACTCCGAGCAACCGACCAGGGCGCCTGTCTTCGATGACATCGATGGTGATCCTGGAGGTCAACACCCGGCAGCGCGATGCGCCCCCGGGTGCTTTTCGGCTGTTCGCAAGGGTTTAAGGCGCCGCGCGGAACCATTACTTCTCGGGTCAGACTGACTCGAGATCATGAGGAACGCGGATGTTTGAATCGCTTCAGGAGCGCCTTGGCTCCATCCTGAATGGCCTGACAGGCCGCGGCGCGCTTTCGGAGGCCGATGTCTCCGCTGCGCTGCGCGAGGTTCGCCGTGCGCTGATCGAGGCGGATGTCGCGCTCGATGTCGTGCGTTCCTTTACCGACCGCGTGAAGCAGAAGGCCGTCGGCGCAGAAGTCCTGAAATCGGTGAAGCCTGGCCAGATGGTCGTCAAGATCGTCCATGACGAGCTTGTCGAGATGCTGGGCTCCGAAGGCGAGACCATCGATCTCAATGCGCCTGCCCCGGTCGTCCTCATGATGGTCGGCCTGCAGGGTTCGGGTAAGACCACCACCACCGGCAAGATCGCCAAGCGCCTGACGGAGCGCCAGGGCAAGAAAGTCCTGATGGCCTCGCTCGACACGCGCCGGCCGGCAGCCCAGGAACAGCTCAGGCAGATCGGCGAACAGATCGATGTGGCCACACTGCCCATCGTTCCAAGCCAGACGCCCGTCGACATCGCCAAGCGCGCCGTTCAGGCAGCTAAGCTCGGCGGTCATGACGTCGTCATTCTCGATACCGCCGGTCGCACCCATATCGACGAGCCGCTGATGGTCGAGATGGCCGACATCAAGAAGTCGGCCAATCCGCATGAAATACTGCTGGTGGCCGATTCGCTTACCGGTCAGGACGCCGTCAATCTCGCAACCAACTTCAATGAACGCGTCGGCATTACCGGCCTCGTTCTCACCCGCATGGATGGTGACGGCCGTGGCGGTGCCGCCCTTTCCATGCGCGCGGTCACCGGCCAGCCGATCAAGCTGATCGGTGTCGGCGAAAAGATGGACGCGCTGGAGGAATTTCATCCCAAGCGCATCGCCGACCGCATTCTGGGCATGGGCGACATCGTCAGCCTCGTCGAGAAGGCTGCCGAGACCATCGACCAGGAAAAAGCCGCTGCAATGGCCAAGAAGATGCAGGAGGGGAAGTTCGACCTGAACGACCTCGCCGATCAGCTTGCGCAGATGCAGAAAATGGGCGGCATGGGTGGCATCATGGGCATGATGCCCGGCATGGGCAAGATGAAGGACCAGATGGCTGCCGCCGGCCTCGACGACA
The DNA here is from genome assembly GCF_000733725.1 of Nitratireductor basaltis. Lineage (NCBI taxonomy): Bacteria > Pseudomonadati > Pseudomonadota > Alphaproteobacteria > Hyphomicrobiales > Phyllobacteriaceae > Nitratireductor > Nitratireductor basaltis. The sequence continues at coordinate 359,957 of NZ_JMQM01000002.1, read as the reverse complement.
AGATGTTCGGCCGCCAGATTGCCATCATCCAGTCGATGACGCCGAAGGAGCGTTCGAATCCCGAACTCCTGAAGCATAGCCGCAAGAAGCGCATTGCCGCCGGTTCGGGCACGGATGCGGCCCAGATCAACAAGCTTCTGAAGATGCACCGCCAGATGGCCGACATGATGAAAGCCATGGGCGGCAAGGGCAAGAAGGGCGGCATGATGCGCGGCCTCATGGGCGGCATGGCCGGCAAGATGGGTCTGGGTGGCATGGGTGGAATGGGCGGCATGCCCGACCTGTCCAAGATGGACCCCAAGCAGCTTGAAGCCCTGCAGAAGCAGGCTGAAGCATCAGGCCTTGGCAAGGGCCTGCCCCAGGGCGGCCTGCCGAAAGGTCTTCCCGGCATTGGCGGCGGCGGCCTTCCGGGTCTGCCCGGTGGCCTTCCCGGCCTGCCGAAGAAGAAATAGAGGGGCAAGGTCATGGATCAGGCAAAAGCGAAGCTTCTGGAACTGCGCGCGTCGATCGACAATATCGATGCAGCCCTTATTCATATGCTGGCCGAGCGCTTCCGTTGCACCAAGGCGGTGGGCCACCTCAAGGCCGAGCATGAGCTTCCGCCAGCCGACCCGGCCCGCGAGGCCCAGCAGATCGAGCGTCTGCGCCGTCTGGCCGACGACGCCAATCTCGATCCTGACTTCGCAGAAAAATTCCTGAACTTCATCGTGAAGGAAGTCATCCGCCACCACGAGGCGATTGCTGAGAGCCACGGGAACGGCGAGGGGGAGAAGGTAAGCACCTGATCCGAATTTATCCGGGCGGCACTGAAGCGCCCGAAAGCAGATCTCGGTCCGCAAGACCGAAACAGCCATTATCGAAAGGAAGAAAACATGGCACTGAAAATTCGTCTGGCCCGTGCGGGCTCCAAGAAGCGCCCCTACTACCACGTCGTGATTGCTGACGTGCGCGCACCGCGCGACGGCCGCTTCATCGAGCAGGTCGGTTCCTGGAACCCGATGCTGCCCAAGGATGGCGAGCGCGTGAAGCTCAACGAAGAGCGCATCAAGCATTGGCTCGACAACGGCGCGCTGCCGACCGACCGCGTGCTGCGCTTCCTCGCAGATGCAGGCCTTGCCGAGCGCTCCGAGCGTTCCAACCCGAACAAGGCAAAGCCGGGCAAGAAGGCTCAGGAGCGTATCGACGCTGCCAAGC